>DATKAX010000441.1:0-11262 GCA_035514595.1 Burkholderiales bacterium
TTCAAGGAGAACACCGGCATCGCCGTGCTGCGCGGCAACCTGTGCCCCGACGGCGCGATCATCAAGCCCTCGGCGGCGACGCCGGCGCTGATGCGACACCGCGGCCGCGCGGTGGTGTTCGAGAGCATCGAGGACTTCCATCGCCGCATCGACGATCCGCGGCTCGACATCGACGAGCATTGCGTCATGGTGCTCAAGAACTGCGGCCCCAAGGGCTACCCGGGGATGGCCGAGGTCGGCAACATGCCGCTTCCCCCGAAGCTCCTGAAGAAAGGCATCACCGACATGCTGCGCATCTCGGACGCCCGCATGAGCGGCACCGCCTACGGCACCGTGGTGCTCCATGTCTGCCCCGAGGCCGCTGCCGGCGGCACGCTGGCGCTGGTGGAGAACGGCGACGAGATCGAGCTCGATGTCGAGCGCAGACAGCTCGAGCTTCTCGTTCCTAAAGAAATTCTCGATAAAAGAAAGGCGGCTTGGAAGGCGCCTCACCCGCCGCTCGAGCGCGGCTACTGGAAGCTCTACCACGACCACGTGCTGCAGGCCTGCGACGGCGCCGACCTCGATTTCCTGGTCGGCAAGAGCGGCGCGTTCGTGCCGCGCGACAACCACTGACGACTTCCCGGAGGCGAGACCATGCTGCAAGCCGCAGATCTGACCATCCGCCTGCACCCCGAGGACGACATCGTGATCGCGCGCACCGAGATTGCGACCGGAACGCTGGTGGGAAGGGAGAAGGTGACCGTGCTGGTCACCATCCCCGCAGGCCACAAGCTTGCCGTTCGCGACATCGGAGAGGGCAAGCCGGTGCGACGCTACCACCAGATCATCGGCTTCGCGACGCGACCGATACGCGCCGGCGAGCACGTGCACGTTCACAACCTCGCCATGGGAGACTTCGAGCGCGACTACGCGTTTTGCCTTGAGAAAAAAGAAACTTCATTTCTAGAAACACCAACGACGTTCCTCGGCATCAGGCGCGCCGACGGGAGAGTGGCGACGCGCAACTACATCGGCATTCTCACCAGCGTGAACTGCTCGGCCACCGTGGCGCGCATGGTGGCGGATCACTTCAGGAACGACCTGCACGACTACCCGAACGTCGACGGCGTGGTGGCGCTCACGCACAAGACCGGCTGCGGCATGGCGGGTGAGGGCGAAGGCATGGAGCTCCTGCGCCGCACGCTCGCCGGCTATGCGCAGCATTCCAACTTCTTCGCGGTGCTCAACATCGGTCTGGGCTGCGAGGCGAACCAGATCAATTTCTGGCTGGATGCCGCAAAGCTGCAGCTCTCCGAGCGGCTGCAGGCGTTCACGATCCAGGACAAGGGCGGCACCACCAAGTCGGTGCGCGAGGGTATCGCCCGGGTGAAAGCGCTGCTGCCGGAAGCGAACCGCGTCGCTCGCGAGCCGGCTCCCGCGAGCCACCTCATCCTCGGCCTGGAGTGCGGCGGCTCGGACGGGTATTCCGGCATCAGCGCCAACCCTGCGCTGGGCGCTGCAGCGGATCTTCTTGTCAGGAACGGAGGAACGGCGATTCTCTCCGAGACGCCCGAGATCTACGGCGCCGAGCACCTGCTCACGCGCCGCGCAGTGAGCCGCGAAGTCGGCGAGAAGCTGCTTGCGCGCATCCGCTGGTGGGAGGACTACACCGCGCGCAACCGCATGGAGATGAACAACAACCCCTCCCCCGGCAACAAGGCGGGCGGGCTCACCACGATCCTGGAGAAGTCGCTCGGCGCCGCCGCCAAGGGCGGCACCAGCAACCTGGTGGAAGTCTACGAGTATGCCGAGAAGGTCACCGCCAAGGGGCTGGTCTTCATGGACACGCCTGGCTACGACCCGGTCTCGGTCACCGGCCACGTCGCGGGCGGCGCCAACGTGGTGTGCTTCACCACCGGGCGCGGCTCGGTCTACGGCTGCAAGCCCGCGCCCTCGCTCAAGCTCGCCACCAACTCCGCGCTGTACCGCCGCATGGAAGAGGACATGGATATCAATTGCGGCACCGTGGTCGACGGCTCGGAGACGGTCGAGCAGGCGGGCGAGCGGATCTTCCGCCTGATCCTCGACACCGCGTCCGGGGAGAACTCCAAGTCCGAGCTGCTCGGCTTCGGCGAAGACGAGTTCGCCCCCTGGGTGGTCGGCGCGACGATGTAGTGGACCTGGCGAGCCATCTCCCGGACATTGCGGTCGCCGCGGCGCTCGCCTGGGGAAGCGGACTGCGCGCCTACGCCGTGGTCTTCGCCGTAGGGCTTGCCGGCGCGCTCGGCTGGATGGAGCTGCCGGCGCATCTTCGCGTGCTCGAACATCCGCTGGTGCTGGGCGCAAGCGGCTTCATGACCTGCGTCGAGTTCTTCGCCGACAAGCTGCCCTGGCTGGACAGCCTTTGGGACGCCGTGCACGGCTTTATCCGCGTCCCCGCCGGCGCGGCGCTCGCGGCCGCGGTGTTCGGCGACGCCGGCGCCGCGGCGGCCGTCGCCGCGGCGCTCCTGGGAGGCACGCTGAGCGCCGGCGTGCACCTCGCGAAGGCGGGAACGCGCGCCGCGATCAATACCTCGCCCGAGCCGTTCTCGAACTGGAGCGCGTCCCTCGCCGAGGATGCGGTGGTGCCCTTCGGCCTGTGGCTCGCGGTCGCGCACCCGCTCGCTTTCTTCGCGCTGCTCGCGGTCTTCGTCATCGGCGCCGCGCTCGTCCTGCGGCTCCTCTGGCGCGGCCTCGCGCGCATCAGGAAGGCCTAGCATGGCCGAGCCGGTTCCCCGAGCGCCGCGCTTTTTCGTCGATGCGCCGCTGCGCGCGGGCGCGTCCTGCCTGCTGCCCGAGGAGGCGGCGCACCACGCCGTGCACGTGCTGCGCGTGCGGGCCGGCGACGAGATCACGCTGTTCAACGGCCAGGGCGGCGAGTACGCGGCGCGCGTGGCCGCCGTCGAGCGCCTCAGGCTCACCGCGGACCTGCTCGAGCACCGGGCGATCGAGCGCGAGCCGCCGCTTCACATCGTGCTGCTGCAGGGCGTCTCGAGCGGCGAGCGCATGGACTTCACCATCCGCAAGGCGGTCGAGCTCGGCGCGGCCGAGATCCGGCCGGTGCTTGCCGCCGCTTCGGTGGCGCGGCCCAAGGGCGAGCGCGCCGCGGCGCGCCAAGCCCATTGGCAGAAAGTCGCGATCGCGGCCTGCGAGCAGTGCGGGCGCAACCGCGTGCCGCAGGTCCATGCCCTGATGCCGGCGGCCGAGTATCAGGAAGAGGAATCGGGAGAAAAATCGCGCGTATTGCTTTCGCCGCGCGCCGAGCTGAGGTTCTCCGAGGCCTGCAAGTCGGTGCGTCAGCGCGTCATCCTGGCCGCCGGCCCGGAGGCGGGGTTCAACGCGCGCGAGGAAGCGCGCTTTCTCGATGCGGGTTTCGTGCCCGCGAAGCTCGGTCCGCGGGTGCTGCGCACCGAGACCGCGGCGCTCGCCGCGCTCGCGGCGCTCAACGCGCTGCGGGGAGATTTCTAGCGAGGAGACCGGCGACGGCATCGTGGCCGCGCGCCCTCGCAATGTCGAGTGCGCTGCGGCCTTCGGTGTCGCGGGTGGAGAGATCCACGCCGCCGCCGGCGATGTAGCGCTCGACCGCCAGGACATCGCCGCGCTTCACCGCATCCAGGAACTGGCTTTCGTCATAGTAGCGAAGCCCCATCGCGGTCAGTTCCTTGCGGGCCTGCAGAGCCCGCTGGGCCGATGCCGGATCGAGGGGCCGCGCCGCGGCATCACGACGGGCAAGCGCGGCGAGATCGCGGCCGATGGAGGCGACCTTGTCGCGATACTGCGCCGGCATGTCGGCGGTCACCTCCTCGAGCAGCCCCGCGGCTGCGCGGTTCGCCTCGGGATTGCGCCCGGCAAGCACGTCCTCGATCGCCTTGGCGCTCGCCTGGGGGCTCTCGGCATCCGCGGCGATGCGCACGAATGTCTGCACCAGCGTGAGCGCGTGGCCGAATGCCGATGCGTCCTCGTCGCCCGCGGCCGCGGCCGGCAGGGCGCAAAGCGCGAGCGAGGCGATGAGCAAAGTGCGAAGCGGTTTCATGGCGACCTCCGGCCTGCAAGCATAGCGCAGCGGCGCTGCGGCGATTTGCCCTTAGAATTTGCAAAAATTACATGGCCGCCCCCCAGCAAGCCGAAGCCTTCGTCCGCTGGTTTCACCAGGTGGCGCCGTACGTGCACGCCTTCCGCGGCCGCACCTTCGTGGTCGGCTTCGGCGGCGAGATGTTCGCCGAGCGCGCGCGTTTTGCGAGCTTCGTGCACGACATCAACCTGCTCGCGGCGCTCGGCATCCGCCTCGCGCTGGTGCACGGCGCCCGGCCGCAGATCGAGGCCGAGCTCAAGGCGAAGGGCGTGCGCTCGCGCTACGCGCAGGGCCTGCGCGTCACCGACGAGGCGGCGCTCACCGCGGTGAAGCATGCCGCCGGCGTGCTGCGCGTCGAGATCGAGGCGCTGCTCTCGCAGGGGCTGCCGGATTCGCCGATGGCCGGCGCGCGCATCCGCGTCGCCTCCGGCAACTTCATCACCGCGCGGCCCATCGGCGTGCGCAAGGGCGTCGACTTCCAGTTCACGGGGGCGGTGCGCAAGGTGGACGCGGCCGGGATCCTGCGCGAGCTCGATGCCGGCGAGGTGGTGCTGGTGCCGCACCTCGGCTACTCGCCGACCGGGGAGGTGTTCAACGTCGCCTGGGAGGACGTCGCCGAGAGCGTCGCCGTAGCGCTCAAGGCGGACAAGCTGCTCATGTACACCGACCGGCTGCCCTCCGACCGCAAGGGCGAGGTGCTGGCGGAGCTCACCGCGCGCGAGGCGGAAGCGCTCGCGCGCAAGGGCGGCCTCAGCCCGCAGACCGCCCGGGCGATCGAGCACGCCGTGGCCGCGGTCGACGCGGGTGTCGGCCGCGCGCACCTCGTGACGCGCCGCGCCCCGGGCTCGCTGCTGCTCGAGCTGTTCACCCGTACCGGCGTCGGCACCATGATTACCGCCGACACGCTCGAGAAGCTGCGCACGGCGCGCATCGACGACGTGCGCGGCATCCTCGCCCTGATCGAGCCCCTGGAGGCGGACGGAACGCTCGTCAAGCGCAGCCGCGAGCTCCTGGAAGCCGAGATCGGGAACTTTCAGGTGGTGGAGCACGACGGCGCGATCGTGGGCTGCGCCGCGCTTTATCCCTTTGCCGGCGAAAAGAGCGCGGAGTTCGCCTGCCTGGCCGTGGCCGACGGCTATCGCGACGACGGCTACGGGGAGCGCCTGCTCAAGGCCTGCGAGGAGCGCGCGAAGCGGCTGCGCATCCGCAAGCTCTTCGCGCTCACCACGCACGCGGCGCACTGGTTCCTCGAGCAGGGGTTTCGCGCCGCGGAGGTCGCCGCCCTGCCGGCGCGCCGCCAGGCGCTGTACAACTGGCGCCGCGGCTCGAAGGTGTTTCTCAAGCGACTATAATCGGCGCCGTGGCGAGAACCGTGAAGTGCGTGAAGCTCGGCCGCGAGGCCGAAGGGCTCGATTTCCCGCCCTACCCCGGCGCCTTGGGCAAGCGCATCTGGGAACACGTGTCGAAGGAAGCCTGGCAGCAGTGGCTCAAGCAGCAGACCATGCTGGTGAACGAGAACCGCCTCAACCTGGCCGACCCGGGCGCCCGCAAGTACCTGATGGAGCAGACCGAGCGCCACTTCTTCGGCGAGGGCGCGGACGTGGCTTCCGGCTACGTTCCGCCCGCGGAATAGGCTACTCGAGGATCTCCTTCTCGACCTGCTCGATCGCGACGTGGCGCACGTCGCGGCCCTTCACCATGTAGACGACGTACTCGGCCATGTTCTTCGCATGGTCCCCGATGCGCTCGATCGCCTTGGCGATGAACAGGATCTCGAGCGAGCGGGTGATGGTGCGCGGGTCTTCCATCATGAAGGTGATGAGCTGGCGCATGATGGCGCGGAACTCCTCGTCGACCGCCTCGTCCTGCTTCACCACCTGCATCGCTTCCGACACGTCGAGGCGCGCGAAGGCGTCGAGCGACTGGCGCAGCATCGCGAGCGCGCGCTCGGCGACCCGCGACAGGTCTATGCGCGGCATATGCTGCCGCTCGGCGGCATGGATCAGCTTCGCCATGCGCGCGATCTTCTCGGCCTCGTCGCCGATGCGCTCGAGGTCGGTAATGGTCTTGATCACCGCGATCAGCAGGCGCAGGTCACCGGCGGCGGGCTGCCGCCGGGCGATGATGTGGCTGCAGGCCTCGTCGAGCTCCACTTCCAGCGCGTTGACGCGATGGTCGTCGGCGATCACCCTGTCGATCGCCTCCATGTCGCCGGCGCCCAGGCTTTCCATGGCGCGGCTGATCTGCTCCTCGACCAGGCCGCCCATCTGCAGCACGCGCGAGCGCACGCTCTCCAGCTCGGCGTCGAATTGCTTGGAAGTATGCTCCGCCATCGGCTGCGAGCTTAACATGCCCCTATGACGAACACGTTACCGCGCCTCTCGCAGTTCTGGGAGGAAGCCATCGTTCCCGCCCTGGTCGAGTACATCCGCATCCCGGCGAAGTCGCCGCACTTCGACCGCGACTGGCGCTCGAACGGTTACCTCGAAGACGCGATGCAGCTCGCGGCACGCTGGTGCCGCGCGCACCCGCTCGCCGGCATGGCGCTGGACGTGGTGCGCCTGGAAGGCCGCACGCCGGTGCTGTTCGCCGAGATCCCGGGAACCGGCGGCTCGGGCGAGACCGTGCTCGTCTACGGCCATCTCGACAAGCAGCCCGAGATGACCGGATGGCGCGCCGGGCTCGGGCCCTGGACCCCGGTGATCGAGGACGGCCGCCTGTACGGCCGCGGCGGCGCCGACGACGGCTACGCGGTGTTCTGCGCCTTCGCCGCCCTGAGGGAGCTGCAGGAAGCGAGGCGGCCGCACGCGCGCATCGTGGTCCTGATCGAATGCTGCGAGGAGAGCGGCAGCACCGATCTCCCCGCCTACCTCGAGGCGCTCGCGCCGCGCATCGGCACGCCGGCGCTCGTGGTCGGGCTCGATTCGGGCTGCGGCAATTACGCGCAGCTCTGGGGAACCACCTCGCTGCGCGGGCTTCTCAACGGCGTGCTTACCGTGGAAGTGCTCTCCGAAGGGGTGCACTCCGGCGATGCGAGCGGCGTGGTGGCCTCGAGCTTCCGCATCGCCCGCGCGGCGCTCGAGCGCGTCGAGGCGGCGGACTCGGGCCTGATCAAGGACGCCGCCTTCCACGTCGCCATCCCCGGCGAGCGCCTGCGGCAGGCGCAGCTTGCGGCGCAGGTGCTGGGCGATGAGATCTGGCGCAAGTTTCCGTTCACCGGCGAAATGCGCCCGATGCACCCGGATCTCGCCGAGCTGGTGCTGAACCGCACCTGGCGGCCGATGCTGGCGGTCACCGGTGCCGAAGGCCTGCCGCCGGCCTCCAGCGCCGGCAATGTGCTGCGCCCCGGGACGGCCCTGGTGCTCTCGCTGCGCCTGCCTCCCACCGTGGAAGCGACGCGCGCCGCACAACGCCTGAAGGAAATCCTCGAAGCCGACCCGCCGCTGGGCGCCCGGGTGCGCTTCGAGGCCGGGCAGGCGGCGACCGGCTGGCACGCGCCGCAAACGGCGGCGTGGCTGGAAAGCGCCCTCGACGCGGCGTCCATGACTTACTTCGGAAAGCCGGCCATGTGGATGGGCGAGGGCGGGACTATCCCGTTCATGGCGATGCTGGGCGCGAAGTACCCTGCTGCCCAGTTCCTGATCACCGGGGTGCTCGGGCCGCACTCAAACGCGCACGGGCCGAACGAGTTCCTGCACCTCGACTACGCCAAGCGCCTCACCGCCTGCGTCGCCGACCTGCTCACGGCGCACGCCGCGCGCGCCGGCTAAGGGCGGCGCAGCGTGCGCACGCCGGCGGCCTCGGCGAGGAGCAGCACGTCGGCCGGGCGGCGCGCGAAGATGCCGTTCGTCACCACGCCGGCGATCTGGTTCAGCTCCGATTCCATGCGCGGCGGATCGAGCAGCGTGAGGCCGCGGCAATCGAGGATCAGGTTGCCGTTGTCGGTCTTGAAGTTCTGCCGCAGCTCGGGATGGCCGCCCAGGCGCAGCAGCTCGCGGCCGACGTAGCTGCGCGCCATCGGGATCACCTCGACCGGGAGCGGGAACTTGCCGAGCACCGGCACCAGCTTGGAAGCGTCGCAGATGCACACGAACTTGCGCGCCACCGCGGCGACGATCTTCTCGCGCGTCAGCGCGCCGCCGCCGCCCTTCACCATGTACAGGTGCTCGGTCACCTCGTCGGCGCCGTCCACGTACAGCGGCAGGTCGTTGACGCTGTTCAGGTCGAGCACGCGGATGCCGTGCTTCTTCAGCCTTTCGGCGCTCGCCTCGGAGGCGGCCACGGCGCCTTCGATGCGGCCCTTCATCGCGGCGAGCGCGTCGATGAAGAAGTTGACGGTCGAGCCCGAGCCGACGCCGACCACCGCGTCCTCGACGACGTGCTTCAGCGCTTCTTCGGCGACCCGCTTCTTGAGCTGGTCCTGGTTCATTTCTTGCGCTGCGGCGGCAGGTCGGTGCACACGCCCTCGAACACCTCGGCGGCAAAGCCGACCGGCTCGCTCAGCGTCGGGTGGGGATGAATGGTCCTGCCGATGTCGGTGGCGTCGGCGCCCATCTCGATCGCGAGCGCGATCTCGCTGATCAGCTCGCCCGCCCCGGTGCCGACGATGCCGCCCCCCATCACGCGGTGGGTGGCGGCGTCGAACAGAAGCTTGGTGAAGCCCTCGTCGCGGCCGTTCGCGATGGCGCGCCCCGAGGCGCTCCAGGGGAATTTCGCCACGCCGATGCGCTCGCCGTTCTTCTTCGCCTCGTCCTCGGTGAGGCCGACCCAGGCGATCTCGGGATCGGTGTACGCGACCGACGGGATGACGCGCGCGTCGAAATGCGATTTCATGCCGGCGGCGGCCTCGGCTGCGACGTGGCCCTCGTGCACCGCCTTGTGCGCGAGCATAGGGTTGCGCGCGACGTCGCCGATGGCGTAGATGTGCGCCACGTTGGTGCGCATCTGAGAGTCGGTTTCGATGAACCCCTTGTCGGTGACCGCGACCCCGGCGTTCTCGGCGCCGATGCGCCTGCCGTTCGGGGTGCGGCCCACCGATACCAGGATCATGTCGTAGGTTTTCGCCTCCCTGCCTTCGAAATCGACCCGAAGCCCATCCTTGGAGGGCTCGACCTTGGTAGTGCGGGTCTTGAGCATCACGTCGCCGAAGCGAGGGGCGTTGAACTTCTGCCAGACCGCGACCAGATCGCGGTCGGCGCCGAGCATCAGGCCGTCCATCATCTCGACCACGTCGAGCCGCGCGCCGAGGCTGGAGTACACCGTGCCCATCTCCAGCCCGATGATGCCCCCGCCGATCACCAGCAGGCGCTTGGGCAGCGCGGGCAGCTCGAGCGCACCGGTGGAATCGACGATGCGCGGGTCCTCGGGCAGGAACGGAAGCTTCGCCGCCTGCGAGCCGGCGGCGATGATGGCGTTGGCGAATCGTACGGTTTTCCGCCCTTCAGCGCTCTCGACCGAGAGACGATGCGAATCGAGAAAAGCCCCAACGCCCTGCAGCACCGTCACTTTGCGCATCTTCGCCATCGAAGCGAGGCCGCCGGTGAGCTTGGCCACCACCTTGTCCTTGAACGCGCGCAGCTTGCCGAGATCGAGCTTGGGCTCGGAAAAAGCGACGCCGTGGGTCGAGAGCGCGCGCGCGGCGTCCATCACCGACGCGGTGTGCAGCAGCGCCTTGGACGGGATGCAGCCGACGTTGAGGCACACCCCGCCCAGCTTCGGATAGCGCTCGACGAGCACCGTCTTCAGGCCGAGATCCGCGGCGCGGAACGCCGCCGAGTACCCGCCCGGTCCCGCCCCCAGGACCAGCATGTCGCATTCCAGGTCGGCTTCGCCTTTCGATTCGGGTGGGGACGCCGGCGCCGGCCTCGACGGCGGCGCCGGCTCGGCTTTCGCCTCCTCACGCGAGTCGAGCACCAGGATCGGCGAGCCTTGCGAGACCTTGTCGCCCGCCTTGAGCTTCAGCTCCTTCACCACGCCCGCCTGCGGCGAGGGAATCTCCATCGTCGCCTTGTCGGACTCGAGCGTGATGAGCGACTGCTCCTTGGTGATCGAATCGCCGGGCTTGACCAGGACCTCGATCACCTCGACGTCCTTGAAGTCCCCGATGTCGGGGACTTTCACCTCGATGGCAGCCATCTCAGAGGAGCGACTTCCGGATGTCGGAGAGCACCGAGACCAGGTAGCTGGTGAAGCGCGCCGCGGTGGCGCCGTCGATCACGCGGTGGTCGTAGGCCAGCGAGAGCGGAAGCATCAAGCGAGCGAGGAAGAGGTCTTTTCCTTTTTCGTCCTGTCCCTTGAAAACCGGACGCCAAACCGCGCGCGAAACCCCCAGGATGGCCACTTCGGGCGCGTTGATGATCGGCGTGAACGCGGTGCCGCCGATGCCACCGAGGCTCGAGATCGAGAATGTCCCGCCCTGCATGTCGCCGGGCTTGAGCTTCTTCTCGCGCGCGAGCTTGGACACCTGGGCGAGCTCGTGGGCCACCTCGAACACGCCCTTTCGGTCGGCGTCGCGCACCACCGGCACCACCAGGCCTTCGGGGGTGTCGACCGCGACGCCGATATGCCAGTACTTCTTGACGATTAGCTTGTCGCCCGAGCTGTCGAGCGAGGCGTTGAACTGCGGGTACTCGCGCAGCGCGGTAACGCAGGCCTTGACCAGGAACGCGAGCAGCGTCAGCTTGAAGCCGCGCTTCTCCGCGTCGACCGTCTGCGCCTTGCGAAACGCCTCGAGGTCGGTGATGTCGGCCTCGTCGAACTGCGTGACGTGCGGGATCGAGAGCCAGTTGCGGTGCAGGTAGGGACCGGAGAGCTTCTGGATCCGGCTGAGCGGCATGGACTCGACCGGCCCGAACTTGGCGTAATCGATTTCCGGCCAGGCCGGCAGGTCGAACGGCAACCCCCCCTGCCCCCCCTTGTCAGGGGGGCGACCCGGCGCGGCGCCCGCTAGAGCGCCCTTCACGAAGGCCTGCACGTCGTCGTGCAGCACGCGGCCCTTCGGCCCGCTGCCCTGCACGCGGGCGAGGTCGACGCCGAGCTCGCGCGCGAACTTTCGCACCGACGGGCTGGCGTGCGGCTTCGCTGCGACCGCCTCGCGCGGCTCGCGCGGCACGGGGCGCTGCGACGGCGCCGGCGCGGGCGGCGGCGGCTTGGCGGCCTGCGCCGGCTTG
>DATKAX010000442.1:0-11321 GCA_035514595.1 Burkholderiales bacterium
CTCTTTGCTCACCACCTGTGCCAGTTCGCGCGCCGAGAGAGCGGGGTCGAGCAGCTTCAAGAAATGTATTTCGTCTGGTGAAAACCTGCGGTAACGATACAACTGCCAGTAGCGAAGCGCAGTCCTCACCGGATTACCCCGGTATCGAACGAGGGCGCGGATGATCCGGGCTGATTCCAGTGCCATTTTTCTCGAAAATGCTCTCATCGCCCGACTCTCAACGGTGATGGCCAGGAAACGGGAATCCTGCGCATGCACCATCGCATGAGCACTGCCCACGAGACACCCCTCGCCATTTCGCGCGAGGCGTTGTAGTCGATGATGTCGTCTTGCGGACCGCTCGGTTTGTCGGTGAATGACAAGGTGGCGCCCCTCAGGCAGTCGTGCATTCCGGAAAAGTGCGGTCCATCCTCGCCCAGGTGAAGTCGCGCAGCAGCCTTTGCAGGCGCGGCAGCGTGCGATGCAGGTTGACGTAGTGGCGCACGCGCGTTTTGAGGCTGGTCCCGCCAACCCTGGGCTGCTCGGCGTCGAGCTCCCACGGATGAAAGTAGAACACCGCTGGGCGCTGGTCTTGGCTGTTGATATGCCGGATGAGCGTGCGCGATACACAGTACGGGAGCAGGCGGAAATAGCCGCCGCCGGCGGCGGGCAGGTTGATGCTCAGCACCCGCACCGTGCTGAGCGGTACCTCGAGCAGGCCCTCGCGCGAGCGATAAGGAAAGCGCGGTGCATCCGGCATGCCGTAGTGATCGTGCCGAATGGGGTACACGCTCGAGCTGTAGCGATAACCGGCCTCGGCTATGCAGTCGAAGGCCCACCGGTTGGCTGCGCCCACCGAGAAGCTGGGCGCGCGATAGCCGCGAACCTCCACGCCCCCGATATCTTCCAGCAACGCCTTCGCCGAGCGGATGTCCTCCAGGAAAGCGGCGGGCGTCTGCTCGGTGGCACGCTGGTGCGCATAGCCGTGGCTCGCGAGCTCGTGCCCTTCGGAAACGATGCGCTCGACCAGGCGCGGGTAGCGCTCGGCAATCCAGCCCAGCGTGAAGAAGGTGGCCTGCGATTCCGACTCGGCGAGAAGCTGCAGGACCACGTCAATGTTCCGCTCGACCCGGCACGGGATGCGCTCCCACTCGGAGCGCGCGATGTGGGGCGCCAGCGCCGAAACCTGGAAGTAGTCCTCCACATCCACCGTAAGCGCGTTGCAGATCTCAGCCATGCGCCGCTACCGGACGCTCGGCGAGCCAGTGAGAGAGATGCTCGGCGATGCGCTCCGCCGCGTGGCCGTCCCAGAGCTCGGGGGTGCGTCCCCGCTTGCCGCCCGTGGCCAGAATCTCGTCGACCAGTTGCAGAATGCGTTTGCGGTCGCGTCCGACCAGGGTGTTGGTGCCTTGGTCGACGGTGATCGGCCGCTCGGTGTTCTCGCGCATCGTGAGGCAGGGCACCGCGAGCGCCGTGGTTTCCTCCTGCATGCCGCCCGAATCGGTCAGCACCAGCGTCGCTGCCGACATCAGCCCCAGCATCTCGAGATAGCCCTGCGGCGGCAGCACCACCAGGCGCGCGCCCGCGAGCTTGCCCGCGAGACCGAAGCTGCGCAGGTTGGCTACGGTCCGCGGGTGAAATGCGCAAACCAGCGGCAGCCTTTCGGCGACGGCCCGCAGGACGTCCAGTGACTCGGCAAGCGCGTCGGGCCGGTCCACGTTCGAAGGGCGGTGCAGGGTGACCACGCCGAAGCTCCCCTGGGAGGCGAACCGGCGCGGTGGGACCGCGCGGCTGCGGTGCGAGCGCAGCGAGTCGATCATCACGTTGCCGACGAAATGCATGCGCTCCGCGGGAATGCCCTCGCGCATCAAGTTCGCGTGCGCGGCGCGTTCGGTGGTGTAGAGCAGGTCGCAGAGCTGGTCGGTCAGGACGCGATTGATTTCCTCGGGCATGGCACGGTCGAAGCTGCGCAGTCCGGCTTCGACATGCGCCACCGGGACCGCCTTCTTGGCGGCCACCAGGCTGCAGGCGAGGGTGGAGTTGACGTCGCCGACAACGACGACGCACGACGGTTGATGCTCGTCCAGCACCGGCTCGAAGCGCCGCATGACCTCCGCGGTCTGCACCGCATGCGTCGCCGAGCCGACTTCGAGGTTGATGTCCGGTCGCGGCAGCTCCAGGTCTTCGAACAGCCGGCCGTTCATCATCGGGTCGTAGTGTTGGCCGGTATGGACCAGGAGCGCGCGCGGCAGCGCGGGATGCGCGCGGAACGCACGCAGCAGCGGCGCCATTTTCATGTAGTTGGGGCGCGCGCCGACCACGCAAAGGAGCACGCCGGGCGCCTCCCGAACGCTTCCCATCACGGTGCTTTCTCGGGCGGGTCGGGCTCGGAGCGCTCGCGCGTACGGATCACCTCGCGCAGCAGCTTGACCGTCATCGCCATGGCTTTTTCCACGCCCGAGATGCGGTCCTCCAGCCCCGCAGGGTCGTCGGCGCCGCCCGCGGACGCGGCGGCGCCGGCCGACTCGCCCAGTTCCTCGGCGAGCTCGCCCATCACCTGCTCCATGTCCTCGACCCCGATCAGATGCTTCTCCGACAGAAAAGCGGCCAGCAGCGCCCGCGTGCACACGGTGTTGATGCGGCGTGGAATGCCGCCTGTGTACGCATGCACCACGGCGAACACCTCCTCCTCGAATGCGGGGTCGCCCTGCCAGCCGACCTGCTTCAGCCGGTGCTCGATGTAGGCGCGCGTCTCGTCGCTGTCGAGCGGGCCGAGGTGGTAGGAGGCGATCACCCGCTGCCGGAGCTGGCGCATCCCGGGGCTGCGCATGAGCTGTCGCAGCTCGGGCTGGCCGACCAGAAAGCTCTGCAGCAATGCCCGGTTCTGCAGCTGGAAGTTGGAGAGCATGCGCAGCTCCTCCATGGCGCGCGGCGTCAGATTCTGCGCCTCGTCGACGATCAGCAGCGCGCGCTCGTTTTGCGGCACGAGGGATACCAGATAGGCTTCGAGCTCCGCCAGGATGCGCGCCTTGTCGTGCTCCCTCACGGCCAGCCCGAAGGCGGTGGCCACGGCGCGCAGCAGGTTGTCGGCGTCGAGCTGCGTGGACACGAGCTGGGCGGCGACCACGTTCTTCGCGCTCAGCTCCTGCAGCAGGCTGCGGATCAAAGTGGTCTTGCCTGCGCCGACTTCTCCGGTGAGCGCGATGAACCCTTCGCCCTGGTACAGGCCGTACTGCAGATAGGCGTAGGCACGCTTGTGTCCGCGGCTGCCATAGAAGAAGGCCGGGTCGGGATTGAGCTGGAACGGCTGGCCCGAGAATCCGTAGAATTCGTCGAACATGGCGTCAGAAGCGATGGTGCAAGCCGACGAAAACCGACCGCCTGTTACGGCCGGCAGGCGACGCGTTCGACTTGAAATGCGAGAAAGACAGCCCGGCCGTGGCGGTCGTCTTCGGAGACAGCGTGTGGTTCAGGCTCAAGGTAAGGTGATCGGTGCGCGCATCGCGCGACAAGGGGGCTTGCTGCCGTGAAAAGGTCCTCGTCGCGCCCGCGCCCAGGGTCGTCTGCGGCGTGAGCTGATGGTTGCCTCTCAGGCCGAAACCCCGTTGCGTGACCCGGTCGCCGAACAGGAAGGTGTCCTGCCCGACGGCGCCCAGGCCACCCGACAGATCCGTGGTCTCCGAGCGGAAGACGGTGAAGATCACGGAGTTTCGCCTGCCCAGCATCCCTGCCGAGGCTTCCGCGCGCTCCCGAAGCAGGACCTGCTGCGTGTAGAACGAGAGTGGCGTGGCGAGGAACGCCGGAGTGCCGGTAACGCGAAAAAACTCGTCGATCGCCGCCTGTCGCGCGAGCGGGTCGGGGATGCTCGCGGCGAAGATGGCATCCAGGAGCGCGGCCGTATTGCCCGGCGGCAGCGTCAACAGGTCCTGCTGGAAGCTTCCGGTATTGCGCGAGTAGCTGAAGCTCAAGGCGGTCAATCGCGTCCGGTGGGTCAGGCGGGCGAGGCGCGAGGGGCCGAAAAACCTGCGCTCCCACTCGAGCTCCACCGCGGTGCGCGGGCCGGGCCTCCACGACAGCCCCGCGCCGTAGATGTCGTAATAGCGCCGCTGCTGCAGCGAATAGTTGTTTTCCTCTCTTCCGCCGCTGACGTGAAGCCGCAGTGTCGAGTCGGGCTGGAAATAAAGCCGGCCCCGATAGAGCCGCGAATCGCGCACCAGCCGGATCCCGAGGACGCTTTCGTAGACGATGTGCGTCTCGTCATATTCGAGCGCCCAGCCGAACAGGCTGATCGGGCTGGCGACGCGCCCGGCCCACTGCGTGGTCTGCACGTCGGCGAGCTCGCGGTTATCCGCCCGCGTCCAGGTGTTGCGGTTTCGCAGCTCATAGGAGAAGGCGCCGCGCACGTTGCCGCGTACATAGGGACTGACGCCGAAGGTGCGAGTCTCGGTACGGTTGTCGGTGATGGCGGTGATGTCTTCCGGCTGCGGCTCGAACGGCGAAATGAAGGTCTGGCTGATATGCCCGTTGGCATCCACGAAGAAGAAATTCTCGATCGCTTCGAGGTTGCCGAAGGCGCTCAGCGTGTTGATGAACCGATCGTCCCGGGAGCTGCCCGGATAAGAGATGACGCTCGGCGCATAATGCAAGTTGCCCCTGAAACGTCTTCCGCCGCCTGCGATGCGGATTCCCGGCGCGATGGTCGTAGCAAGGCCGCCTTCCGCGGGCAGTCCGATGAGCGAGCGGTTATCGGTATAGGTCGCGCGCAGCCTGATGTCCGGCGTGATGACCCAATTGGCAAGGGCCTCTCTCGCGTTCAGGAGCGATGTCAGCAGCAACAGCCCGGTCGCAGCGTTGCGCCATGCGCTACGGTCCATAACCGTAGTTGCCGTAGTACGCCCCGGCATCCGATTCGGACGCCCTGTTCAGCAGGGTCATGACGGCCGGGCAGCCCTCTACGGTCGAGAGCGCGCTTTCCAGCGCGCCGTGGGTGGTTCTCTCGGCCTCGACCACCACCACGACCTGCCCCATGTGGCTCGCCAGGACACGCGATTCCGTGGTCGAAAGCAGAGGCGGGGAATCGAAAATCACGATGCGGTCGGGATAGCGGCTCGAGACTTCGTTCAGCAGCCGGCTCATCGCATCGCTCGCCAGGAGCTCCGATGCGTCGCGATGGGCCGTGCCCGCGAGCACCAGGGCCAGTCGGTCCAGATTCGTGCGCAGCAGCACCTTGCCGAAGCCCAGCCCGGGTTCCAGCAGCAGGTCCATCAGACCCTTGGCGGGCTGGATGCCGAGCAGCGCCGGCATCGAGGGCGACACCACATCCGCGTCGACCAGCAAAACCGTGCAGTCCACTTCCATGGCGATGCTCATGGCGAGATTGAGCGCGACGAAGCTTTTGCCCTCGCCCGCCAATGCGCTCGTGACCATGATGAGGTTGCGGTTGGGCGCCGAGGCGCCGGACCTGCCGAGTGCGTGCTGGATCAGCGGGCGCTTGATTACGCGGAACTCGTGCAGCAGCACCGAATCCGGCACCATTGGCGTGATGAAGTCGCCGGCCTGCAGCCGCGCGAAATCCAGCTTGCGGAAATTCGCTCCGTCGCCGGCGTCGCTCGGCAGCAAGGGCTCGACGCGCTTGTCCTCCCGCGCGCGAACCTGCGCCCGCGCGGACCGCGTCGCCCGCGGCGCGCCGTTCGACTCCTGCTTCGCGCCGAGCTCGGGCTTTTCGGGGACCCGGATGCCGGCTTTTTCGAGCTGTTGCAGCCGCCTGGCCGCTTCTTCGATGAGATTCATGGCGTCCTCAGAACGGGAAAATGCTTCCCACGAACACGACCGCGAGCGCGGCGCTGTAGCTGGCCGCCAGGCCGCCCAGCCCGCCCAGGAAAAGCAGCCGGCTGCGCCGGCGTTTGGCGAGCACCGGCGGGCTCGGGATCAGGGACACCGCGCCGAGGACCGGCCGCTGGGCGATCCGCTTGAGCGTGCGTTTGTCGTGGAAGGTGGGGCGCAGCAGGCTGAAGAGATAGCTCGCGGCGATTCCGGCCAGCAAGGCGGCGAGCAGCGCCAGCGGTACCAGCCGCTTGCGGTCCGGGAACACCGGATCGGGCGACACGCGCGGCGGATCGATGATTCTGAAATCGGCGACGCCGGTGGCGGCTTCCACTTGTCCCGACATCGCCGCGGCTTCGCGGCGTGCCACCAGGGTGTCGTAGTTCTTTTTCTGGATCCCGTAATCCCGGTTCAGCTGCGTGAACTGCGCCTCGCGCTCGGGCACCGAACGCGCGTTGGCGCGCAGCTCCGCGAAGCGCTCATCCAGGTCCGCGACGCGAGCCTGCAGCCGGGCGACCTGGGCCTCGGCTTCGGCCAGTGAAAGCCTGAGCTGCGGATAGGCGCTGCTGCTGCCGCTGCCCTGCGCCCGGGTCGTCTGCCTGCGCTTCCGCAGTTTGCTGCGTTCCTCGTCCCTCTGCGCTTCGAGCTCCTTGATGACGCGCCGCAGGTTGATCACATCGGGATGGTTGTCCGTGTATCGAAGCAGCATCTCGTCCAGATTCTTGGTGAGCGTGCCAAGGCGCGCATCCAGCTCGGGCGTTGCGAAGGCCGCAGCGTTTTCCGAAAGTTGCGGCAGCAATGGCGGCGGACGATCTTCCTCGTCGGCGATCTGCTGCTTGAGCACATCCCGGGACTTGATGGCCTCCTGGAGGAGCAGTTGCGCTTCGCGCAACTGATTCGAAAGCGTGGACAGGTTGCCGAAATAGTCGCCGCTGTTGAGGTCCAGGTTCTGCAGCTTGAACTCCTTGAGACGGTTCTCCGCCTCGACCAGGCGCTGCTCATAAGCCTGGATCTGCTCTTCGATGAAGCGTCTCGCCTGCCCGGTGTCGTTGCTCTTCGTCGAAAGCCCCGACTCCACGAAGATCGACAGCAGCGACTGGACCACGCGGCTCGCCTGCGCCGGGTCCTGGTGGGAAAAGCCGATGGTGTAGAGGTTGTCGCGGCCGGCGCTGCGGATGTAGAGCGTTCGCGTCAGGCCGTCGATCAGCTGCTCGCGCTCCTCCGGCGAGCGAACTTTCAGATCCATATCGGTCATCCGCACCAGCTTCTGCAGGTTGGGGCGGCTGATCAGCGTGCGGCTCAGGATCGCCACTTCCTGCTGGATGTTCGGCTGGATCGCAAGGCCCTGCATCAGGGGCTTCAGGATCGATTGCGTGTCCACGTAAACCCGCGCGCTCGCCTGGTATCGATCGGGCGTCAGGAAGACGTATGCGGCACCCGCCATGCCTGCGAGCCAGGCGACAAGCAGTGCAATCCAGCGGCCCTGCCACATGCCGCGCAGGGTCTCGACCAGTTGGGGGATGAAGGCGTTCATGAGGGCTCGCTCAGAACCAGCTTTGGGGGATGATCAGGATATCGCCGGGCTTCATTTCGATATTGGCGGAGACGTCGCCGCGCCTGATGAGGTCCTTGAGGCGCACGTTGTACTGGCCGGCGCCCTCGGCGCTGCGCAGAATGGAAGCGTTGTTGCCGTCGGCGAAATCGGTGAGGCCGCCGACCGCGATCATCACGTCGAGCAGCGTCATCTTCTGCCGGTAGGGCAGGGTTTGCGGCCTGGCCGCTTCACCGACGACGCGGATCTGCTCGCCGTAGGGCCCGAAGAAGCTGGTCACGACTATCGTGACGACCGGATCGCGGATGAACTTTCCGAGCGCCTTCTCGATGTCGCGGGCGAGCTGCGTGGCGCTCTTGCCCAATGCCGGCAGATCCTCGACCAGCGGTACGGTGACCTTGCCGTCGGGGCGCACCGGTACGCTCATCGACAGGTCCGAATTGCGCCACACGATGATGTGCAGGGTGTCGAGCGGACCGATGAGGTAGTTGTATTCCGGGACGGCGGCGCGCTTGGGCGCGGGCGGATAGGTCGAGGTTGTGCAGGCAGCAACGGCGCCGGCCAGCACGACGCAAGCAGCCCTGCGCAGCGATGCGGCAGCAAACCGCATCACGATGTTCTAGGCACCGTGTACCCCCTCAGAATAGCCACCGCGAAAAGTCCTTTCCCAGTCCAGCACTAGCCCGTTGTTTTGACTTCTTTTTCCACGCGCCTTGGCAGCAACAGTCTAGCTGTGGCGAAACCGCCTTCGCAATGGTTCCTTGGAGCTAACGGCCCGGGACGGTGCCTTCTTCCTGCCGGCGGAGCGCTTTCACCGTCAGGTGACATGCCAGCAGCAAGGGCGGCATGCGCAGCCAGTGCGCGCGGACGTAGAGCCACTGGCGAGCGAGCGGCGCAAGGCGGTCAGGCACGCCACGCTGCTGCGGTTGCAGAGCCCGCAGGAATACGGCATCCATCAGCCGATGCAGCCCCAGCGGCGGCCGCCCGGTCTCCGCCGCACGCAGCGCGTGCTCGGGCATCGGAGTGTCGAGCATCCGCCTGCAATAGCGCAGGGCATAGTAGAACGGGCGCGCCAGATCGAGCTCCACGGCACGCGCGCTCAACTCCGGCCAGAACTCCGGTGGGCGCCCGAAATCGCGCAGCAGGCTGTCGAGGTCGACCAGATCGCGCAGCCCGCTGCCGAGGTCCTCGTTGAAGAACAGGTGCGCGGCGCTGTGCAACACCAGGTCCGCCGGCGCGAGCAGGCGCAAGCGCGGCTCGCCGCTCACCGCGCGGGAGGCTGCGAGCAGCTTGGCGGAGTCCGGCTTGAGGCGCGCGGTCGGCGGCAGGATGGCATGGTGCACGTCGAGCACCGTCTGCCGGCTGACATGGCGCAGCGGCGGCAGCTCGTGCATCCAGCGCCGGTAGTAGCGCTGGTCGTAGGCGTTGTGATGGGTCGTGGCCCAGCCGTGCTGCATGAGCGCGGCTTCCACCTCGGCGAGGGCGGCGCCGGGCACGAGGATATCGACATCGGAGAACAGGCGGCCGCGCGCGGCGGGAAGGCCGGCGTACAGGTAAGCGGCGCCCTTGAGCAGGATGATGTCGATCCCGGTCGACGCGAGCGCCTTTCGAAGCTGTGTGACCTCCCGGCGTACCGCCTCGGCGTGCGCTTGCGACACCACCCGCGCCGCCTCCAGGTGCGCGCGCGGCGCCGCCGGCACCTGTGGGAGCACTCCGGCGTCTTCGGCCACCGCGGCGAGGCGCGACAGCAGATTCGCGCTGCGCGCCTGGCGCACCAGCGCCTCCCACTGGGGGCTGGTCCAGCCTGGAAGCGCTTGCGGCTCGCGCAACGCCGAGGTGACGGCAACATTCACGGCTGCGCCGCGATCGTTTCGCACGCCTGCACTGCCTGCTCCAGATCGCCGTAGGCAAGCTCGTAGCAGGCGCAGGCCTCGACGAGCTGCGCGAGAAGCTCGAAGCCGCTGCGGCCATGGAGGTGGTAATTGAACGCGTTGTCTGCGAGCTGCATGAAGGCGCGTCCTCTGGCCACCGGCTTCAGCCGCGCCCCGGCGCCGGCCTCGTAGCGCGGCAGCACGACCCAGCGCGGCATTGCGGCCTGCGCTGCGCGCCTTACGCTATCCACGGGCGGCTTGAGATGGGCCACCGCGCCTTTGGCGGTGTCGTGGACGGTCGCTCCCAGCACGGCGCGGGAGGCGAATGCCCGTATCACGGCGATGGAGGCATTCTTCAGGCCGATGGGTCTGGGCAGCGGAATGATGCGGCCGGTGGCCGGATCGATGAGCGCCAGCTCGTCGGACAGCAGGCGCCAGCCCCTCGTCACGAGGCCGGCGCACAAGGTGCTCTTGCCCGAGCCGGGCGGGGCGGGCAGGAGGAGGGCGCTGCCGGATTTTTCCACCACCGCGGCGTGTACGATCAGGTACTGGTGACAGTGGGCGGACACGCACCAGTTCAAACCCCATTCCAGGACCGGAAAGGCCTGGCCGGCGGGCAGCGGATGGAACGCGGCGGTATCGTCGAATTCGAACAGCACCTGCGGGCGGAGCCAGCGCCGGAGGCTGCGGGGAGCGGTCAAGCGCACATGAAAATCGGCAAAGCCTCCCGCGTCATCCAGCGGGTGCTCGGCGTAGTGCAACGCGATGGTGTCGCAGAGCGCCGGTAGCCGGGACCGGATCCGGCTCACAAACGGCCCGGTGCGCAGGCGCAGGCCCGCACCCGCCAAGGTCCGGGCGAGCTCCTCGTGCCGCAGGTCGGCAACGATCAAGCCGCGCGCTCCGCCAGTCCCAGCCGCTCGAACTCGGTCAGGACCTCCTCGATTGCGGCATGCCACTGCGCCTCGCTCGCGGTATCGTTGCGCAGGCGGGCGACCAGATCATCTGCCGTGAGGCCGGATTGCGCTTCGATGAGCGCCTGCAGGATGTCGCCGGCCAACGCTCCCAGGAGGTGCGTGCTGCCGGTCTCGGCGTTGCGCACCACGAGCTCCCCGTCCAGTTCGCGCCAGATCAAGCCCTCACGAGGGCATGGTCGATAAGAGGTAATCGACGATTTCTTCGTTGTACCACCTCACGCCCGCCGTGGGCTCGAAGTAGCCCATGCTCGCGTACTCTTCCCACATGGTGAGCACGGCGGGAACTTCCAGCACGGGCGTAAATCCGCTTGCCGCGTTCAGCAGCGCGGCGACGATGTGGCGCGCGACGTCCAGGGGCGGCGCGCCCCCGGCCTCCAGCACGTCGAGCAGGGTCATCCATTCCTCGAACGGCGAGGGGGAAAAGACTGCATTGAACCGGGTCGGGCTCGACTCGGCCAGCGCAGCCGGTTTGATTGCGCCGTTCTCGTCCTGGCCCGTTCCCGGAACGTAAGGGGGAGGCCACTCCGCGAAGTGATACGGCTGCTTCCAATAACCGGGGCTGCGGCCGCTACAGACCTGCTCCGGGCCGTGCCGGCTGGCGGGCATGGAATGAAAGCCCGAGGCCGATACGCAGCGGGCCGCGCCAAGCACCGGTCGGCTGACCAGGGTCAAAAGCGGCGTAGCGGCCAGCCCGCCTTGCAGCAGGCGACGACGCCGGGTGCCCGGGCCCTGTTCGCCTGGCGGATCGGATTTCCCGGGCAGCTTCGTAGGCTCGGCCATGCCTTGTCGCTCGAATGACGTCTCTGGTGTTTTTTCTTGGGCCTCCAGAATACCGTAACAGGCGCCCGGTCGGGGCTTAAGCAACCGGGTACGTCATCCGAGGACGCAAAACCTGTTCCACGCCGTCAATTCAGGTACTTGGCAGGCAAATGGGCTCGTACTGTAAAAGCGCTCGACAGGCGTGCCTAGAACTCCCGGGTGACGCCCACGCCGGCGAAGCGACGCGTGTACGAGAAGAAGGAGATGCTCGAGTGGTTGCGTGCGGTGCTCAGCGAAAGCCGCGGCGCGAAGCCATGAAAGCTCCAGTCCCGGGCGGTGATGACGAGATCGAGGCGCACCAGG
>DATKAX010000443.1:0-5510 GCA_035514595.1 Burkholderiales bacterium
TGCGCTTCACCGCGGCGTCGATGTTGCCGCCGCCGAACAGCGCCGGGTCGTTGAAGCCCACGGTGAAGTCGACCACGAGCAGCGCGCTTCTGCGGCCGAAGCCGATGCGGTTGCCGAAATTCTGGCTGCGGTAGATGTCGGCTTCGCTCATTGCTGGCTAGAATGCCACAAGTCTCCACTCGAGGAGGGCGGCATGATGAACCGGGAAGAGTACGTCGAGAAGCTCAAGACGCAGATCGACCGCTGGAACGCCGAGGCCGCGCGCTGGGAGGCGCAGATGAAGCAGGCGGAGGGCAAGATGCGCGAGGAGTACGCGCGCGAGCTCAACGCAGTGCAGAGCCGGCGCGACGAGGTGCTCTACCAGATGAAGCTGCTGCAGAACGCCTCGGCGGAGGCCTGGAGCGACATGATGAGCGGCGCCGAGCAGGCCTGGAAGAGCATGCAGCAGGCGTTCGAGCAGGCACGAACGCACTTCGAGAAAAAATGAGCGATGCGCTGCGCATCGTCGGGCGCGGCTTCGCCTACGAGGATCTGAAGCCGGGCCTGCGCTTCCGCACCCACCGGCGCACCATCGCCGAATCGGACCTGACCGCGTTCGTCAACCTCGCCTGGCTCACCGAGGAGCTGTTCGCGGTCGAGGACGACGCGCAGCGCGCGATCAAGGGCCGCGCGGTGCCGGGCGCGCTGGTGTACGCCTTTGCCGAGGGGCTGCTGCTGCCGAGCATGCAGGACACCGGGCTCGCGTTCCTCAACGCCACGCTCGACGTCAAGGCCCCCACGCGCGTCGGCGACACCCTGCACGTCGAGTGCGAGGTGACCGAGCAGCGCCTCGCGTCGAAGGGCGACCGCGGCCTGGTGCGCTTCGCCAACAAGGTGGTGAACCAGCGCAGCGAAGTGGTCCTCGAGTACAACCCGCTGCGCCTGCTCAAGCTCAGATAATTCGGGGTCAGAGCCCGATCTTCCGGATGGGACCCTTAACAGGCATTCGTGTTCTGGAGCTCGGATCGCTGATCGCCGGACCGTTCTGCGCGAAGACGCTGGGCGACTTCGGCGCCGAGGTGATCAAGGTCGAGCCTCCCGGCGACGGCGACCCGCTGCGGCGCTGGCGCAAGATGAGGAACGGCACCTCGCTGTGGTGGCACGTGCAGTCGCGCAACAAGAAGTCGGTGTGCGTGGACTTGCGCCGCCCCGAGGGGCAGGAGATCGTGCGGCGCCTGGCGCGCGGCTGCGACATCGTGATCGAGAACTTCCGCCCCGGGGCGCTCGAGAAGTGGAGCCTCGGCTGGGAGGCGCTCTCGCGCGAGAACCCGAAGCTCGTCCTGGTGCGCATCTCTGGCTACGGGCAGAGCGGCCCGTACCGCAGCCGCCCGGGGTTCGCGGCGATCGGCGAGGCGGTGGGCGGCTTTCGCTACGTCAACGGCTTCCCCGACCGGCCGCCGGCGCGCCCCAACCTGTCGCTCGGCGACACGCTCGCGTCGCTGCACGGGGTGATTGGCGCGCTGATGGCGCTGCACGCGGTGAAGAACGGCGGCAAGGGCCAGGTGGTCGACGTGGCGCTCTACGAGTCGGTGTTCAACTGCATGGAGAGCCTGCTCCCCGAGTACGACGCGCTCGGCTACGTGCGCGAGCGAAGCGGCTCCGCGCTTCCCGGCATCGCGCCCTCCAACCTCTATCCCTGCAGCGACGGCGCCTGGGTGCTGATCGCCGGCAACGCCGACAGCCTGTACCGGCGCCTGATGAGCGCGATCGGCCGCGAGGACCTGCGCGACGACCCGGCGCTCGCGAAGAACGACGGCCGCGCAGCGCAGATGGAGCGAATCGACGCGGCGGTCGCCGAATGGACCTCGCGCTTTTCCCAGGAAGAGGTACTGCGGGAAATGGAAAAGGCGGAAGTGCCGGCGGGCCGCATCTACAGTGCCGCGGACATCGCCGCCGACCCGCACTTCGCCGCGCGCGGCATGATCGAGGACATCGTCGCCGGCGACGGCGAGCGCCTCAAGGTGCCGGGCGTCATCCCCAAGCTCTCGGCGACCCCCGGCGCGATCCGCACGCCGGCGCCGAAGCTGGGCGAGCATACCGACGAGGTTTTGACGGAATTGGGGTTCTCCGTGCAGGAGATTTCCGTTTTCAGGGAAAAGAACATCGTGTGACCATGATCGACCACATCGACCACATCGTCCTCACCACCCGCGACAAGGACGCCTGCATCCGCTTCTACACCGAGGTGCTCGGCATGAAGCTCGAGTCTTTCCGCACCCCGCAGGAGGCGCGCCTGGCGCTCAAGTTCGGGTCCCAGAAGATCAACCTGCACGAGTGGGGGCGCGAGTTCTCGCCGCGCGCGCACGTCGCGGTGCCCGGATCGCTCGACTTGTGTTTCATCGCCTCGATTCCCCTCGAGCAGGTGATTGCCAAACTGAGAAGTGCGAAGGTCGAGATCCTGGAAGGCCCGGTGATGAAGACCGGCGCGACGGGGCCGATCCGCTCGGTGTATGTGCGCGATCCCGACCTGAATCTGGTCGAGATCTCCGAGATCGGGCTCTGACCCCGAATTATGGGTCGGCTGGTCGCCGCGTTTGGCAGCTCGCACAGTCCCGCGCTCAACAGCCCGGCGGCGGACATGGCGCTGCACGGGCGGCGCGACGAGGGGTATGCGCAGCATCTCGATCGCAAGGGCAACCGCGTCAGCTTCCAGGAGCTGCTCGAGAAGGCGCCGGCGGGAATCGACTTCTCGCCCGAGACCACCGAGCGCCGGGTGGCGGCCTGCGAGCGGGCGATCGACAGGCTGGCGCGGGCGATCGCGGCGGCGCGGCTGGATGCGCTGGTGGTCGTCGGCGACGACCAGCGTGAGCAGTATCTCGACGACAACCTGCCGGCGTTCCTGGTGTACTGCGGCGCGACGATCGTGAACGGCACGCTCGACCTGCCCGAGGGCGCGCCGGCGTACTGGCGGCGCGCCCGCTCGCAGTACCACGAGCCCGAGGCGCCGCGCGAGTACCCGGTGGCCGCGCCGCTCGCCCGGCATCTCGTCGAGTCGTTCATGGACCAGGGCTTCGAGGTCGCCTACGGCGCGTCGCTGCCCAAGCCGCGCGGCGAGGGCCACGCGTTCGGCTTCGTGCACCGCCGGCTCATGAGGGACGCCGTCGTGCCGATCGTCCCGCTGGTGGTGAACACCTATTACCCGCCCAACCAGCCGCGGCCCCGGCGCTGCTATCGCCTGGGAGGCGCGCTGCGTGCGGCGGTCGAAGCCTGGGGAAGGGACGAGAGGATCGGCGTGCTCGCCTCCGGGGGACTGTCCCACTTCACCATCGACGAGGCGCTCGATCGCCGGGTGCTGGAAGCCTGCGCGAGCGCCGACGAGGAAGCGCTTGCGTCGATTCCGCTCGAGCGGCTCGAGTCCGGCAGCTCGGAGATCCGCAACTGGATCGTCACCGCCGGCGCCGCCGCCGGGCTCGCCACCGCCTGGCAGGAGTACGTGCCCCTCTACCGCAGCGCCGCAGGCACCGGCTGCGGCATGGCTTTCGCCGCCTGGGGCTGAGCGCGTGCTACGCTTCGCGGTTCCAAAGGAGGAGCCATGCTCAAGACCGTAGCCAGACTCTCAGCCGCCGCGGCCTGCGCCGTCGCGCTCGGCGCCCAGGCGCAGCAGGTGTCGATCGGCACCTCGAACCCGGGCTCAATCTACCACTCGTCGGGCTCGGTGATCGCGAAGCTGCTGAACGAGAAGGCGAACGTGCGCGCCACGATCCAGCCCTTCGCCAGCCCGAACGTGTTCATCCCCGCGGTCAACGCGGGCGACATGCAGCTGGGGCTCGCGAACATCGCCGAGATCACCTGGGCGATCCAGGGCAAGGAGCACTTCGAGGGGCGCCCGCACAAGGAGCTGCGCGCGGTCGCGGTGATGTACCCGCTGCGCTCGGCGATCTTCGTGCGCAAGGACTCGCCCATCAAGTCGCTCGCCGACCTCAAGGGCCGCCCGGTGCTCGACGGCTTCACCAGCCAGAAGATCATCCTGCCGCTGCTCGACGCCATGTACGCGACCGTCGGCATGAAGCGCAGCGACATGCGCCCGGTGCAGGTGCCCAACGTGGTGGTCGGCGCCGACGCGTTCGCCTCGGGCAAGGCCGAGATGTTCTTTTTCGCCATCGGCGCCGCCAAGCCGAAGGAAGTCGACGCCTCGGTGGGCGGCATCCGCATGCTCACGCTGCCCAACACCCCGCAGGCGGAGCAGGCGGTCAAGGCGCATTTTCCGCCGGGCTACCTGCGCCTGGAGCGCCCGAGCCCGGTGAATACCGGCGTGCTCGAGCCGAGCTACTCGCTCGCCTACGACGCGCTGGTGTTCGCGAGCGCCAAGACATCGGACGACATCGCCTACCAGACGGCCAAGGTGATGCACCAGAGCGCGAAAGAGATGGGCGAGGCGTTCGGCCCGTTCCGCCTGTTCGATCCCAAGACGATGGCGAAAGACCTCGGCATCGCCTACCACCCGGGCGCGATCAAGTACTACAAAGAGACGGGTCTCTGGCAAGGTAAGTGACGCGAATAGTCAGCGGCGTCCTCGCCGTGGCGCTCACCCTGGGCGCCGTGGCGTGGTCGCTGGGCATCGCCCAGATCCTCGGCTGGGCGCTCTACACCGAGCAGTTCGCCGCCGCGATGCTCGCCGCCTGCCTCGCGCTCGCCTTCCTGCACCTCCCGGCGCGCGGCAACGCGCGGCGCGAGCGGGCGCCCTGGTACGACTGGCTCGCCGCCGCGGCCGGCGCTGCTGCCGCCGGCTATATCGCGGTGCGCTACCCGCTGCTCGTCGACCTCGTGCTGCTGCGTCCCACCGACGCAGTGGTCTCGGGATCGGTGCTGACCGTGCTGCTGCTCGAGGCGCTGCGCCGTGCGACCGGAAAAGCGCTGCCGCTCATCATCCTGGTCTTCATCCTGTACGCGGTGTTCGCCGACCTGGTGCCCTGGCGCCTGGAAGGCCGCGCCACGGACTGGCGCAAGCTCGTCTCCTACCTCACGGTCGACGTCAACGGCATGCTCGGCGTGCCGATCAAGATCGGCACCACCATCGTGGTGACCTTCATCCTGTTCGGCACGCTGCTCACCGCGACCGGCGGCTCGCGCTTCTTCACCGAGCTCGCGCTGCTCGGCATGGGGCGCTTTCGCGGCGGCTCGGCGAAGATCGCGGTCGCGGCCTCGGCCCTCTTCGGCTCGATCTCGGGCAGCGCGGTGGCCAACGTGGTCGCCACCGGCGTGATCACCATCCCGATGATCAAGAAGGCGGGCTACGCGCCACACCAGGCAGGCGCGATCGAGGCGGTGGCCTCGACCGGCGGCCAGCTGATGCCGCCGGTGATGGGCGCGGCGGCCTTCCTGATGGCGGAATTCCTGCAGATCCCGTACAGCGAGGTGGTGCTCGCGGCGCTGGTGCCGGCGCTGCTCTACTACACCGCGCTTTTCATCCAGGCCGACCTCGAAGCCGCGCGCGTCGGAATTACCCGCGTGCCCGAGGCCGACATCCCGCG
>DATKAX010000444.1:0-28544 GCA_035514595.1 Burkholderiales bacterium
AAGCCCGCCTCGAGCAGCAGCGCGCGCAGCTCGCGCGCCGAGTACTCGCGCAGGTGCAGGCCGGTGGCCACCTCGTCGAAGTGCGCCGAGACGTCGCGCGGGCCGTACAGGCGGTTGGGCGTGATGAAAACGTAGACGCCGCCCGGGGCGAGGCTGCGGGCGATCTCGCGCAGCTGATCCACGGCGTCCTCGGGGTGCAGGTGCTCCATCAGCTGGTTGCTGAACGCGACGTCGACCGCGCCGTCGTCCACCGGGATGCGGCTTCCCTCGGTGAGGCGCAGCTCGAAGTTGGCGGGCGGCTCGACATCGCGCGTGATCTGCTGCGAGACGTCGATCGCGTACACCCGCCTTGCGAGCGCCGCCACGCGCAGCGCGAGCGCGCAGTCGCCCGCGCCGATCTCCATGAAGGTCTTCCCCGGCGCGAGATAGCGCCGCAGGAAGACGAGCTGATGGCCGACGCTGCGCGCGCGGCGCGCCAGCGCCCGCGGGTCGCGCATCGCCTGCAGCTGCGGGTGGTGCGGCACGCGCCGGAACAGCTCGTCGTAAACCTCGCGGTAGAGCCGCGGGCGCGCCGCCCTGGGCGCCTCGCGCAGCCGGTCGGCGAGCGCGCGCTCGATGAGATAGTGCTCGCGCACCTGCGCCGGGGTGCGCGCCTCTACCAGCATATCCCCTCGTACAGCCCCTGGATGGTGCGCAAGTCGCACACCCGCACGAAGTCGATGATGCTCTGGCCGTCGCCGATCAGCTTGGGCACCGCGGCGAACTCGGGCGCGGCGTTGCCGATCACGATGGTCTCGGCGTGCGCGATCACCTCCTCGACGCTCGGCACCATCAGCCGCGAGATGTGCGGGATGCGGTTCAGGATGAAGTCGCGGTTCGCGCCGTGCAGGCAGGCGAGGCTCACGTTGCGGTCGTAGACGCGCAGGTCGTAGCCCTTGCCGATCAGCCGCTCGGTGAGCTCGACCATCGGGCTCTCGCGCAGGTCGTCGGTGCCGGCCTTGAACGAGAAGCCGAGGATGCCGATCTTCTTCCTGCCCTTCTCCAGCACCGCGGCGAGGCCGCGCTCGACCTGCAGCTGGTTGGAGGGCAGCACCGCGGCGAGGATCGGCAGCGTGACGTCGAGCGTCTTCGCCTTGTAGAGCAGCGCGCGCAGGTCCTTGGGCAGGCAGGAGCCGCCGAAGGCGAAGCCCGGCTTCAGGTAGTAGGGCGAGAGGTTGAGCTTGCGGTCCTGGCAGAAGATCTCCATCACGCGGTGCGCGTCGACCTCCAGCGCCTTGCACAGGCTGCCGATCTCGTTGGCGAAGCCCACCTTGAGGGCGTGCCAGGCGTTGTCGGTGTACTTCACCATCTCCGCGGCCTCGACGCCGGTGCGGATCAGCGGCCCCGGCGTCCTCGCGTACAGGCTGGCGAGGAGATCGCCGCTCGCGCGGTTCAGCTCGCCGATCACGGTCTTCGGCGGGTGCGCGTAGTCGTGCACCGCGGTGCCCTCGCGCAGGAACTCGGGGTTGATGCACAGGCCGAATTCCTCTCCCGCTTTTTTCCCTGATGATTTTTCCAGGATCGGAATCACCACCTCGCGCATCGTGCCGGGCAGCATGGTGCTCCTCATCACGACCACCGGCGCGCCGGGATGCGTCGCGAGCGTGCGCCCGATCTGCTCGCACACGCGGCGCACGTATCTCAGATCGATGCCGCCGTTCGGCAGGCTCGGCGTGCCCACGCACACCAGCGCGAGGTCGCTGTGGCGCACTGCGTCGCCGAGCTCGCTCGTGGCGCGCAGCCGCCCCGCCGCGACCTCGTGCGCGATGATCTCGTCGAGGTCCTTCTCGATGATCGGCGAGCGCCCGGCGTTGATGAGGTCGACCTTCGCGCGCTCCGGGTCGACGCCGATCACTTCGTGGCCTTCCTTCGCCAGGCAGCCGGCCGATACCGCGCCGACGTAGCCCAGGCCCAATACGCAGATTTTCATCCCGCGAGGATGCGCGACGTTGATTGATCGCCTACAGGGCCGGCGCTAGTCCAGGCGGACCTTCAAACCGGAACGCGCGGCATCCCGCTTGCAGGCGGCGTGCAAAATCGGGGTTGCAAATTCGGGGTCAGAGCCCGATATCGGGAGTCTAGGCGCTGGAAAGGGGAATCAGGATCTCGGTGCGCAGCACGCTGCGCCCGACGAGCCGCGCCTGCCACACCACGGTGCTCGCGGGAACGCGGCGGTCGAAGGCGCGCGACACCCAGCCCTGGATCGGCGCCGTGGCGCCGCGCTCGACGCGCTGCGTCCCGGCAAGGCCCTGCGGCAGCAGCAGGGTGAGGGCGATGCCGTCGTTTTCGATCCGGTAGCCGCCCGGCACCGCTTCCACGCTGCAGTGCTCGCTGCAATGGAACAGCAGCTCGACGTCGTGCTCGTCCTCCATCTCCAGCGTGTCCTCGATCAGCACGCGGCGCGCGCGCTTGTCGAGCTCGATCAGCCGCCGGTGCCTCACCGGATCGTCCAGACGCAGGTAGCCGTCGTGCCAGCCCTCGAAGCTGTCCTTCTCCGCCGAGGAAAGCCACAGGCTGCAGCCGGCGCGCGCATGGCGCAGCCACATGAAGTTGCCGCCCGGCACCGACTGATCGAGGCCGTCGATGCGCACCGTGTTGTGGGCCGCGGTGCCGCGGAAGAACTCGCGCCAGCGCTCCTGGGTGTGATAGGCGTAGGTGCCCGGATCGATCAGGAACTCGCGCCCGAGCGCCGACAGGGTGAAGGAAAGCGCGTCGGCGTGGCCGTGCGCGGCGATCGAGCGGTAGCCGAGCGGCCCCGCATCGGCCACCAGGCGCACCTCGTTCGCGCCGTCGAGCTCGCAGCCCAGGATGTAGTAGCCGCCTTCCGGGAACGCCTGCCGCGCCGGCAGGCGCGTCTGCTCCGCGTCCAGGGCGGCGAACTGCGCGTCGGCCTGCGCGCCGAGCAGCCAGCGCGAGCGGTCGTCGAGCGCGCCCGCCTTGAGCTTGAAGTCGCCGCGCCGGAACAGCAGCGCCCCGAGCGCGAGAGCCGAGCGGTAGGGCGAGGCGCCGGGCGCGAGGCGCAGGACCAGCCCGTCGTCGGCGTCGCCGATCATCGGCACGTTGCCCCCGGCGTCCATCACCGAGGCGATGTAGTCCAGCATCGCCTCGACGCGCGACTCGAAGTCCGCCGAGAACCACTGCCCGTTCGCCTTGCCGGCGAGAAGGCACGTGAGCAGCATGTCGAGCACGAACTGCTGGTACCACGTCGCCTGCTCGCGGTTCACCCCGTCGGGCGCATTCTGCGCCAGCGCCTCGCGCTCGAGGATGCGCTTGGCGAGGGCGAGCCACTCGCGCGCCTGCGGCCAGTGCGGCCAGGCGAGCGCGGCGACGAACAGCCCAGTCGCCTCGCCGATCAGGTGGTTGTTCGCCGAGGAGTGCAGCGACAGCCAGCCGCGCACGAAATGCGCATGCTGGTAGATCGCGCGCAGCCAGCGCGCGCGGAAGTCGAGCCGCGCGGGGCGGTCGAACACGCCGGCGTGCGCGCCGCCGATGAGCTGCCAGGCCGCCGACCAGTTGACCAGGCGCAGCGCGACCTCGAGCGCGCTCGCCCAGTTCGGTCCGTAGCGCCACGGGCAGGCGAGAAACCAGCTGTCGAGCTGCGTCTCGAGCGCCTCGTAGTATTTCGCCTTCCCGGTCAGGCAGAACGCCTGGGCGAGCGTCACGAGCTGCAGGTGCCGGTTCGGCTCCCACAGGTACTTGATGTCGCCGACCAGACCCGGGTCGCGGTAGTCGAGGTGCTTCCCGAAGGCGAGCGGCGCCTCGATCCCGGTCTTGGGGTCGCGGTTCCAGCGCGGCGGCGCGCCGAGCTGGACCTCGCGCAGCGCGAACAGCTCCAGCCAGCCCTCGGCGATGCGCTCCGCGGCGGCGACGTAGGGCGCCGGCTCGATCCCGGCGTGCGCGCCGACCCAGGGCGCCGGCGCCGCGGCGAGCTCGGGCTGCGGCGTCTCGCCGCCGCCAACGATGCCGGAGCGCTCGGCGCGCGCCTGCAGCGCGCGCAGCACGCGGCTCGCGACTTCGGCCGGCGTCATGCAGCGCAGCCGGTTCAGGCGCCAGGCGAGCTTGCGCCTCAGGGGCGCAGGCAGGCCCGGTGCCAGATTTCGAGGTTCAGAAGCGTCCACAGAAGCTCTTCGTGATTGCGCCGGCCGCCCAGGTGCGCATCGAGGATGCGATCGAGGAGCCGCGCGTCGTAATAGGGGCGCGTGAGCGAGCCCGGCCCGCGCAGGTGATCGGCCAGGAACTCGCGCATCTCGGCCGGCGCGCCGCCCGCTCCCGCTACCCAGCCTGCGACGGCGCCCATGAGCGTTGCATGTCGCCGAGCGCGGTGAGCCCGAGCGAGGCGTACAGCTGCTCGAGCCTCGGGATCGCGCGCTCCGGCGCGAAGCGCAGGAGCGCCGATTGGCGCGCCACGCCGGCCACGCGCTCGGCGAGCGCGCGATCGAGCAGCAGCGTGCGCAGCAGGCGCTGCAGGGTGACCTTGTCGCCGGGCGCGACGAGAAACCCGCTCACGCCGTCGAGCACGATTTCCGGGATTCCGCCCACCGCTGCGGCGACCACCGGCACGCCGGCCGCCATCGCCTCGAGCAGGCTCACCGGCAGCCCTTCGTCGTAGGAGGGAAGCGCGAACACCGCGCTGCTCTCGAGCAGCGCGCGCTTGCCCGAAAAACCCACCCAGCCGGTGAAGGTCACGGCGTCGGCGATGCCCAGTCGCGCGGCGTAGGCGGCCACGGCGATGCGCCCGCCTTCGCCGGCGCAGACCAGGCGCACGTCGGGAACGTCGCGACGCAGCCCGGCGATCGCGTGCAGCAGATCGAAGATGCCTTTCGCGGCATGCAGCCTGCCGAGGAACAGCACCAGCCTGGGGCGCGGCGCGTCGCCGGCCGCGAGCGGGGCCGGCGGCACGGGATAGGGCACGCACTCCACCTGCGCCGCGCGGGCGACGTGCTGCAGCCAGGCGCGCATCGACTCGCACGGCACCAGCACGCAGGTGGCGCGCTCCAGGAGACTGCGCAGCAGGGGCGCTTCGCGCAGCTGCTCGAGGCCGCCGCCGTGCACCTGCACGAGCAGCGGGCAGCGCGCCGCGAGCGCTGCGGCCATGAACGGCAGCTCGCGCGCGAGCGGGCCGTTCAGCCGCAGATGCAGGTGCATCACCAGGCGGCGGTGCCGCGCGAGCAGCAGCGCGAGGCGCCGCATCGCCTGCAGCGCGAGCCGGGCGTCACCGAGCGCGCCGCCGCCGCCGTGCGTGGCGAGGTATTCGATCGGCCAGCGCTTCAGCAGGCCGTGCGCGCGGTAGGCCTCGACCACGGCTGCGATGCTGCCGCGCGTCCCGGGCGCGGCGCCGAGCATGGCGAGGCGCGGATAGGTGCGAGTATCCATGGCCCTAGATTCGCCGCCGCCGGGTGAACAGGTCTATCGCGGTGAGATAGCCCGCGCGGTTCACGGTGTGCAGCCCGAGCACGCCGCTGCGCGGGTCGGGCATCAGGCGCCTGACCTCGCGCTCGGCGTACGCCTGCGGCGTGAGCCGCAGCACGCGGTTGATGGAAAGCCCGGCCCCGTAGCGCGGCACGCACACCTGCGCCGGCCGGTAGAGCACGCCGTCGCGCAGGTACGGCCGGCCGGCGGAGCGGGCGCAGCGCGCATCGGACTTCACCGGGTTGCGCGGATGCGGCTGCCACTCGCCGAACAGCGAATCGGCATGGTAGAGGTGCAGCTCGTCGTCGAACACGCGGCTCCCGCCGGGGGCGCCGTTCGCGAACAGCCACCAGCGCCCGGCGCCGCGGTGCAGGGTGGCGTCCACCAGGCGCGCGCCGTCGATCAGCTTGCGCTCGAGGCGCCAGCGCAGGGGGAAGTCGACACAGCGGTAGAGCTCGACCGAGGCGTTCTGCGCGCTCTCGGGCACCAGGTAGAGCTCGCCGTCGTGCTCCAGCAGGAACGGGTACGACAGGTGATAGTCGCGCTCCAGCACGCGCACCGGCGCCGAGCGGCTGCCGTCGGGCGCGAGCTCGATCATCGCGATATGCGCCTTGCGCGCCGCGTAGGGCAGCTCCTCGAAGAACAGGTAATGCCGCCCGTTCTTCTCCAGCACGAACGGATCGGCCCAGTCGCGGTCCGCGGCGGGCGGCGCGATGCGCGTGAATCCGGTGAGCTCGGCATCCGGCCCGCCCGGCCCGAAGCGAAACGCGAGCTGCCACTGCTCGACGTACAGCGCCTTCTGCGCCGCGCGCTGCACGATGCGCGCGCCGATGCGCGCGAGAATCGGGGTCAGAGCCCGATTTCCCTGCGCCCCCGGTCCCCTGACAAGGGAGTCGCGAGCGCAGCGAGCGGGGGGTTGTCCTTCAAGCCACTCGACCCCGGAGCGCTGCACCTCGGCGAGCGCGCGCAGCACGAGCCCGCCCGCCCTGTGGGCGAGCTCGCGCCGGTTGCGCGCCACCGACAGCGGGTAGGTGCGCGACCAGGACTCGCAGGCGCGCCGCGGCGGCGCGCCCTCGCCCAGGCGCACTTCGAGGGCGCAGCCGCTCAGCGGCTCGCCGCGCGCCACCTCGCCGAAGCCGTCGAGCGCGAAGCGCCATACGCCGCAGCGCGCCAGGCCCTCGAGCGCGCCATCGTCCACGCCGCCGAGGGCAAACGCGACATCCAGCTCGAGCCCCTGGTAATCGGGGACCGGCCCGGTTCCCGCCTCGTGCAGCGCGGCTTCGGGAAGCTCCCGCGGCAGATCGACGGGCTCGCAGGGCTCCGCGCCGAAGGCCCATTGGTCGAGCGCGCCGTACGCGCGCAGCAGCCACGGCTCCCGCGCCGGCTCGAGCCCGGCGGCCGCGATCAGCGCGATCTCGGCGAACCCCGAGCGCGCCACCGCGCCGAACGCCTGCGCCACCCAGCGCGGCTGCACCCTGGAGTCGGCGAACAGGCCGACCCTCAGCTTGCGCGGCAGGGGACTCCCGGCAAGCGCTACAGCCGCCAAACCCGCAGCCCCTCGCGGCGGAACGCCGCCGCGTCCAGAACCGACTTGATGTCGATCAGGCAGCCGTTGCGCACGATCTTGGCGAGGTATCCGCGGACCGGGACCTCGAGGAACTCGCGGTGCGGCACGGCCAGCAGCAGCGCATCGGCGGCCGGCAGGGCGTCCCAGGAGCACAGGCGCACGCCGTACTCGGCGAGCGCCTCCTCGGCGCTCGCGAGCGGATCGTGGACGTAGGTCTCGACGCCGAATTCCTGCAGCTCGCGCAGGATGTCCACCACCCTGGAGTTGCGGATGTCGGGCACGTTCTCCTTGAACGCGAGGCCGAGCACGTTGACCCGGGCGCCCTTGATGTTGCGGCCGGCGTGGATCATCTGCTGCACGGTCTTGCGCGCGACGTGGCTGCCCATCGCGTCGTTGATGCGCCGCCCGGCGAGGATCACCTCCGGGTGATAGCCCACGAGCTCGGCCTTGTGCGTGAGGTAGTAGGGGTCCACGCCGATGCAGTGGCCGCCGACCAGCCCCGGGCGGAACGGCAGGAAGTTCCATTTCGTGCCGGCGGCCTTGAGCACCTCCTCGGTGTCGATGCCGAGCTTCTCGAAGATGATCGAGAGCTCGTTGACGAAGGCGATGTTGAGATCGCGCTGCGTGTTCTCGATCACCTTGGCCGCCTCGGCGACGCGGATCGACGGCGCGCGGTACACCCCCGCCTCGACCACCGAGGCGTAGAGCTGGGCGACCTTCTCCAGCGTTTCCGCGTCGTCGCCGGAAACCACTTTGGTTATTTCCGTAAAAGCATGCGCTTTGTCCCCGGGATTGATGCGCTCGGGCGAGTAGCCGACGTGGAAGTCCTGGCGCCAGCGCATGCCCGAGGCCTTCTCGAGCAGCGGCACGCAGACTTCCTCGGTGGCGCCCGGGTAGACCGTCGACTCGTAGACCACGGTGGCGCCCGGCTTCAGGTAGCGTCCCACGGTTTCGCTCGCGCGCTCCAGCGGCCGCAGGTCGGGCTGGCGCGCGGCGTTGATCGGCGTGGGCACCGCGACGATGACGAAGTCGGCCTGCTCGAGCTCCGCCGGATAGGACGTGGGGCGCAGCTCCCGCGCCTCGCGCAGCTCTGCCGCGGAGATTTCGCCGGTGACGTCGACGTGGTGGCGCAGGCTCTCGATGCGCTTGTGCGACAGGTCGTAGCCGATCGTCGGGCGCTGCCTGCCGAAGGCCACCGCCACCGGCAGCCCGACATAGCCCAGGCCGACGACCGCGACGGTGGGGAGCTTCGCCGCAGTTCTGCTTCCTTCTTCTCTCTTTTCCAGGACCTCAGACATTGGCGGCAGCCTTGCGCCTGGCGGCTTCGGGCGCGAGGTGCGCCAGGTACCAGTCGATGGTGCGCATCAGGCCCTCGCGCAGGCGCACCTGCGGCCGGTAGCCGAGCAGCCGCCGGGCAGCGCCGATGTCGGCGCGCGACAGGCGCACGTCGCCCCGCCTGGGTTCGGCATGCACCGGCTGCGCGTCCTTCAGATGCGGCAGCCGCTCGGCGAGCAGGCTGCGCACCAGCGCGAACAGTTCGGCGAGCGAAGTCTGCTCGCCCAGCGCCACGTTGTAGGCCCGCTCGAGCGCCGCCGGGTCCTCGACGGTCGCGGCGAGCAGGTTCGCCTGAACCACGTTATCCACGTAGCAGAAGTCGCGCGCCGCCTGCCCGTCGCCGTACACCCGGGCGCTCCGGCCGCGCAGCAGGGCGCCGATCCAGGCCGGGATCACCGAGGGATACGCCCCGTCGGGGTCCTGGCGCGGGCCGAACACGTTGAAGTAGCGCAGCCCGATGCTGCGCACGCCGTAGCAGCGCGCGAACACGCCGGCGTAGAGCTCGTTGACGTGCTTGGTGAGGCCGTAGGGCGAGACCGCGCGACCGATCTGCGGCTCGATCTTGGGCAGCGCCGGATGGTCGCCGTACACCGCGCTCGAGCTCGCGTACACCAGCCGCGGCAGGCCGGCATCGCGCACCGCGAGCAGCACGTTGAGCAGGCCGTTGACGTTCGCCTCGTGCGAGGCGAGCGGGTCGTCGATCGAGCGCGGCACGCTGCCGAGCGCCGCCTGGTGCAGCGCGACGTGCGCGCCGCGGCAGGCGGCGCGGCAGGTCTCGAGCGAGCGCACGTCGCCCTCGATGAAGCGCAGGCGGCTCCAGCGCGCTTCGCCCACGGCCTCGCGCACCTGGCGCAGGTTCTCGCGGCTGCCGGTCGCGAAGTTGTCCAGTCCCACCACCCGCTGATCGAGCCCGAGCAGCGCCTCGACGAGGTGCGATCCGATGAATCCGGCCGCCCCGGTCACCAGCCAGGCGCGCGGCCGAGTCCTAATATGCTGTAGCGCTTCTTCGTAGGGGTTCACGTTGGCTCCATGTCAATGCCGTCTCCTGCAGCAGGCTTTCGTACTGGCCCACCATCGCGCGCTCGGAAAACCGGGTCTGCACCGTCTCGCGCGCGTTCGCGCCCATGCGCGTGCGCGCCTCTCGCCCGGCGAGCGCGGCCAGCTTCTCGACCAGCATAGGGGTATTGCGCGCCGGAAAAAGGTAGCCGTCATGGCCCGGCCGGATCATCTCGGCGGCGCCGCCGACCTCCGAGTGAACCACCGGCCGCGCGAGCGCCATCGCCTCGAGCGCCGCGAGCGAGAACGTCTCCACCGAGTCGCTGCACAGGGCGAGCGCGTCGCAGGCGCCGAGCAGCGGCCGCACGTCGCTCTGCAAGCCGGTGACGATCACCTCGGCGCTCACGCCGAGCGCGCGCGCGCGCGCCTCGATCGCGCCGCGCATCGCGCCGTCGCCGATCAGCAGCGCGCGCGCGGCGATGCCGCGGCGGCGCAGGCGCGCGATCGCCTCGACCAGCTGCACGTGATTCTTCTCCGGCCGGAGCACCGCGCACATTCCGATCACGTAGTCCTGCGGCGCGAGGCCGAGCACGCTGCGGATGGTGGCGCCCTCCTCGGGGCTGCGCGGCTGCCAGTGCTCCAGGTCGATGCCGTTGTAGACCACCTGGTGCGAGCGCGCGAACACGCTGCGCCGCAGCCAGTACCGGCGCTGCGCCTCGCACACGAACACCAGGCGCTCGGCGCGCCAGAAGAACGGCCGGTACGCGAGCATCTTCAGCCATTCCTTGGCGTTCGGCAGCACCGTGGTGTGGAAGGTGACCGTGACCGGCGCCGTCACCCGGGAGCGGCGCAGCGCGAGGCTGGCGTACATCAGCGCATAGGGGTTCGCGGCGACCAGCGCCGCGGGACGCAGCCGGCGGATGAGCGCGGACAGCGCGTGCACGGCGGAAAGGTCGAGATAGCGCTCGGCGTGCAGGCATTGCACGCTCGCCGCGCCGTGCAGCCGCTCGAGCTGGCTCGGGTCGTTCTTCACGTAGGCGGCGTGGCACTCGTGGTCGCGCTCGGCGAGCCGGTTGACGAGCTGGATGGTATGGCGCTCGGCGCCGCCGTGAACCAGCGAGCCGGTGATGAACAGCAGCCTCATGGCCTGCCTCGCAGCAGCCAGGCCGCGCCGTAGGCCGCGCCGAGCACTGCGGCGCCCGCGAGCAGGCGCTCGAGCGCGCCGCTCGCGCCCAGAAAGCGCTCGACCACGACCCAGGCAAGCAGCGCGGAGAGCGCCGCCGCGGCGAGCGCCCGGCCGAGCTGGCCCCAGCGCTGCAGCCGGCGCAGCGCGATGCCGGTGCGCCGCGAAACGCGGCTCAGCATCAGCGCGCGGTCGAGATAGATGGCGAGCACGCTGCCCGCGGCCGCGCCCGCCAGCCCGACCTGCTGCGCCGCCGTCCAGCTTACGGCCACCGAGATGCCGAGCGCGGCGGCCGTGATGCGCAGCGCGTACGGCCCCTCGCGCAGCAGCAGCACGATGCTACCCACCTCGATCACCATCGCCACCATGCCGAGGGCGTAGACGCGGATCGCGGGCACCGCCTCGAGGTACGAAGCCGTGTAGAGGACCGATACGATCTCGCGCGCGAACACGAAGGCGAACGCGAGCAACGGGAACAGCAGCGTGCCGACCATCACGTTGGCGCGGCTGTTCATCTCCATCATCCCGCGCAGGTCGCCCGCGGCCTCCATGCGGCTCATGGTGGGCATGAAGGCCTCCATCACCGAGTGGCGGAAGACATGCACCACCTGGCCGACCAGCGCCGCGATCGAGAATGCGGCGAAGCTGGAGAGCGCGAACAGGCTCGCCGCCACCCACTGGTCGGATTGCCCGCGCAGGGCGAACAGCGCGTTCGATACGCCGAAGGGCGCGCACTGGCGCAGCTGGCCGGCGAACAGGCTGCGGTCGAACCACGGCCGGCCCAGGCCGTGATGGCGCTGCAGATACGCCGCCAGCAGCCCGAGCTTCACGAGCACCAGCGCGAGCAGCAGCCACAGGATCACGCCGAGCTCGCCCGAGAGCCAGGCGCCGGCGCCCACCAGCAGCACGCGCAGCAGCGAAACGCTCACCGTCGCGGCGGCCTGGAGGCGGATGCGCTCCTCCACGGTGGGCAGGTAATCGAGCAGCGCGGCGACGACCCACAGGGCGACGAACGCCGGCACCAGCGCGCCGTACTGCTGCAGCGGCTGCGCCGCCTGGGGCAGCCAGGGATTCCAGGGGCTCACCACCCAGGCGAAGGCGAGCCCGGCGGCGGCGAAGTAGAGCAGCGTCTGATGGATGTAGAGCCGCTTCTTGCGGGCGTCGGAGCGCGGCAGGAAGTAGAACAGGCCGCCGCCCATGTTGAGCGGCGCGAGCGCGAGGACCGTCCCCACGGCGAGCCACAGCAGCCGGTACTCGCCGAAGGTCGCCGTATCGAGGCAGCGCACCAGCACCACCGGGAGCAGGAACTGCAGCGCGTGGTCGAACGCCTTCACCGCGCCGAGGGACAGCGCCCGCCGCTTCAGCCCGTGCGACAGGATGGCCTTGGCGGCCGTGTTCACGAGACGAGCCCGGCGAACAGGCGCTCATAGCGCTCGAGTACCCCGGTGCTCGAATGGCTGCGCTCGAAGCCGCGGCGGCACAGCGCCGAGGCGGCGGCCCAGCGCGCCCGGTCGGCGAGCAGCGACCCGAGCTCGCGCTCGAGCGCATCGGCGTCGCGCGCCACGATGTTGGCCGGCGTGCCGACGTCGACCGTCGACACCGTGGGCACGCCCCTCGCCCAGGCCTGGAGAAAGACGTTCGGCATTCCCTCGTAGACCGAAGTGAGGACGAACACGCGCGCCCGGTCGAACCAGCGCTCGACCTCCTCGAGCGGCAGGAACCCGGTGAACTCGACGTTGGGAAGCGCCTCGGCCTCGCGGCGCACCGCGTCGAAAAACGGGTTGGCGCGCCCGCGGCTCGGGCCGCCGACCATCACGAAGCGCCGGCCCGGCAGCCGGCGCGCGAGCTCGAGCAGCAGCCGCGGGCGCTTGTTCTCGTGCACCGTGCCGACCCAGAGCACGCGGTCGGCGCGCTCCCGCCGCGGCTCGCCGCCAGCGCTGCGCGCGGGCGGCTGGTAGCAGCTCGGGATCAGCACCGCGTCGCGTCCGTAGTGCGTCCGGCAGCTCTCGCGCTGCGCTTCGTTCTGCACCACGATGCGGTCGACGGCCGCGAGGCCGCGGCGGAACAGCCACCGGTCGCGCGCGTAGCGGATCTGGCCGCCCTGGCCGGGGAGAAAGTCCATGTTGGAGGCGCCGGCGTAGATCGAGCGCCTGCCGTGGCGGCGGCAGAACGCCGCCATGACGGCGACCCACATCGATGCCGAGCGGTAGTAGTAGACGTCGGCGTCGGCCTCGCGCAGCGCGCGCCACATCGAGCTCAGGCGCGGATGCGCGAAACGCAGCACCGGCAGCCCGGCGTCGGCCCGGAACACCCGGTGCACCGTGACCCCCTCGACCTCGACGCGCGGCGGCTGGCCGTAATCGAGGCAGATCATCGACACCGGGTAGCCCTGCGCCGCGAGCAGGCGCGCGAGCAGGCTCTGCTGCACCTCCGCGCCGCCCACGACGCGAAAGCTCGAGTCGCGCGCGAGCACCGGCCAGGCGTGCGGCGCGACGAAGCAGAGGCGCGGGCGCCTGGCTTGCGGCAAAACCTCTTCCCGGAGACCCTCGCTGTACGCGTCTCCGCACCACAATGCCGCTGCCGGCATTCAGGCCTCCGGCCGCCGCGCCAGCATGCCGTACATCATGCCGATCGCCATCCAGAGGTAGACTGCCTCGGTTTCGGGCCTCAGGCTGCTGCCGGCCATGCCGGTCACGGCGAAGCACAGCAGTCCCGCGCAGGCGCCCTGGAACAGGCCGCGCATCTCGGGGCTGAGGTAGGCGTTGCTCGCGAGCGAGCGCAGGCCCTTCCACACGTGCAGGTAGTAGGCGAGCAGCAGCACCAGCCCGATCAGGCCCATGTCGAGCAGCCCCTCGAGGTACGCGTTGTGCGGATGGGTCACCGGCAGCATCGCGCCGACCTGCATCGGATAGGACCACATGGTCGAGCCCAGGCCCTCGCCCCACAGCGGGCTGTTCCAGACCTCGGGCGCGAGCGGCTCCCAGATGCCTTCGATGCGCCCGGCGCTCACCTCGTCCAGGTTGCCGCTGTCGAAGCCCACGGTGATGCGCCGGTAGAGGTAGCCCGGCGCGAGCACCGCCGCCGTGGCCACGCCGAGCAGCGCGAGGGCGAGCGTCCTCACGTTGAATTTCCACATCACGAACAGCGCGCTGATCAGCAGGAAGCCGAGGAAGGCGGCGCGCGAGAAGGTGAGCACCAGCGCGAGCGTGAGCACGCCCATGGTCGCGAACAGGAGCAGCTTCAGGCCGGGGCGCGAGCTCTCCCACCAGGCGAACAGCAGCAGCCCGTAGGCGATCGCGTACAGGCGCCCGAGGTCGTTGGCGTGCAGGCCCATGGCGTCGAAGAAGTCGCGGGCGCTGGTCGCGGCCAGCATGGCCGGATGGGTTCCGGCGGCGATCACGAAGCCGATCTGCACCGCGGCGATGATCCACACCGAGAGCGCGATCGGAACCAGGAAGCGCTCGGGCTTCTGGGAGCGCGCCACCGCCGCGCCGACGAGCAGCGCAGCCGCCGGGATGAGCAGCGGCTTGAACAGCATGTCGCGCAGATAGCCGATCGCGCCGGTAAAGGTGAGCGTCTCGCTCTCGAAGAACGTGAACGCGATGTCGTCGACGTGGCGCGCGCCGAGCAGGCCGCCGACCACGATCGGAACCACGTAGAGCCACAGCAACGGCTTCGGCAGGAAGCTGCCGGCGCGCTGCAGCCGGCCGCGCAGCACATAGGAGGCGAGCGTCCCGGCGAGCAGCAGGTTGAGCGGATTCAAGCCGGTCAGGCCCATCAGGGTGCGCGGAAACAGCGTGCTGCCCGCGATCGGCAGCATCAGGACCAGCAGCACCGCGCCAATGCGGAAGTCGTAGAACACCGCGATGCAGGTGATGAGCGACAGCGTGACGTAGAGCGCGTCGAGCTCGCCCAGGGCGAGCGCGAAGCCGCAGGCCACGGCGAAGCCGACCAGGCCGACCGCGACCGGCACCCAGAGGTGGCGCGACGGCGACTCCGGGCGCAGGTAGGGCGATGCGGCGGTCATGGCGCGCGCTCGCCTCGCGCCACGACCTGGCCGGGCATCGTGGCGAGGCGCTCGGCTTCAGCGTTGAGGCCGATCGCGGAGCGCGATGCGGCCGCGCCCGCCGCCGCGAGGACCATCAGGGCGGCGAGCACCAGCTTGCGATCGGGCGGACGCTTCATGCCCCGGCCTCAGTACGCGTTCATCAGCGTGCCCACGATGCGCGCGCTGGCGTCGGAGAGCTCGCGCACGGCGTGCTCGGTCTCGGCCATGCGCGTGTGGTCCTTGCGCGAGATGAGCAGCGCGTCGCCGGCGCGGAAGGCGACGCTTTGCGCGTCCGCGTACTCGGTGGCGGGCGGCGTGTCGATCAGGATGAAGTCGTACTCCTGCGCCGCCCGGGCGAGCAGCGCGGCGAAGCTGCCGCGCGAGAGCAGCTCCAGCGGATTGGGCGGCACCGGGCCGGCAGGCAGCACCGCCAGGCCGGTGAGCCCGGCGACCGGCGAGGCCGCGCCCAGATCGGCCCGGCCGCAAAGCGCCGAGGACAGGCCGAAGCGGTCGGGGATGTTGAAGATGCTCTGCTGGCGCGGCGCGCGGAAGTCGGCGTCGATGAGCAGCGTGCGCTGCCCGAGCTGCGAGAACACCACGGCGAGGTTCGCGGCGACGAAGCTGCGTCCCTCGCGCGCGCAGGGGCTGGCGATGGCGAGCGTGCGCCGTCCCGCCGCCGGGTTGTACCAGCGGATGAGGAGCTGCGTGCGCACGCTCCTCAGCTCCTCGACGACCGGATGGAACGGGTCCCAGGCGGCGATCAGCTCCTTGCCGACGCCCTCCGGCCCCGAGGCCAGATAAGGGAACTCGTACTGCTTGGCGAGCGCCTGGCGCAGATCGGTGTCGGTGATCAGGTTGAGCTCGATCGCCGCCTCGCCGAAGCGCCAGCCCAGCTCGCGCTGGCGCTTGAGCACCTGCTCGGCGTCCGAGGCGGTGAGCTTGCCTTCGTCCATCAGGATCGCGCCGATGTGGCGCGCGGTGCCGCGCGAGCTGCTTTCGATCGGCAAAACGTTGTCAGTGGGTTTCGGTAGCATGTCGGTTCACCAGGGATGCGGAAGGGCGCGAGCGGCGCGCGCCGGGGAGGGAAGCAGCCTGCCGCCCATCGGCTGCCAGCGCGAGAGCCGCCCGAGGGACGGCACCGCGAGACGCGACTCCAGGTCGGCGCGCGAGCGCACCCGGCGGTCGAGCGATTCGAGCACGTAGACCACGCCGCCCGCGAGCAGCCCGCCGATGAGCACCGAGAGGATCGAGATCAGGCCCACCTTCGGATGCGCCGGCTTGAGCGGCTCGATCGCCGGGGTGAGCAGCGAGACGTTGGTCTGCCTCGCCCGGCTGTCGATCCGGTTGGTCATGTAGCGCGCGAGGACCGCGTCGTAGGCGCGCTGCGCGCTCTCGACGTCGCGGGTCATCACCGCCAGCTCGACGCGGGCGTCCTTCATCGCCTGGACGCGCTTGCTCTGGGTGTCGAGCGCGCTTTTCAGGTCCTGCTCGCGCTTGCGGCTCTGGGCGAGCGCGTTGCCCAGCCCGGCGACCGCCTTCTTCATCTCGGCGGAGAGCTTCTCGCGCAGCCCCTTCACCTCGGCCTCGGTGCGCTGGTAGACCGGGTGGTTGGGGCCGAGCACGATGCTCGCCTCCTGCATGCGCGCCTCGGCGCGCACCAGGTCGGCCTTGAGGCCGTTGAGGTAGACGCTGGACAGGACATCGGGCAGCGCCTCGGGCCCCGCGCCGTTGTTCGTCACCTCGCGCGCCTGCTGGTAGCGGCTCTCGGCGTCGTAGGTCGCGTTGCGCGCGGTGAGGTACATGGTCGAGAGCTCGGCGAGGTGCGCGCCGTCGACGTCGGTGCGCTCGTCGACATACGTGATGCCCTTCGCCTTCTGGTAGCGGGTGAGCTTGGTCTGCGCCTGGTTCACCTGCGAGCGCATCGCCTGGAGCTGCTCGTCGAACCACTCCGCGGCCTCGCGCGTGGGCTCGGTGCGCAGCCGCAGCACCGTGTCGAGGTACACCTTGGCGAAGGCGTTGGCCACCGCCGCGGAGAACCGCGGATCGTCGGAGGCGTAGCTGATGGTGAGAACGTTGCCGACCGAGGTCTCGGCCTTGAGCCGATCGAGCAGGTTGGCGGCGATCCAGTCGTCGATCGAGCCGATCCCGCCGGTGTCCTTCTCCCACTCGTCGCGCACGCCGGGCCGCTGGGCGAGCTTCAGCTCGCGCGCCACCTGCGTCGCCACGCGCCCGCTGCGGATCAGGTCGAGCTGGGTCGAGACGTAGCCGGTGCGCTCGCGCGGCGACATGCGCGCCGGGGTCATCATCTGCTCGTCGCGCGCGTCGACCAGCACGGTCGCGGTGGCGACGTACTTCTTCGGCACGATCAGCGCGACCGCGATCGCCGTGACGATGGTGGCGGCGAGCACCACCAGGAACGCCTTGCGGCGCGCGCGCAATGCCAGCATGAATTGACTGAGGTCCATGGTGCTCCCTTTTCTAGAACAGCGATTCGCGCACGTAGATGACGTCGTCGGCCTTGAGCAGGTCGTTCAGGCCGGCGTCGCGCTCGACGAACTGCCCGTTGCCGGAGGGCCGGCGCAGCTTCATGCGGCGATCCGAGCCGCGCGGGGTGATGCCCCCGCCGGCGGCGAGCGCCTGCATCACGGTCATGTGGGGCTCCAGGCGGTAGGCGCCCGAGCGCGCCACCTCGCCGTAGATGTAGAACACCGGCGCGCGCTCGACGTACACCGTGTCGCCGCCCTTCAGCTCGAAGTTCTTGCCGAGCACGTTCACCTTGTGCTCCTCGCCGGCGCGCAGCACCGTCACGCTGTCGGCGCCGCCTTCGGCCACGCCGCCCGCGGCGGCGATGACGTCGGCGAGCTGCGAGCTGGTGCCGTCGAGGGCGTAGCGTCCGGGCCGCGCCACCATGCCGAGCACCGACACCTGGCGGCTGCGCAGCGTGGTCAGGGCAACGGCGACCTGCGGGTTCTTCAGGAACTTGCCGCTCTTCAGCTCGCCCGCGATGCGGCCGCCGGCCTGCGCGACCGAGAGCCCGGCGAGCTCCACCTCGCCCACCAGCGGCAGCGAGACCGTGCCGCGCTCGCTGATGCGCGATTCGGTGGTGAGGTCCGGCTGCTGGAACACCGTCACGCGGATCGCGTCACCGATCCCCAGCTTGTCGCCCGCCTGGGCCCAGGCCGGCACCACCATCAGCATCGCTACCAAGCCGATCAATACCCGTATCATCGTTCCCTCTCTCTGGAAGTCGTCACAGCGGATGCGCCAGCCGGCGGTGAGCGACCCAGCCGGCCAGCGCGAGGCCCGCGACCAGCATCAGCCAGCGCTGCGGCTCGTCCGCGGGCGCCGCCGCCCCGGGCTCGGCGCCCGCCGGCGCGGCGAGCGCGGCGGTGGCGGCAAGCGCGGTTGCGGCAAGCTGGAGCTTGATCGCGTTCATCAGCCTCCAGATGCTAGGTCGGGTCTGTTACGGGGGCCCCCGGCGCGCGGGCGGCATCGATCGTCCGTACGGACTACCAAAAAAAACGGGGCCTGGCCCCGTTCTTTCCTTCGGCGAATTCGGGGTCAGAGCCCGATCTCCTGCGGCTTGCGCTCCCGCGATGGGAGATCGGGCTCTGACCCCGAATTCAGGGATTGAGGATGCGCAGCTCGAGCGACTTGCCGATCGCCTGCGTGCGGTTCACTACGTTGAGCTTGCGCAGGATCTTCTGCACGTGGTTCTTCACCGTGAGCGGGCTGATCTTGAGGATCGCGCCGATCTCGAAGTTGCTCTTGCCGAGGTAGATCCACTTCAGGATGTCGAGCTCGCGCACCGTGAGCACGCTGTGCCCCTGGCCCTTGTCGTTGGGGCTGTCGGCGCGCCGCTGCAGCTGCGTGCGCACCCAGGCCGCGTGCAGCGCGGGCGCGAGGAGCTGCGCGAGGTAGGCCTGGCGCGGCCCGACGCTTCCCGGCCGGCAGGCGAAGGTGAACAGACTGATCGCGCGGCCCTCGGCGTCGTGCACGCCGTGCACCAGCAGGCGGGTCGCGCCCAGGCGCTCGAGCTCGCGCGAGAACGCGCCGCCGCCCACCGGGTTGGCCGCGCCCGCGTCGAGCACCACCGGCTGGTAGCGGCGCTCCTCCCAGGCCTTGAGCAGCGCCGGCGCCACCGAGGTGTCGCGCAGGAACATGTCGCTGAAGGTCGCCGGATCGGGCGTGGTCATCGAGAAGCCGTCGGCGCGGAACGCCGGCGGCTTGCCGTGGCACAGCGTGCACACCAGCAGCTCGTGGCGGATCAGGCTCTGCAGCAGCCCCTGCGTCCAGCTGAAGAAGTGCGCCCTGGCGTGCACCCGCAGCGACGCATCGAGGTTGAGCACGATCGATTCGATCTGCAGGAAATCGGTCGCGGCGGAGCGGGCGTCGCCCTTGGCGTCGGCGGTTTGCATCGGCAGCGCCGCAGCGGCGGCGGAGGATTCGCGCGATTCGGTCGAGGTAAATGTCATGGTCAGCCAATAATAGTCCGGCGGTTTAGTCAATCGTTCGTCCGGCGCAGGCGCCAAACGCTAGTCCGATGAGGCTACGCGGCGGCGCCGCGCGCAACGTCATGGTTGAACCGGGCTCGCCTACCCTGCTTTTGCAGTGCAAGCCGCCCGCGACACCCGCCTCCGACTCTCGCGCAGCCAGCCCGGCGCCGCCGCCCTGCTGCGCGCGGCGGTCGACCCGCTGGTCGCGATCGGCACGCTCGCCGCCGCGGTGGCGCTCGCCGGCGCGCGCTTCGACGGCGCCTGCCTGATCCTCGCGCTGCTGGTGTTCGCGATGACCTTTCCCGGCAGCTTCGCGCGCGAGGGTGCCAGTCCGGGCGAGCTCGCCTTCGATGTCCTCACCGGCTGGACGGCGGTCGTCGCGCTGCTCGCGCTCCTGGGCTGGGCCTCGCGCACGCTCGACGCCTTCGAGCCGCGCGCGCTCCTCGCCTGGGCGCTCGCCACGCCGGCCGCGCTGTTCGCCGCGCACCGCCTGCTGCCGGCGTGGCTGCCGCGCCTGCTCGCCGCCGAGGGACTGGAGAGGCGCGCGGTGATCGCCGGCGCCAACGAGCTCGGCCGCGGCCTGGCGGCCAGGCTGAGCGCCAATCCGCTGCTCGGCGTGCGCTTCGCCGGCTACTTCGACGATCGCGCGAGCGGCCGCCTGAGCGAGGTCCCCGCGGCGCAGAACCTCGGATCGATCACCGCGCTGCCCGACTACGTGCGCGCCAACCCGGTGGACGTCATCTACATCGCGCTGCCGATGGCCTCGCAGCCGCGCATCCTGCGGCTGCTCGAGGAGCTGCGCGACACCACGGCGTCGATCTACTTCGTGCCCGACATCTTCGTCGCCGACCTGATCCAGGCGCGCGTCGACTCGATCGACGGGCTGCCGGTGGTGGCGGTGTGCGAGACGCCGTTCACCGGCATGAACGGCCTGGTGAAGCGCGCAGCCGACCTGGTGCTCGCTTTTCTCATTCTGGTGCTGATTTCCCCCTTGCTCGCCGCGATCGCGATCGGCGTCAAGCTCTCCTCGCCCGGTCCGGTGCTGTTCCGGCAGCGCCGCTACGGCCTCGACGGCCGGCGCATCGTGGTCTACAAGTTCCGCACCATGACGGTCGCCGAGGACGGCGACGTGGTGCGCCAGGCGACGCGCGACGACGCGCGCGTCACCCCGTTCGGCGCGTTCCTGCGCCGCACCTCGCTCGACGAGCTGCCGCAGTTCGTGAACGTGCTGCAGGGCCGCATGAGCGTGGTGGGCCCGCGCCCGCACGCGGTGGCGCACAACGAGCTCTACCGCAAGCTGATCCCCGGCTACATGATCCGCCACAAGGTGCGGCCCGGCATCACCGGCCTGGCGCAGGTGAACGGCTGGCGCGGGGAGACCGACACCGTCGAGAAGATGAAGGCGCGCATCGACTGCGATCTGCGCTACCTGCGCAGCTGGTCGCTGCTTCTCGACCTGCAGATCATCCTGAAAACCGTTGCGGTGGTGCTCGGCCGGCGCAACGCCTATTGAAGGGAGGAAGCCCGGATGTGTGGAATCGTCGCGGCGGTCGCCGATCGCAACGTGGTGCCGATGCTGATCGAGGGGCTGCGGCGCCTCGAGTACCGGGGCTACGACTCGGCGGGCGTCGCCGTGGTCAACGGGAAACTTGAACGCCTGCGCAGCTGCGGGCGCGTGGCGCAGCTCGCGCGCCTCGCGCTCGAGCGCGGCCTGGCGGGCAACATCGGCATCGGGCACACGCGCTGGGCGACCCACGGGGCGCCTTCGGAAAGGAATGCCCACCCGCACGTCTCGGGCGGCGTGTCGGTGGTGCACAACGGCATCGTCGAGAACCACGAGGAAGTGCGCGCGCGGCTGCGCGCCCTGGGCTACCCGTTCTCCTCCGACACCGACACCGAGGTCATCGCCCACCTGGTGCATTCGCATCTCTCGGATGAAAAGGATCTGCTCGGGGCAGTGCGCTCGGCAGTGAAGCAGCTCGCCGGTGCTTACGCCATCGCGGTGATCTCCGCGGCCGACCCCGCGCGCATGGTGGTGGCGCGCATGGGCGCGCCGCTCGCCCTCGGGCTGGGCGAGGGCGGCAACTTCGCCGCCTCCGACACCTCGGCGCTGCTGCAGGTGACGCGCCGGCTCATCTACCTCGAGGAGGGGGACTGCGCCGAAGTCACGCTGCAGCGCGTGCGCGTGCTCGACGCGCAAGGCCGCCTGGTCGAGCGGCCGCTGCACCTCTCGGCGCTGGAGGCCGGGGCGATCGAGCTCGGCAGCTACCGCCACTACATGCAGAAGGAGATCTTCGAGCAGCCGGCGGCGGTCGCGGCAACGCTCGAGACCGCGGCGAGCGCGCACCCCGCGGTGTTCGGGCCGCAAGCGGAGCGCATCTTCGGCGAGGCGCGCTCCTGCCTGATCCTCGCCTGCGGCACCAGCTACCACGCCGGCATGGTGGCGCGCTACTGGCTCGAGGGCCTGGCCGGAATCCCGTGCAGCGTCGAGATCGCGAGCGAGTACCGCTACCGCGAGTCGGTCCCCGACCCGCGCGCGCTGGTGGTGGCGATCTCGCAGTCGGGCGAGACTGCCGACACGCTGGCGGCGCTGCAGCACGCGAGACGCCTGGGCCAGCCGCATGCGCTCGCGATCTGCAACGTGCCCGAGTCCGCCCTGATGCGCGACGCGAGCCTCAAGTTCCTGACGCGCGCCGGGCCGGAGATCGGCGTCGCCTCGACCAAGGCGTTCACCGCGCAGCTCACGGCGCTGCTGGTGCTCGCGCTGACGCTCGCGAAGCTCAGGCGCAGGATCGGCCCCGAGCGCGAGGCCGAGCTGCTCGCGGCGCTGCGCCGGCTTCCCGAGGCGCTCTCCTGCGCGCTCGGCATCGAGCCGGGGATCGCCGCCTGGGCGCAGCGCTTCGCGCAGTGCGAGCACGCGCTCTACCTCGGCCGCGGGGTGCACTACCCGATCGCGCTCGAGGGCGCGCTCAAGCTCAAGGAGATCTCCTATATCCACGCCGAGGCCTACGCCGCGGGCGAGCTCAAGCACGGCCCGCTCGCGCTGGTCGATGCCCGCATGCCGGTGGTCGCGATCGCGCCGCGCGACGCGCTGATCGAGAAGCTCAAGTCCAACCTGCAGGAAGTGCGCGCGCGCGGCGGCGAGCTCTACGTGCTCGCCGAGCGCGACTTTCCCGGCGCTGAGGGGGTGCACGTGCTCGGTCTCCAGGAGTTCCCCGCCGTGCTCTCGCCGATCGTCAGCACCGTGCCGCTGCAGCTGCTCGCCTACCACGCGGCGCTCGCGCGCGGCAACGACGTGGACAAGCCGCGCAACCTGGCGAAGTCGGTGACCGTCGAGTAGCGCGCTAGGCCGCGAGCGTCGCGGCGACCGTCGTCGCCTCGGGCTTGAAGCGGTAGCCGGTGCCGCGCACCGTCTCGATCAGCTTGTCGTGGCCGGTCGGAGTGAGCGCCTGGCGCAGCCGCCGGATGTGCACGTCGACCGTGCGCTCCTCGACGAACACGTGCTCGCCCCAGACCTCGTCCAGCAATCTGGCCCTGGAAAACACGCGGCCGGGATGCGTCATGAAGAAGTGCAGGAGGCGCAGCTCGGTGGTCCACAGGTCGACCGGGCGCTCGCCGGCGCTCACCTGGTGCGCCGCCGGGTCGATGCGCAGGCCCGCGATCTCGACCACGTCGTCCGCGAGCTGCGGCGCGCGGCGCCGCATGACGGCCTTTATCCTCGCCAGCAACTCCCTGGCGGAAAACGGCTTGGTCACATAGTCGTCGGCGCCGCTTTCGAGGGCCGTGACCTTGTCCTGCTCCTCGGCGCGGGCGGTGAGCAGCACGATCGAGATGTCCTTGGTGCGCTGGTCCGAGCGCAGGCGCCGGGCGAAGGTGAGCCCGGGGATCCCCGGCAGCACCCAGTCGAGCAGCACCAGGTCGGGCCGCGTGTCGCGCACCAGCGCCTCGGCCTGCGGAACGTCGCCTGCGCACATCACCCGGTATCCCGCGCGCTGCAGGTTCGCCGCGAGAAGGTCTCTCACGGCAGCTTCGTCGTCGACTACCAGAATGGAACCGCCCATGGCCTCTCCTCGATTGTAAGGCGGTGTCATCCTAGGGCGACGCACTGCGGGGCGGTATCGCTGCGCCCTTATTTAACAGTCGTGTAACATCGGCCGCGTGTCGGTTCTCAACGACAGGAAATCACGACTTCAGCAGGCGATCCAGGATCGGCAGAAGGCTGGTGGTGAGCTCGCGCTTGGGGACGAAGGCCGCGGCGCCCGCCGCGAGGGATGCCTGGCACAGCGCCTCCGAGTCGTGCAGCGACATGACGATCACCGCGCAGCGCGGAAAGCGCCGGCGCAGCTCGCGTGCGGTCTCGATGCCGTTCGGGCCGGGGAGCTCGACGTTGACCAGCGCGAGGTCGAGCTCGGCCTGCCCGGCGAGCCGCAGCGCCTCTTCCATGCTGCACGCCTCGCGCAGCCTCAAGGGAGGGAAGGAGGTGAGGAGCCAGTCGCGAAGCGCGGCGCGCAATTCCACGTGCTCTTCGACCACGAGCACCGTCGCGGGCGCGCGGGTCGGGGACACGGGGAGGAACTGAGGCTGGCTGGCTGGCATCGTTGGCAGGCGAACTCGAGATCCGATGCTAGCGGCCTGCGCCATCCGGGTCAGTCGGGAGTTCCGGACAGTCGGCGTCCGGCGCCGCCCGACAGCCGGCTAATTGTCGAGTGAAACCAGGCCCTTCTGGATCGCGAAGCGCACCAGCCCGGCGACGTCGCGAATGCCGAGCTTCTCGACCAGGCGCGCGCGGTAGGTCTCGACGGTCTTCTGGGAGAGCGACAAGCGCTGCGCGATCTCGGCGCCGGTGCGCCCCTCCGCGAGCAGCTGCAGCACCTCGCGCTCGCGCGCCGAGAGGCGCGCGAGCGGGTCGTCGCGCTCCTCGGCGTAGTCGCCGATCACCACGTCGGCGACCTTCGGGCTGAGGTAGCGCTGCCCGGCGTGCACCGCGCGAATCGCCTCGACCACCTCCTTCGCCGCCGAGCGCTTGACCACGTAGCCGGCAGCGCCGGCGCGCAGCGCGCGCCGCACGTACTCGCGGTCGGCGTACATGGAGAGCACGATCACGCGGCATTGCGGCTCGCGCTCGCGGATCGCACGCGTCGCGTCGGCGCCGTTCAGCTCCGGCATCGAGAGGTCCATCAGCACCACGTCGGGCCGCAGCTCGTGCGCCACGCGCACCGCCTCGCGGCCGTCGCCCACCGTGGCGATCACCTCGAGGTCGCCCTGCGCCTCGATCAGATGCTTGAGACCGTCGGCGACCACCGCGTGGTCGTCGGCGATGAGGATGCGGATCGCCATGGTGTCTCCTAGAGTGGCACGGCTGCGCGCACCGTGGTGCCCTTGCCCGAAGCGCTGTCGACCTCCAGGCGCCCGCCGGCCGCGAGCGCGCGCTCGCGCATGGCGGTCATGCCCCAGCGGGTGGAAGGCGCCGCGCCGGCATCGAAGCCGGCGCCGTCGTCCGAGATCGTCAGCGCGAGCTCGTGCTCGTCGCTTTCCAGCAGCAGCCGCACCTTCTTCGCGTTGGCGTGCTTGGCGATGTTGCTGAGCGCCTCCTGCGCGATGCGGAACAGCGCCGCCGCGCCTTCCGGGCGCAGCTCGCGGATGCGGCTGCGCGCGAGGTCGTCGAACTCGATGGCGAGCCCGGTGCGCCGCGAATACTCCTCGGCGTGCCAGCCGAGCGCCGCGCCCAGGCCGTACTCGTCGAGCAGCGGCGGCCTGAGCTCCGCCATCACGTTCTCGATCGCCTGCAGCGTGCCGTCGACCAGCGCGAGCGAGTCGCGCAGCCGCACCCGCAGCTCGTGCGGCCCGGACTCGCCCAGCTCGCCCAGCACGATGTCGAGGTTGATGTTGAGCGCCGACAGGTTCTGCCCGACGCGGTCGTGCAGCTCGCGCGCGATGCGCCGGCGCTCGGCTTCCTCGGCCTCCACCAGCCGGCGCGTGAGCGCCTGCAGGCTCGCGGCGGCATCGCGCAGCGCAGCCTCCGAGCCCATCTGCTCGGTGACGTCGAAACACGCGCCGAGCAGCTTCAGGATGCGGCCCTTGGCGTCGCGCACCACCTCGCCGCGGCTGCGCAGGTGGCGCACCGAGCCGTCGGGGCGCAGGATGCGCTCGTCGAAGCCGAACGGGCGGCCGTCCATCAGCGCGCGCGCCACCATCGCGCCGGTCTGCTGGCGGTCCTCGGGATGCACGCGCTCGAGGTAGGCCTCGAAGCTCGGGCGGTAGCTCTGCGGGTCGACGCCGTAGATGCGGTAGAGCTGCTCGGACCAGGTGACGCGGCCGCTCGCCGGGTCCCACTCCCAGCAGCCGAGCCCCGCCACCTTCTGCGCCTCGGAGAGCAGCGTGCGCTGCTCGCGCAGCGCCTGCTCGGTGCGCTTGCGCTCGGTGATGTCGGTGGCGACCCCGCCCACGCCCGCCACCGCGCCGGCGGCGTCGAGCACCGGGAACTTCACGACCATGCTCACCCGCTCGCCTTCGACGTAGCGCGCGCTCTCCTCGACGATCACCGGCGCGCCGCGCGCCAGCACCTTGGCGTCGTTGGCCGAGAACGCGAGCGCCTGCGCGCGCGCAAACAGCTCCATGTCGGTGCGCCCCAGGACCTGGTCGCGCCGCAGCCCGAAGCGCTCGAGGAACCGGGCGTTGACGAAGCGATAGCGGCCTTCGCGGTCCTTGAGGAACATCACCGCCGGGCTGTGGTCGGTGAACGCCTGCAGCAGCGCCTCGCTCGCGCGCAGCGGCTCGTCGGCCCAATTCGCGGCGACGCCCTCGAGGCTCGGATCGAAATCCATCGCCTGGGGATAATAACCTAGGGAGCGATGCGTCCGGCGACACGGAACGCGCCGCCGCCCGCGGGCGTGACGACGATCGCCTCGCCCATCGCCGGGTACTCGCCGGTGAGCGCGAGCGTGGTGGAGCCGTGGGTGAAGAGCACCAGGTTGCCGCCCTCGGGCGGCTCGGCGATCAGGGCGCGGAACGCCGCGACCTGGCGCTCGCGGTTCCCGGCGCGCCCGTACAGGTTGCCGAGCGCGGGGTGCGTCGCCGGGCGCACGCCGAAAGCGAGCTCGGCGCTCTCGAGGCAGCGGCACCACGCGCTCGAGAGCACGCGCGCCACCCGCACGCCGCGGCTGCGGAACGCCTCGCCCAGGCGGCGCGCCTCGCGCCGGCCGGCCTGCGAAAGATTGCGCTGCGTCGCGCAGTCCTCGAGGCGAAATCCCGGCGGATCGCCGGCGCCCGGGGTGGTGGCGGCGTGGCGCACCAGCACCACCTGGCCGCCGCGCGCGAGCGCCGCCCAGGCCGCCTCGTCCGCGGACGCCGCGGCGCCGGGCAGCGCGAGGAGGAGCGCGATGAGCAGGCGAACCACGCGTGTAGCATAAGCCATGGACGCCCCCACCCTGGAGGACATCCGCGCCGCGGCGGCGCGCCTGCGCGGCGCGATCGAGCACACGCCTTTCGTGCACAGCCGCACCCTGTCGCGCCTCACCGGCGCCGAGGTGTTCCTCAAGCTCGAGAACCTGCAGTTCACCGCGTCGTTCAAGGAGCGCGGCGCGCTCAACAAGCTGCTCGCGCTCTCGAGCGCCGAGCGCCGGCGCGGCGTGATCGCGATGAGCGCCGGCAACCATGCGCAGGCGGTCGCCTACCATGCCGCGCGCCTGGGCATTCCCGCGGTGATCGTGATGCCGAAAGGCTCGCCCAACACCAAGATCCGGAACACGCGCGTGCACGGCGCCGAGGTGGTGCTGGAAGGCGACACGCTCGCCGACGCGGCGCGCCATGCCGCCGAGCGCGCCGCGCGCGAGCACCTGGTCTTCGTGCATCCGTACGAGGACCCGCTGGTGATCGCGGGCCAGGGCAGCGTCGGCCTGGAGATGCTCGAGGCGGTTCCCGACCTCGATTGCCTGGTGGTGCCGATCGGCGGCGGCGGGCTGATCTCGGGAATCGCGATCGCGGCAAGCGCGCTGCGCCCCGGGATCCGCATCTTCGGCGTCGAGTCGCGCGCCTATCCCTCGATGCACCAGCGCCTCGCCGGCCTGCCGGTCAATGTGGGCGGCGACACCATCGCCGAGGGCATCGCGGTGAAGGACGTCGGCGAGATCGCGTTCTCGGTGGTGAAGCGCTGCGTCGAGGAGGTGCTGCTGGTCGAGGAAGAGACCATCGAGCGCGCGGTGGTGGCGCTGATCGAGATCGAGAAGACCGTCGCCGAGGGCGCGGGCGCCGCCGCGCTCGCGGCGCTGCTCGAGCACCCCGGGCGCTTCGCCGGCCAGCGCGTCGGCCTGCCGGTCTCGGGCGGCAACATCGACATCCGCGTGCTCGCCTCGGTGCTGATGCGCGGCCTGGTGCGCGACGCGCGCCTGGTGCGCCTGCGCGTCACCCTGCCCGACGTCTCGGGCAGCCTCGCCCGGGTCGCGGCGCTCATCGCGCAGGCCGGCGGCAACATCGTCGAAGTCCAGCACCAGCGCATCTTCGGCACCTCCTCGGTGCGCAGCCCCGAGGTCGAGTTCCTGGTCGAGACCCGCGACCGCGACCACACGCAGGCGCTGGTACAGACGCTGCAGACCGACAAAATCGAGGTAGTCATGTAACAAAGCCCGGTGCAGGGTCGGTGCATGAGCTATCGTTTTTGCCCCCCTGACAAGGGGGGAAGCGAGCCGAAGGCGAGCGGGGGGTTCGCCTTTTCTGAAAGCAACCCCCCGCTCGCAAAAACCGCTCGTGGCCCCCTTGTCAGGGGGTCGGCAAGGGTTAGCCAATGAGTTATGCGGATCTCGATCGTGCGCTCGCCTGCTGCCGGGCGATGCGGGAGCTGGTGATCCACCGCCCCGGCGGCTGGGCCGACGCGCAGTCGCTCGCCGAGGTGCAGCGCCTGTGCCGCGCCGTGGCCGCCGCCGTGGACGACGCCGAGTGCGCGGCGCCGCTCGCCGCGCTCGAGGAGCACGCCGCGGATCTGTTCTCCGAGGGCGGGCACCGCAAATGGGCGCGGCGCTCCGCGCCGGGCGCGGACATCCTCAGGCTCAGGATGCTGCGAGCGCTGGACTGGCTGCGCGCCAGGCTCCACGAGCTGGAGTCGGCGCGCGACGCGGCGATGCAGGCGTGGCCCGGCGCTGCGGCGCGGCAGCCGCCGCGCGAGTGAGGAACAGCACGTCGCGCTGCGCGTGGCTGCCGCCGAGGCGGTGCGCGACCGGCGGCAGCGCGCGCAGCAGCCGCTCGGCAGCCGCAGGCTCGCCGCGGCCGTAGGCGAGCAGCGCGCGGCAGGCGGGCAGCCCGACGAGGCGCGTCATGTCGCGGTTCGCCCCGGCCGGGCCCTCGGCGCGGCGCGCCTGCGCGGCGATCAGCCGTAGCGCGTCGTCCCAGCGCCGCGCGCCGACGAAAGCCATCATGGCGTGCAGGTCGTTGAAGGCGCAGTGCGCGTCCTCGGCGCGCGGCGCCCAGGCGCCGGCGAGC
>DATKAX010000445.1:0-2820 GCA_035514595.1 Burkholderiales bacterium
CGAACTCGTCCTTGGCATAGATCGGAAACAGCGTCCCCCAGACCGGGACCAGCAGCAGGAAAGGAAGCGCGCCCGTCGCCAGCAAAACGCGGATCTTCGGATCCTGGACTGCGAAGCGCAGGCCCTCGTGCATGTCGGCAAACGCCGAGGAGTGCGCTTGCCTGGCGCGGCGCGCCGGAAACGCCACCATGATCACCATCGCGGCAGAGGTCCCGTACAGCAGGCCCTGCACGAAGAAGCTGCCTGCCGCGCCGAAGGCGCCGATCAGATAGCCCGCCGCCGCCGGGCCGAGGATGCGCATCAGCGAGAAGCCGACGGTATTGAGCGCCACCGCCTTCATCGCCGCTTCGCGCGGCACCAGCTCGAACGCCGTAGTGAAGCGCGCCGGCCGGTCCATGACGTTGGATGCACCCATCAGCACCGTGAAGGCGAACAGCATCCAGGTGTCGACGAGCTGCAACGCGAGGGCGACGCCGAAGGCGAGCGCCACCGCGGCGGCTAGCCCCTGGCTCGCCTGCAGCAGCCGGCGCCGGTCGTAGCGATCCGCAGCGACGCCGGAGAGCGGAGCAAGCAGGAACATCGGGATCGCGCGCGCGCCGAGCACCGCTCCGAGCAGCGCGCCCGAGCCGGTGATCTCGTACACCACCCAGCCCATCGCCGCCTGCTGGATCCACTGGCTCAACCACGAGCAGAGCGATCCCACCCATAGGCGCCGGAAGTCGCGGTAGGCGAGCGGCGACGCCAGTCAGCGCCGGGCGGGCGACGCCGCGCCGCTCATGTTGGTGTCGTAGCCCGGAACCACCCGCACGTCGACCACGCAGACGGCGCCTTTCCGGACCTGCTCGATCGCCTGCTCCATGGCGGGCTTCAACTCATCCAGCCGCCTCACCGGGCCGATGCCGATCGCCCCCTGCGCGCGCGCCATCATCGCGAGGTCGATGTCGGGCTCGTCGATGCGCTGGCCGATCCACTTGTTCTCCACCGGCCGGCCGCGCTCGCGCGCGACACGCTCCTGGTGCAGCTCGTCGTTGTAAAAGGAGCGGTTGTTCGCGACCAGGAACAGGCACGCGATGCGGTAGTGCGTCGCGGTCCACAGCGCGGTCGCGCCCATCAGGAAATCGCCGTCGCCGATGATCGCCACCGGCATGCGCCCGCTTCCCTTGAGCCCCAGAGCGGCGCCGACGGTCATGCCGGGGCCGGATCCGACGCCGCCTCCCCCGTCCGCGCCGAGATAGTCGAGTGGGTGCCTGAAATGCCGGTAAGCGCCATTCCAGCCGAGCGGCAGCCGGGTGATGCAAAGCGGGATATTGCCCGCGGCCGCCTCCAGCGCCGTGGCGAGCGCGCCGATCGAGAGCTGCGAGGGCTCGCCGCTGGAGGCAGGCGAAGAAACGGCGGCGACCGCGGGGGAGCGCGGGTGCACTTCGGGCAGCAGCAGGGGAACCACGGCGTCCGGCTCGCACATCATGTAGACGTCGGCCGCGACCAGTGCCTGGTAGTCCGCGCTCCAGCCGCGATGGGCGTGAGCGTCGGGCGACACCAGGATTACTTTTGAAGCCGCGGCGCCCGCGCCCCAGGCCTGCTTGAGCGTGCCCGCGGTGTCGATCCAGTCGAGCGAGAGCACCACGTCGGCTTCGCGCAGCACCTGCTTCGAGCGCTCGTCCAGGAACGCAGCCGGCGGTGCGGCGTGCAAGGGATGATCGGTCGGAAACGCGGCGCCCGCCTTGATGTCGGTGAGCACCCGGGCCTGCAGCTTTTCGGCGAGCGCGACACGCTCGTTCCACGCCGCTTCGCTGCGCGACACGCGCCCGGCGAGGATCACCGGATGCCGGGCGGCCGAGAGAAGCTCGGCGGCCGAGCGCAGCGACTGATTCGACGGCAGAACCCTGTCAGGGGCGCGGTAGCGTGAGACCTCGGGAAGCGGCGGAGCGGCGTCGAGCCTCGCCTCCTGCAGCGCCGCGTCCAGGTTCACGTAGGTGGGTCCCCGCGGCGCCGTGTTCGCGAGCTGCGCCGCGCGCAGCAGCGCCTCGTACGCCGCGGGCACCGACGCGGGCTGGTTGTCCCACTTGGTGTAGTCGCGCACCAGCGCGCCCTGGTCGGCGCAGGTGTGAATCCAGTCGATCCACGGCCGGCGCCGGGCGGCGTCCCACGGACCGGTGGCGCCCAGCACTAGCATCGGCACACGATCGCACCAGGCGTTGAAGATCGCCATCGCGCCGTGCATCAGGCCGACGTTGGAGTGCAGCACCACGCCCATCATGCGGCCCGAGGCCTTGGCGTAGCCGTGCGCGATCGCGACCGCCGCCTCCTCGTGCAGGCACAGCAGCATCTGCGGCCGCTCGTTGCCGAGATGGTTGACCAGGCTGTCGTGCAGGCCGCGGAAGCTGGCGCCGGGATTGAGCGCCAGGAAGGGAAGATCGAGCGCGCGCAGCATCGCCGCGATGGCATCGCTTCCCCAGGCTTGCGCCTGCCGGGAGCTGCCGACCGGCACCTCGCGAGTGAACGGCGTGGACACGGCGGCGAGTTTAACCGCTAAACTCCGGCCCTTCGAAAATCCAGGGGGGCGGCATGGCGCAACCCAGTCTCAAGGTGCTCGGCGTCTGCGGAAGCCTGCGCAAGGCATCCTTCAACATGGCGGCGCTCAGGGCCTGCGCGGAGCTCGCGCCGCCCGGCATGTCCCTCAGCATCGCCGACATCTCCGACATCCCGATGTACAACCAGGACGTCTTCGATCAGGGAATGCCCGATTCCGTAAAGCGCTTTCGCGCGGAGGTTGCCGCGGCCGACGGCCTGCTGATCGCCTCGCCGGAGTACAACTTCTCG
>DATKAX010000446.1:0-4764 GCA_035514595.1 Burkholderiales bacterium
GCTTTCCGCGGACTGGGTGCGCATGGAAAAGAACGCCGCCACACTGCTGCGCGACCAGCGGCTACTGGTATCGCTGGCCGCGGCCGCCGCCCGCATGGAGCGCGCCAATCCCGAGTTGCTGGAAAGCGCCGAGCGGGTGCAGAACCTCAAGCTCGCGCAAGGCGCGCTGCCGGCGGAGGTATCGGCGGCCAGCCGCTTGGTCATGCTCACGCAGCGCATGGCGCGCGGCGCGCAGCACCTGCTTGCCGCCGACCGCGTCGAGCCCGAGATCGAGTTTCTTCTGGGCAAGGACGTGAACGAGTTTCGCGGCACGCTGGCGCAGCTGCGCGCTACGGCGCGCAACGACGCGATGGTCGAAGCGCTAGAGCGGCTCGCGGCGAGCTTCGGCACTTATCAGGATTCGATCGTCGCGGTACTCGGCACGCGCGAACGGCTCGCGGGTGCGAAAGCCGCGGCTTTCGCGCTGCACGCGGATGCCGACCGGCTGCTCGAGGCGGTGGACCGCGTGGTGGCGGCCTATCGCGCCGCGCCCTCGCGTGCGGCCTACCGGGCGGGTCTCGCGGCGGCGGCGGTGGCGCTTGTCGCGGTGCTGCTGCTGCTTGCATTGGTCTACGTGTATGACGAGCGGCGCAGCCGCGAGGCGGCCGCACGGCGCCTCGCGGTGATGCGCCGCTACCACGAGCGCGACCTGGAGGCCGTCGAAGTATTGCGCCGCGACCTCGAGACGCTGGCCGCGGGCGATCTCACCGTGCACGCCGCCGTGGGCAGCGAAATTACCTACCCGGCGGCGGCTGCACTGAACGATGCGCTCGACGGCCTGCGCGCCCTGGTCTCGCGCATCGCGCATGCGGCGGAACGCGTCGGCGGCGCGTCGGGCTCGGCCCAAGCGGCAGCCGATGGGCTACTTGAGTCGGCGCGGCGCCAGTCCGAGCGCATTCGCGGCGCGAGCGCGCGCGCGCTGGGCATGGCGCGCGTGGTGACCGAATTGTCGGCGCGCGCCAACCAGTCCGCGGCGCTGGCGCGTGACTCCCTCGCCACCGCGACGCAGGGCCGCCAGGCGGTGCAGGCCGCGCTCTCGGTGGTTGCCGACATGGGCCGACGCGTGCGCGTGGCGGCGCAGACCGTGGACCAGGTGCGAGGCGCCTCGCCCGAAATGGCGCGCACCTCGAAGCTTCTTTCGCAGATCGCGGCTCAGGCCGAGGCGCTCGGCGAGAGCGCGTCGGGTCGCACGCTGGTCGAGCTCGGCGAGCGCCTGCGCGCGCTGGCGGACAAGATCGGCGAGGTTTCCACGACCGCGCAGTCGCAGGGCGCCGCGGCCAGCGCCATCGCGGGCGGCGTGCGCGAGCTGCTGTCCGGCGCGGAGCAGGCGGCGGAGGCGGCCACGCGGGCCGCCGCCGCGGTGGAGGAGGTGGCGGGGCTGCTGCGCGAGCTGCAAGAGGCGCTGGAGCAACTGCGCTACTGACGGATCGCGCCGTAGCGAGCCCGGCGGCATCCAGGGCCATGGGTTAAAATAGCCGCTTAGAGTGTCCTCGATCAATCTGACGCATCACTTCCTGATCGCCATGCCCAACATGGCCGATCCGTACTTCGCCAAGAGTCTCACCTACGTTTGCGAGCATAACGAGCAGGGTGCACTCGGCGTGGTCGTCAATCGCCCCATCGACCTGACCCTGCAGGCGCTGTTCGAGCGCCTGTCGCTCAAGCTCCAGGAAAAGACCCTGTCCGACGCGCCGATCTACTTCGGCGGCCCGGTGCAGACCGACCGCGGATTCGTGCTGCACGAGCCGGCCGGCAACTGGCAGTCCACGCTTCACGTGCGCGACGCCATCGGCCTGACCACGTCGAAAGACATCCTGGAGGCGGTCGGCCGGGGCGAGGGCCCGGAGAAGCTGCTGGTCACCCTCGGCTATGCGGGATGGTCGGCGGGCCAGCTCGAGCACGAGATCGGGCAGAACGCCTGGCTCACGGTGGAGGCGAAGGACGCGATCATCTTCGACCTGCCGTCGGAAGAGCGCCTGGCCGCGGCGATGGAGCTGCTCGGCGTGGACTTCGCGCGCCTGGCGGATTCGGCGGGACATGCCTGAGACGGCGCGCACCGTCCTCGCCTTCGATTTCGGTACCAAGCGCATTGGCGTTGCAGTAGGGGAAGCGGAGCTCGGCACCGCGCACCCGCTGCCCGGGATTGCCGCGCCCGGGTTCGCCGCGATCGAGAAGCTGGTGCGCGAATGGCGCCCTTCGACCCTGGTGGTGGGGCTGCCCGTCGCCGAACGCGGCGAGCATGCGCTGGCCAAGCGCGTGCAGCGCTTCGCCCGCCAACTCTCGGGGCGCTTTCGCCTGCCGGTGGAAACCGTGGACGAGCGCTACACGTCGGTGGAAGCCGAGCGCCTGCTGCGCGGTGCGAAGAACAAACCCGTCGATTCGGTGGCCGCGCAACTGATCCTCGAACAGTACTTCCATGGCCGCGCTGCCTGACGTCGAGGCGCTGTGCGCCCAGCTCGCGCGCGAGATGAAGGGCCGCGTCGGCCCGGCGAGCGCCATGGTGGGTATCCACACCGGCGGCGTCTGGGTCGCCGAGCGCCTGCACGCGGCGCTCGGATTGCAGGAGCCGCTCGGCCTCATCGATCCCGCCTTCTACCGCGACGACTACGCCAAGCAGGGGCTCGCCAAGGATCCCAAGCGCTCGAAGATCCCCTTCGACGTCGCGGGCAAAGACCTGCTGCTGGTGGACGACGTGCTCTACACCGGGCGCACGGTGCGCGCCGCGATGAACGAGCTGTTCGACTATGGGCGCCCGGCTTCCATTACGCTCGTGGTGCTCGCCGAGCGCGACGGGCGCCAGCTGCCGATCTGCGCGCGGCACGCGGGCGTGAGACTCGAAGTCCCCGCGGGAATGCGGCTGCGCTTGAAACGGGACGACCGAGGCACACTGGCGCTGGAGCTGGAACGTGCCCCGTAACCCGCAACTCAACGCCAGCGGCGAGCTGCAGCACCTGCTGTCGATCGAGGGGCTGCCGCGCGAGCTGCTCATCAAGATCCTGGACACTGCGGAGTCCTTCGCCGGCGTCACCGAGCGCGACATCAAGAAGGTTCCCCTGTTGCGGGGCAAGAGCGTGTTCAACCTGTTCTTCGAGGGTTCTACGCGCACGCGCACCACGTTCGAGATCGCCGCCAAGCGGCTGTCGGCCGACGTCATCAACCTGAACGTGGCCGCGAGCTCCACGGCGAAGGGCGAATCGCTGCTCGACACGGTGGCCAACCTATCGGCCATGCAGGCCGACATCTTCGTCGTGCGCCACGGCTCTTCGGGGGCGCCTTACCTCGTCGCGCAGCACGTGAAGCCGCACGAGCACGTGATCAACGCCGGCGACGGGCGCCACGCGCATCCGACACAGGGGCTGCTGGACCTCTACACTATCCGCCACTACAAGAAGGACTTCTCCGGCCTCGCGGTGGCGATCGTCGGCGACGTGCTGCATTCGCGCGTCGCAAGGTCCCTGATTCACGGCCTCACCACGCTCGGCGTGCCCGAAGTGCGCGTCATCGGACCGCAAACGCTGATCCCCGCGGGCGCCCAGGGGCTGGGCGTGCGCGTGTACCACTCGATGCGCGAGGGCCTGAAGGATGCCGACGTGGTGGTGATGCTGCGGCTGCAGAACGAACGCATGAGCGGCGCGCTGCTGCCCAGCGCGCAGGAGTTCAACAAGCACTACGGACTCACCGCCGAGAAGCTCGCGCTGGCGCGGCCCGACGCCATCGTCATGCACCCCGGACCGATGAATCGCGGCGTAGAGATCGATTCGTCGGTGGCCGATGGCCCGCACTCGGTGATCCTGCCGCAGGTCACCTTCGGTATCGCCGTGCGCATGGCCGTCATGAGCATGGTGGCGGGAGGCGGATGAAACTCCTGGTGAAAGGCGCTCGGGTGGTCGATCCGGCGAGCGGGCGCGACGGCCATGGCGACGTCGCGGTGGTCGACGGACGCATCGTGGAATCGATGCCCGGAAAGCCCGACCGCGTGCTCGATGCCAAAGGGCTGGTGGTGGCGCCGGGGCTGATCGACCTTGCCGCGCGGTTGCGCGAGCCCGGCTACGAGTACAAGGCGACGCTGGAATCCGAGATGGACGCGGCTGTGGCCGGCGGCGTGACCAGCCTCGCCTGTCCGCCCGACACCGACCCGCCGCTGGACGAACCGGGCCTCGTGGACATGTTGCGCCGTCGCGCCAAGGCACTCGAGCGCGCGCGTGTCTATCCGGTAGGCGCGCTCACCGTGAAGCTCGAGGGCCGGCAATTGACCGAGATGGCCGAACTCGCGGAAGCGGGCTGCGTGGCGTTCTCGCAGGCAGACACGCCGGTCGCCGACACCGAAGTGTTGTGGCGCGCGTTGCAGTACGCGGCAACCTTCGGTTTTCCCGTGTGGCTGCGCGTCGAGGATCCCTGGCTCGCCAAGGGCGGCGTGGCGCACGATGGCGACGTGGCGACGCGCCTCGGGCTGGCGGGAATTCCCGCGTTCGCGGAGACCGTGGCGCTCGCGACGCTGCTCGAGTTGGTGCGTGCCACCGGCGCGCAAGTGCACGTCTGCCGGCTATCCAGCGCGGCCGGCGTCGCCCTGTTGCGGCGCGCCCGGCACGACGGCTTGCCGGTGACCTGCGACGTCGGCGTGCACCACGTGCACCTGTCGGAGATGGATCTGGGATTCTTCGACGCGCAGTGCCGGCTCCAGCCGCCGCTGAGGAGCGCGCGCGATCGGGACGCGCTCGCCGCCGG
>DATKAX010000447.1:0-2865 GCA_035514595.1 Burkholderiales bacterium
CGAACTGCTTCTGATGTCTGAGGAGTAATAACAACGACGGGAGGCCATCGAGATACGCCAGCAAGCGACCTCATGTATCCCATCGCGTTCAATGGATAGGCGGCTTGCGCTTATGAAGCTTGCCGTCCTTCATCACGATGAGCAGCTTTTCCCGGTCCTGCAGCAGCCGGATGTCGGCAGTCGGGTCGCCGTCGACAAGCAATAGATCAGCGAGATAGCCGGGTTTGAGTTGTCCCAGCGGCTCGCGTCCCATGAGCTCGCCTCCAAGCCTGGTAGCGGCCACGAGGGTTTCGGCTGGCGTGTAGCCAAGCAGCTTGACGAACCATTCGAGGTCGCGTGCGTTCGTGCCGATCTGGTTATAGGGGAAGCCGTAATCCCCGCCTGGCAGCACGCGGATGCCCCGCGCTCGCATTTTCGGGTAGAGCTCCTGCATGCGCTCGAGGTGGACTGCAGCACCGAGGTTTGCGGGTCCCGAGCGCGCGATGCCGAAGGGCCCGGCCTCGTATGTCCGCGTGTACATGAGCCCTATCGCCGGAGCGACGAAGATCTGGTCCTTCTTCGCCTCCAGCATGTCGAGCGCCTCCGAATCGGCGTAGGAGCAGTGGTAGACGATGCGAAAGCCGTGCTTCACCGCCAGCTTCACGGCGCCGGCGGCTTGCGCGTGGCAGGCGAGCCAGACGCCGCAATTGCGCGCTTCATCGCCGATGGCCGCCACCTCTTCCTCCGTATAAGTGAGAGTTTGCGAACCGTTGGCCTCGAAGGCGTCGTCGCTGGAGAGGAGAAACTTGATCGAATCCACGCCCGCCTTCGCCATCTCGCGAACGTATGCGCGCATTGCCTCGGGGCCGCGCCGATGCTGGGTGCCTTCTCCCGCCTTCAGGCCAAGTGCGCCGTCGGGCAGGCGCTCCAGGGAGGAGGCGCGCACCCTCGGCCCGGGAAGCCAGCCGCCGTCGATTTCGTCGCGCAGCGCGATTTCAAACCGCGGGCCGAGCGATCCGGCCGAATAGGCGCTCGTAAAACCTGCATCGAGCGTCACCTTGGCGTTGTGCGCGGTCACGAGAAGATGCTCTTCCCGCGGCAAGGTCATCGTATCGAAAATGCGTCCGACGGAGGACGGCCACGAGAGATGCGCATGCGCCTCGACCAGGCCCGGCATCAATGTCCGGCCGCCGCAATCGATCACTTGCGCTTCCGGTCTGTTTATCCGCGACAGGCCGTCGGTGACGGCCTCGATGCGGTTGTTCTCGACGAGAACTTCGCCGGCAAACGGCGCCCGGCCGGAGCCGTCGAAGATCCGCGCGTTGGTAAAGAGCCAGCAAACGCGTTCCATAAACCTCCTCCCGCGAGCGCAGCGGCACTATACCGCCGAACTTCCAACCGGGGCGCAACGCTGTTTCGGCCTGTGTCGGTCACTGCTTGCTCGGGGGCTTTCGGAAGAGCGCACAGTAGCTCGCCAAAGGTCCCCGGCCCGGCCAGTCCGTGCGCAGCTCGAGCATCTCGAAACCGCTCGCCGTGACCTCGTCGATGACGATCTGCGGTGCGATCCCGAAGCGGCTTCGATCGGGGAACAAGAACGGCGGGGGAATATCGATCACCGCCAGCAGGCCGCCAGGGCGCAGCGCGCGCAGCAGGCTCGCGCTGGTCGCCGCCGGATCGGTCAGGTGATGGTATACGCGGCGCAGCACGATGGCATCGCAGCAGCCTGCCGGCAGTCCGGATGCGCCGGTTTCCGCTTCCACGACCGTGACATTGCCGAGCCTGGCCTCGGCTACCGCCGCGCGAAGCGCCCGCAACCTGGCCGGGTCGATCTCGCTCGAGAAGACATGTCCGGCCGACCCGACTGCTCCAGCCAGGGCAAGCGTCAGCTGACCCTTGCCGGCGCCGACATCCGCGACCACCATCCCCGTTCTCAAAGCGAGCGCCTCCTCGAGCCGCGGCATTTCCGGACCGCTTGCGTCGAAGCCGCCTCCCGGCCAGCTGTTGCATCCCGCGATCAAGGCCGAGGCGAGCAGCGCCAGGGCGCGAAACGCATTTAGCGTGCCTGGGTTCACCATCGTCGCCTCTGTTTGCCTTTGAGAATCGAAAGCCGTACTGTGCCAATTCAAGTCGACTTGAGGTCAAGAGCGTGAGAGCCCTGGACATAGCAGAGGTGGCGCAGCGCGCCGGCGTCGCCGCCTCCACGCTGCGGTTCTACGAGCAGAAGGGGCTGATCGCCTCCGTCGGCAGGCGCGGCCTGCGCCGCCTGTTCGATGCCGGCGTGCTGGAACGGCTGGCGCTGATCGCGCTGGGGCGCTCCGCCGGCTTCTCGCTCGAGGAGATCGCGCTCATGTTCGCGCCGGACGGGCAGCCGCGCATCGATCGGCAGATGCTCGCGGCCAGGGCGCAGGCGCTGGAAAGGACCATCCGCGAACTGAGTGCCATGCGCGACGAGCTGCGGCACGCCGCTGCCTGTCCCGCGCCGAGCCACATGCAATGCCCCAACTTCCGCCGCCACCTCGAGGCCGTCGCGTCCGGAGCCGTTGCAAAGCGAACGAAGAAGGCTCCCCGGCCGCCGCGGAACTAGAAGTCTATTCGTCCGTCACCCGGCCGAATCGCTCGCGCAGGCGCGTCAGGGCTTCGGGGGCGCCGCGCACGCGCAGGAACGCGCCCTCGCCGCCGGCGCGCTCCTCGAGCACTTTGCAGCTGGTGTAGATCTCGCCGCGCAGGTTCTGCGCCGACCAGGGCAGGAAGAGCTCGACCTCGACCAGGTCGCGCTCGAAGAACGCGGCGATCGCCTCGCGCAGCCTGGCGACGTCGCCCTCGCGACGCGCGCTCATCACGATGCACCCCGGGTAGCGCGCGCGCAGCGACGCTTCGCGCTCGGCC
>DATKAX010000448.1:0-14436 GCA_035514595.1 Burkholderiales bacterium
CGGAGCGGCATCGCTTTCATGCCTCGCAGGACCATGGAATCGATCCATTCCAGCCGGCCGGCGGCGAGCTCGATGCCGCGCCAGCGCCTGAGGACTGCCGGCAGCGCCACCTGCCCTTCGAGCCTTGCCAGCGGAAAGCCCAGGCAGAGGTGGGCGCCGTAGCCGAAGGTCAGGTGGGGCACGCCATTGCGCCCGATATCGAGGCGGTCGGGATCCTGGAACGCGCGCGGGTCGCGATTCGCCGCATTCATCATCAGGAACACCCGCTCGCCGGTGCGCAGCGTCTTGCCGTGGAGCGCCTGCTCGTCCTGCACGATGCGCACCTGCGCCCCGATAGGGCCGTCGTAGCGCAGCAGCTCCTCGACCGCGGCGGGCGCGAGCGCAGCATCATCGCGCAGCCGCTCGAGCTCGGCGGGAAAGCGCAGCAGCGCGAGCAGGCCGTTCGCCAGGTGGTGCGTCGTGGTCTCGTGCCCCGCAAAGAGCAGCAGCACGCAGGTGGCCACCAGCTCGTCGTCGGAAAGCCGGTCGCCGCCGTCCTCGACCCGGATGAGCTCGCTCAGCAGGTCCTGGCGCGCCTGCGCGCGCCGCTCTTCGATCAGCTCGCGGAAAAGCTGCGCCATCTGGCGCGTCGCCGACGACGCCCGGTGGTACTTCTCGCCTGGGCCGCGCGCGCTGCCGATGAACAGCGCCATCTCATCCGACAGCCGCTTCAGCCGCCCAAGCTCTTCGCGCGGCACCCCCAGCATGTCCATGATGACCAGGGCGGGAAGCGGTCCGGCGAAATCGACGATGAAATCGAATTCCCGGCGCTCCCCGATGCGCTCCAGCAGCCAGGCGGTCAGCGCCTCGACGTTGGGACGCAAGGCGTGAATCGAGCGCACGTTGAACACCTTCGCGGCGAGCCGGCGCAGGCGCGTGTGCTCCGGGGGATCGCGGAACACCATCCAGAGCGTGAGGTAGCGGATGAGGTCGGCCATGCGCGCGGCTTCGGCAGCCGCTTGCGCGGCGAAAAAGGGCCGCAAGCGGTCGGACGACATGCGGCTGTCCAGGCACACGCGCTTGACGTCCTCATAACGGGTCAGCACCCAGGCCTTGAGCCGCGGGCTCCAATGCGCCGGATCCTCGTCCTGCATGCGTCGATAGAGCGGGAAGGGATCCGCAACGACCGCGGGATCGTCCGGGCGATAGTCCAGCGTCATTTCTGGGTGACCATCCATACCGCAAGCATACCGAGCCCCATGCCGAGCGCCGCCGCGGGCGTGTAGGTTTCGCCGAACAGCGGCCAGGCCATCAGCGCCGTGGTCGGGGGCACCAGGTAGAAAAGGCTCGCCACGCGCGTCGCCGCGCCCAGGCGAATCAGGTAGAGAAGCAGAAAGATGGCGCCCAGAGACAGCACCAGCACCAGCCATGCAAGCGCGAAAACGAATTCGCCCGTCCATTGCACTTCGCGGGACTCGAGGGCGTAGGCGAAAGGTGCCAGCAGCGCGGTCGCGGCGATGAACTGGATCGCGGCGCCAGTGCGCAAGTCGACCCCCGAGCCGTGGCGCTTCTGCCAGACCATGCCAAGGGAGATGCTGATCAGGGCAAGGACGGCGAACGAAATCGGAGCCGCCCCGAGGCGCTCGACCGCGATGCGGTCCCATACCACCAGCACGACGCCGAGCAGGCCCAGCGCGAGGCCCATCCACTGCCGGGCGCGGGTGCGCTCCCCCAACAGCCAGCCGCCAATGACGGCCGTCACCACGGGTTGCAGTCCCGTCACCAGCGCCGACACCCCCGCGGGCATGCCAAGGTGCAACGATGTGAATACCCCTCCAAGGTAGCCCCCCTGAAGCAGGGCGCCCGCCACCGCCATGTGGAAGACCCCTCTGGGGGTCGGCCAGCGAGCCGCAGACAGCCAGCACAGCGGCAGCAGGATAGCGAGTACCAGCAGGAAACGCAGCACGAGAAAAGTGGCGGGTTCTGCGTAAGGAAGCCCTAACTTCGCCCCGATGAAGCCGGTGCTCCACAGAAGCACGAAGAGACCGGGGAACAGTACGCCCAGGCTCGCGGTCATTGGTACGGTAGTAGATGTGGCGACATGCCAATCACGGATGCTGCTACGCACAAGCCCCTTGACTTCCTACACGAAGAGCCTAAAATCCGTTTTGCTGCATTGCACAAAACCAGACAGGAGCTGAGAATGTACGTGACCCCGGAGCAGATCCAGGCCGCCAACAAGGCCAACGTAGAAACGATGCTCGCCGTAGCGAATGCCCAGTTCGCGGCGTTCGAGAGGCTGGCGAACATCAACGCTGGCGCCGTGAAAAGCGCCTTTGAAGACTCTATCGCGAACACCCGTGCGCTGCTCGGCGCGAAGGACGTCCAGGAGTTCGTGACCCTGCAGAACACCCTCGCCCAGCCCGCCATGGAGAAGGCGATCGCCTACTCGAAGAGCGTGTACGAAGTCGCCACCGAGACCAACGCCGAGATCTCGAAAGTCGCCGAGCGCCGCGTCGCCGAGTGGAACGAGAACTTCGTCACCCTGCTCGACAAGGTGTCGAAGAACGCGCCCGCCGGCTCGGACGTCGCCGTCGCCGCAGTGAAGTCGATGCTCGCCGCCGCCAACTCGGCGTACGACAATTTCAACAAGGTCGCCAAGCAGGCAACCGAGATGGCCGAAGCGAACGTCTCGGCCGCGACCGAAACGGTGAAAGGCCTCGCGAAAGCAAAAAAGGCCGCCTGAGCGCCAAACCGGGCCGGCCGCCGAAGGCCCGATCTAGCGCGAAGCGCAGCCCGAAGAAAGAAGCTGCGAAGAGAAAGAAGAAGTAAGGAGAGCCCCGCGCCAGCGGGGCTTTTTTTTTGCGCGCTCAGTGAAACGGGAATCCGGCCTCGCTCACGGCACGGCGCAGGGCAGTCATCGCCTGCCCGACCTGCGAAGGCTCGCCGCGCACGCCGAGCTCGACATGCAGTCGCGAGCCGTCCGCGCCCATGGAGGGCAGGCTGAAGACCCTGACACCGGCAAACGCCGCTTCGACCGCCTGCATGGCGGGGATCAGCTGGCTTTCTCCGGCCTCGTAGACCAGGATCGATTCCTCGGCCCAGCGATCGCGGTCGAAAAGCGCCCGGTAGCGGTTGTCGAGGACCCATTCCACCATCGGCCAGGCCATCTGCGGAAAGCCTGGAACGAAGTGATGCTCGCGCAGCGAAAACCCGGGTATGCGGTTCACCGGGTTCGGGATGATGCTCGCGCCCTCCGGGAACTCGCCCATCGCGAGCCGCGCCGGCGTGACCTCCGCGCCGAAGCGCGCGCGAATCTCGCGCTCCGCATCCGGATGCAGGCGCAGCGCGACGCCGGCCGCCGCGGCAGCACACTGGCGTGTGCGGTCATCCGGCGTGGCGCCTATGCCGCCAAAGCTGAACACCGCCTCGCCGCAGTGCAGGCTCTGCGCGAGCGCGGCGGTGAGGCGCTGCGCATCGTCGCCGAGATACTGCGCCCAGGCGAGGCGCAGCCCGCGCTGCGCCAGGGCCAGGATCACGAACGAGAGATGCTTGTCCTGCCGCTTGCCGACGAGGATTTCATCTCCGATGATGTAGGCGCCGAACAAGGCGCCACTGTAGCACCGCGCCTTTACGCCGCCTTCTCGGCCCAGCGCTCCAGCTCTTCCAGTCCGCCGATGTGCCGGCCGTTCACGAACACCTGCGGCATGGTGCCGCGGCCGGTGATCGCGCCCACGATGCGCGAGCGGTCGCTATGGTCGAGGCTCACCTCGGCGAACGCGTAGCCCAGGTCCTTCAACAGCTTCTTCGCCTTGGTGCAGTAGCCGCAGCCTTCGCGCGTCAGAACCGCGACCTGGTCGGGCTTTTTCGCTTTCGGATTGAGGTAGTCGAGCATGGTGTCGGCGTCCGACACCTCGAACGGATCGCCGGGCTTTTCCGGCTCGACGAACATCTTCTCGATCACGCCGTCCCGGACCAGCATCGAATAGCGCCAGGAGCGCTTGCCGAACCCGAGCTCGGACTTGTCGACCAGCATGCCCATCTTCTCGGTGAACTCGCCGTTGCCGTCGGGCAGCAGCGTCACGTTGCCGCACTCCTGGGTGCGCGCCCACTCGTTCATCACGAAGGCGTCGTTCACCGAAACGCACACGACGCGGTCGACGCCGTTGGCGAGGAACGCCGGCACCAGCTCGTTGTAGCGCGGCACGTGGGTCGACGAGCAGGTCGGCGTAAAGGCGCCCGGCAGCGAGAACAGCACCACCGTCTTGCCCTGGAAAATGTCGTCGGTCGTCACCGGCTTCCAGTCGCTCTCGCTGCGAGCGCGGAAAGTGACCTGCGGGACCTTCTGTCCTTCACGATTCTGGAACACGGCGCAACTCCTGTGGAAAACACCGAGTCTACGGAGCGGCGTTGCCGCGCTCCAATGCTTTGTTCGGATCAGGGCGATAGCCCTCGTTTATGCCGCGGGCACGCGCGGCGGCGAGGGTGCCGAGCAGGTAATGGATGAAGGCGAGGCCGAACCACACCGGCGCCAGCAATCCAAGGACCGGAACGTACGCCACCACCGCGAGCAGCACGCCGAGCAGGTACAGGTTTCCCCGTCGCTCGCGGAAGATCTCGGCCATCTCTTCCCGGCCGGCGTGCTCGGCGAGCGCGTCGTAGCGCAGCAGCCGCTGGTTGACCCAGCCCAGGATCGCCACCGGGATCATCGGCCAGAGCGGCGGCAGCAGCCACAACGGCAGGCTCGCCACGCCCAGCCCCACGAGGCCGAGGAGTGCGACGGCGCCGTTCCAGCCGCTACCGGCCACGCCGCCGCCACGGCGCCGCTCGAGCGCCGGGAACGAGCGGCGCGCGACGTGCTCGACCATCGATTGCATGCCGAAAAGCCCCAGGATGAAGAGCGCAGTCAGATAGACGAGCGGCACGAAGGCGAGGAACAGCAGCACGTGCGCCGCGATCATCGCGACGTTGGCAAGGTCGAGCTGGACGAAGAACACCGCCGACTCGAGCCAGCGCTCCAGCACTCCGGCGAGCTTGATCGCGAGCCGCATCCAGAGCGCGATCGCCAGCGTGCCCCAGATGCCGATCGCTACCAGCATCGGCCACACCATCAGCCACAGCATGCGCGGGTGCAGCAGGTTCGCCAGCCCATAGGCGAGGGAGCCGAGGATGCTCATCGGCGTACAGTCTGCCAGAGCTTGGCGAGCCGCTTGGCCGATACCGGCACCGGCGTTCTGAGCTCCTGCGCGAACAGCGACACGCGCAGCTCCTCGATCAGCCAGCCGAACTGCTCGAGCTCCGCGCCCGGCGGCCCATGCCGCGCGCGCACCGCCGCTTCGCGGCGGTACGGCTGCTCCACCGCGGCGAGCTCGGCCGCCAGGCGCGCATCGCGCGCCGGGTCGGCACGTAGCTTGTCCAGGCGCAGCGACGCCGCCTTCAGATACCTCGGCAGGTGCTGCAGCCGCTGCCAGGGGGTGCGCGCGAGCCAGCCCGGCGCCAGCAGGCGGTTCGCCTGCTCCCTCATGTCCTGGGTGGCCTGGGGAAACGCACGCGCCGTGGCGTTCAGCTTCTTTTCCAGGGACGCGCGCTCCGCCAGGATGCTCGAGGCGGTGCGGGCGATCTCCTGCGCGATCAGGCTGAAGCGGCTGCGGCCCTCGTCGACGCGGCGCGCAAACTCGGAGTGCGTCATGGGAAGCGATTCAGCAAGGAACGTGCGCTCCAGCGCGGCGTCGATGACCTCGGCCCTGAGCGGGCCGAGCGCTACGTCGCGGGCCAGCGCGCGTTCGAGATCGCGCACGCGGTCGCGAAAAGCGATCGCGAGCAGCCGGCGCACACCCTGGCGATGCATCTCGCGCGCGCGCTCCGGCGAGTCGAACACCTGCAGGGTCACCGCGTCGTCCGCGTCGACCAGCGCCGGGTAGCCGACCAGCGTCCGGCCGGCGCCCTCGATCTCCATGATCTCGGCCAGATCGCCCATCGTCCAGCCGGTGTGCCGCTCAAGGTCGTCCTCCTGCTCGAGGACCGCTTGCGCGTGCGCGGAAAATTCCTGCTTCAGGGCGGCGAGATTCCTCCCCATGCCGAGCTGGCGGCCCGCGTCGTCGAGCACGCGGAAATTCATGTGCAGGTGCGCCGGCGCCGAGTCCGGGCGGAAGGCGTCGAGCGGCACCTCGAGATTCCTTTCCGCACGTATGTAGCGCGCGAGCGCCGCCGCGAGGGAGGCAGCGGAGGGCGCCACCGCGGCGCTGAACTGGGCGGCGAACTCCTCGAGCGGCCCCAGCCGGTGCCGCAGCCGCTGCGGGATGGACCGGGCGAGCGCCTTTACCTTCTCCTTGAGCAGGCCGGGCACCAGCCACTCGCAGCGTGCCGCCGGCACCTGATTGAGCAGCGCGAGCGGCACGTTCAGGGTCACGCCGTCGCGCGGCGAGCCGGGCTCGAAGTGATACTCGAGCGCGAGGCGGTTGGGGCCGAGGTGCAGCAACGGCGGAAAGTTCTCGGTCGTGATCCCGGCCGCCTCGTGCCGCATCAGGTCCTCGCGCGCGAGGTAGAGCAGCCGCGGCCGCGTGGCCTCGGCGTGCCGGCGCCAGCGCTCGAAGGCCGCGCCGCTCGCCACGTCGGCGGGGACGCGCTCGTCGTAGAAGGCGTGGATCAGCTCCAGGTCGACCAGGATGTCCGGGCGCCTCGACTTGTGCTCGAGGCGCTCGATCTCCGCGATCAGGCGCCGGTTGTGCGCGAAGAACGGCGCGCGCGTGTCGAAGTCGCCCTCCACCAGCGCCGAGCGGATAAAGATCTCGCGCGCCGCGGCAGGCGCGAATGGAGCGAAGTCCACGCGCCGGTTGACGTACACCGGCAGGCCGTAGAGTGTGCCGCGCTCGAGCGCCACCACCTCGGCGCGCGACTTCTCCCAGTGCGGGTCGGTGCGGGTGCGCTCGAGCAGATGGGCGCCGAGCTCCTCGAGCCACTTCGGCTCGATGCCGGCGACGGTGCGCGCGTACAGGCGGGTGGTCTCGACCAGCTCGGCGGCGACGATCCAGCGGCCGGGCTTCTTCGTCCACGAGCCGGGATGCACCCAGAACTTGACGCCGCGGGCGCCGGTGTAGCTCGCGTCGGCTTCGTCGCGCATGCCGACGTTGCCGAGCAGCCCCGCGAGCAGCGCGCGGTGGATCGCCCGGTAGCCTTCCGCCTTCTCGGGATTCACCGAAGAGGCGCGCCATCCGAGCTCCTCCAGCGTGGCGCGCAGCTGCGCTTCCACGTCGCGCCATTCCCTCATCCTCGGATAGGAGAGGAAGTTGTCGCGGCACAGCCGCCGCAGGCCGGCCTCGCCTTGCAGCTTCCACAGCTTGAGAAAGGCGAGGAAGTCCGAGCGCTCGTCGGCGAAGCGCGCGTGGCGCTCGTCGGCCGCCGCGGCGCGCTCGAGCGGACGCTCCCGCGGGTCCTGCACCGAGAGCGCCGCGGCGATCACGCGCACCTGGTCGAGGCAGCCCTCGTCGCGCGCCGCGACCAGCATGCGCGCGACGCGCGGATCGAGCGGCAGCCGCGCCAGCTGCCGGCCGATCTCGGTGAGCTCCTTCGACGCGTCCACGGCGCCAAGCTCGGCGAGCAGCGCGTAGCCGTCGGCGATCGCGCGCGACGCCGGAGGATCGACGAAGGGAAAGGTTTCCAGCTCGCCCAGCCCGAGGCTTTTCGCGCGCAGGATCACCGAGGCGAGCGACGAGCGCAGCAGCTCCGGGTCGGTGAACGCCGGGCGCCGGCTGAAGTCCTCCTCGCTGTACAACCGTATGCACACGCCGTCGGCGACGCGCCCGCAGCGCCCGGCGCGCTGCTGCGCCGCTGCCTGCGAGATCGGCTCCACGCGCAGCATCTCCACCTTGTTGCGGTAGCTGTAGCGCTTGACGCGCGCGTCGCCGGTATCCACCACGTAGCGGATGCGCGGGACGGTGAGCGAGGTTTCGGCGACGTTGGTGGCGAGCACGATGCGGCGTGCGCCGCCCGGGCGGAACACGCGATCCTGCTCGGCCGCGGACAGGCGGGCATAAAGCGGCAGGATCTCCACGTTCTTCACGCCGCTCTTCCTCAGCGTTTCCGCGGCGTCCCGGATCTCCCGCTCCCCGGGCAGGAATACCAGCACGTCGCCCGCGCCTTCGCGCACCAGCTCCTCGACCGCGTCCGCCAGCGCGCGCTCCTCCTCCTCGCGCGTGGTGTCCTCGGAGTCGCCCGCGACCGGCCGGTAGCGCACCTCCACCGGGTAGAGCCGGCCCGAGACCTCGATCACCGGCGCGCCGTCGAAATGCCGCGAGAAGCGCTCGGCGTCGATGGTCGCCGAGGTCACCACCACCCTGAGGTCGTAACGCAGCTTCACCAGTTGCTTCAGATAGCCGAGCAGGAAGTCGATGTTCAGGCTGCGCTCGTGCGCCTCGTCGATAATGATCGAGCCGTATTGCGCGAGCCGCGGATCGCCTTGCGTCTCCGCGAGCAGGATGCCGTCGGTCATCAGCTTGATCACCGAGCGCGGCCCGACCTGGTCGTGGAAGCGCACCTTGCAGCCGACCTGGGCGCCGAGCTCGGTGCCGAGCTCCTCGGCGATGCGCGCGGCGACAGAGCGCGCGGCGATGCGCCGCGGCTGCGTGTGCCCGATGCGCCCGGCTGCGCCGCGCCCCATCTCGAGCAGCATCTTCGGCAGCTGCGTAGTCTTTCCGGACCCGGTCTCGCCGCAGACGATCACTACCGGGTGGCGCTCGACCGCGGCCCGGATCTGTTCGCGGCGCGCGTTGATGGGCAGCAAGGGATCGAAGCGGATGCGGCTCATGAACTCGCCCCATCGTACAGGGTCCATGGAAAGCATGGACGAGGGCGAACGCAAGGATACCGCGCAGCACGCGCTGGTCTACGTCGGCATCGGGACCGGCATCCTCCTGCTGCTCGCGCTGCTGTGGTACGCGCTCGACGTCCTGCTGCTGCTGTTCATCGGCGTGCTGCTCGCGGTGCTGCTGCGCGCCCCTGCCGATTGGCTCAGCGAGCGCACCGGCTGGTCCGAAGGATGGACGCTCGCGCTGGTGATGCTGCTGTTCGCCGCGGTTCTCTCGGCGGCAAGCGTGCTGTTCGGTCGCGCCGTGGTGAACCAGTCCTGGGAGCTGTCGCGGCAGCTCCCCGAGGTGGTGGACAAGGCGCGCGAGCGCCTGCGCCAGAGCGAGTGGGGAGAACGAATGTTGGCGGCGGCCGAGGCCAGCACGCCCGAGAGCGACATGAAGTTCGTCGGCCGCGGCCTGCGGCTGATCGGCTCGACCTTCGCCGCGCTCGGCAGCCTGGTGGTGGTGCTGTTCCTCGCCGTGTTCCTCGCCTGGCAGCCGAGCGCGTACCTGAGGGGATTCGTGCTGCTTTTTCCGCAGCGCCGGCGCAAGCGCGCGCGCCAGGTGCTCGGCGCGATCGGCGACGTCCTGACCCGCTGGCTGGTCGGCCAGCTCATCCTGATGGCGATCGTCGCCACCCTGACCGGCGCCGGCCTGATGCTCCTCGGCGTGCCGTTCGCCCTGCCGCTCGCGCTGTTCGCCGGGCTGCTGGAGTTCGTGCCCTACGTCGGGCCGATCGTCGCGGCGATCCCGGCAATCCTGGTCGCGTTCGCCGAGAGCCCGCAGCTCGCGCTATGGGTGGCGGCTCTCTATCTCGCGGTGCAGTCGCTCGAGAGCTACGTGCTCACGCCGCTCATCCAGCACCGGGCGGTGTACATGCCGCCGGCGCTGATCCTGCTCGCGCAGGTCGTGCTCGGCGTCACCGCCGGGCCGCTCGGCGTCATCGTCGCGACGCCGCTCGCCGCGGCCGCGCTCATCGCGGTCAACATGCTCTACGTCGAGGACGTCCTCGGCGACGATTCGGCGAGCATGCGCTCGACGTAGCGCGCGATCAGGTCGACCTCGAGATTGACCTTGACGCCGGGCGCGAGCCGCGCGAGCGTGGTCACCGCGAGGGTATGCGGAATGAGCTGCACTTCGAACGTGTCGTCCTGGGCGCGGTTCACCGTGAGGCTGACCCCGTCGACGCAGATCGAGCCCTTGCGTGCGACGTACCTCGAGAGCCCGCCTGGCAGGCGGATCCGCACCATGCCGGCCTCGGCGGCCACCACCTCGCCGACGCCGTCCACATGGCCGGTGACGAGGTGGCCGCCGAGCCGCTCGCCCAGAGCGAGCGATTTCTCGAGGTTGACCGGGCCCGGCCGCTCGAGACCGGCAGTGACGCGCAGCGTTTCCTCCGACACGTCCGCGGTGAATCCGCGCCCGGTGAGCGCGGTCACCGTGAGGCAGACGCCTTGCACGCAGACCGAGTCGCCGACCGCGAGGTCCGAGCGGTCCAGGGACGGACACTCGACCTCGAGCGGATCTGCGCGCACGATTCTCCCCACCGCCTGTACGATGCCCGTGAACATGGCGGGGAAGGGTAACCCAAATCGGCTTGTCTAAAGGCTAATGGCCGGCGACGCTCTTATCCCACCAGCGGGCGATTTGCCTGTCGAGCTCGAGCGCCGAGCCGGCAAGCGCCGCGACGCAGACGCCGACCGCGATCGAGTTGGCCGCCGCCACCGGCACGGACATGAACCCGCACAGGAACGGCGCAGCCACCAGCCAGACGCCCACGGCGAGGATCAGCCACTCCATGTCCTCGCCGTCGAAGCTGGCCTCGAAATGCGAAACCAGCGCGAGCGCGAGGCCGGCGAAGGCGCTGTTGGCGGTGGCCGCATCGTGCTCCGAATAGCCGACCAGCCATGGCGACAGGGCGAGCCACAGGCCGAGCGCGAAGCTCGCCCAGTCCTGCCATTTGCTAGCCGCTGCCATGAGGGGTCTCCTTAGCAAAGCTACGATGCCGAGGAATTTGACAAACCCACTGCAACGCCTGTTCGAGGGCCGGGGTAGTGCGGCCCTGAATCGGATGTAGCGATGCAACGACAGGTCGAGCTCATTGGCGCGGCATGGGGGCTGGGGGGCGTGGATGCCGGCTGCGCCGAGGCGCCCTCGGTGCTCGCGCCGCTCATCCAGGTGGGGCTGCGCGCGCGCGGCGTCCCGGTGCTTTTCGGCCCGATGCTCGCGCCGCTGCCCGTCGAGAAGCGCAAGCGGCTCGCGCTGAGCCGCCTGTGCGGCCAGCTTGCCGCCGCGGTGGGCGCAAGCCTGCGCGCCGGCCGCCTGCCGTGCGTGCTCGGCGGCGACCATACCTGCGCCGCGGGCACCTGGAGCGGGGTCGCGCGCGCGCTGCCGGGGCCGCTCGGCCTCGTGTGGGTCGACGCGCACATGGACAGCCATACGCCCGCGACCAGTCCGAGCGGCCGGATGCACGGCATGCCGCTCGCCTGGCTGCTCGGCGAGGACGACGATCGGCTGTGCGGCCTCGATGCAGGCGTGCTGGACGCGCGCCGCGTGTGCCTGGTCGGCGTGCGCAGCTTCGAGCCGGAGGAGGCGCAGCGCCTTGCGCGGCTCGGCGTGCGCGTGTTCTTCATCGAGGAAATCGAGCGCCGCGGCCTGGATGCGGTGTTCGACGAGGCGCTGCGCCTTGTGACCGAAGGCACCGCGGGCTTCGGCGTCAGCATCGACCTGGACGCGATCACGCCCGAGGAGGCGCCGGGCGTCGCGACGCCCGCGCCGCACGGCATCCGCAGCCGCGAGCTCGCGAAGGCGCTGGCGCGCGCCGGCGGCGATCCGCGGCTCGCCGCGCTCGAACTGGTGGAGTACTGCCCGCGCCTGGACCGCGGCGCCCGCACGGCGCAGGTCGCGGTCGACCTGCTCCTCGCCGCCCTAAGCGGGGCGCGCGACGATCCGCAGGTCCTCGCCGACGCGCTCGAGCGAAAGCAGCCTTAGCTTGAGCCGGCCCTCGAGCGACGCGAGCGGCGCGAGATCGACCATGCCCTGGCCGTCGCCGAGCAAGCTCGGATTGAGGTAGAGCAGGAATTCGTCCACGCAGCCCTCTCGCACCAGCGAGCCGTTCAGCCGGAAGCCCGCCTCCACGTGCAGCTCGTTAACGCCGCGGCGGGCGAGCTCCTGCAGCATCGCGGGCAGCTCGACTTTCTGCCGCGCGTTTGGCAGGACCACGACTTCCGCGTTCGCCGGTGCCGTGCCGGGGCGGGCGGCGAAGATCAGGACGCGCTCCCCTTCCAGGATGCGCGCTTTCGGCGGGGTCTCGAGGCGGCTGTCCACGATCACGCGCAGCGGCTGGCGCGGCGTCGCCACCTCGCGCACGGTGAGCCGCGGGTCGTCCGCGGCCACGGTGCCGATACCCGTGAGGATCGCGCAGGCGCGCGCGCGCCAGCGGTGGGCGTCGGCGCGCGCCGCGGCACCGGTGATCCACTGCGACCTGCCGTCTGGAAGCGCGCTGCGCCCGTCGAGGCTGGCCGCGACTTTGAGCCGCACCCACGGGCGTGCGCGCGTCATGCGCGACACGAAGCCGATGTTGAGCTCGCTCGCCTCTTCCTCCATCACCCCGTGCTCGAAGCGGACGCCGGCGGCGGCGAGCGCCTCGCCGCCGCGCGCGGCCTGCGGATTCGGATCGCGCATGGCTGCTACGACTCTGGAGATTTTTCTTCCGATAAGAAGTTCTACGCAGGGAGGCGTGCGGCCGTGGTGATTGCAGGGCTCGAGGCTCACGTACAGCGTGGCGCCCGCGGCGCGCGCGCCCGCCTGCCCGAGCGCCACGACCTCCGCATGCGGCCCGCCCGCCTTCTGGTGCCAGCCCTCCCCGAGGATCTGCTCGCCTGCGCAAACGACGGCGCCCACGCGCGGATTCGGCGTGGTCGTGAACAAGCCGTCGGCCGCCAGCGCGAGCGCGCGGCGCATCATCGCGTGATCGAACGCCGAGAAGCGCGTCACTTGCGGCGCTTCTTGGCGGCCTTGACCTCCTGCACCGCCTCGCGGAAGTCGTCGGGCGTCTCGAAGCTGCGGTATACGGAAGCGAAGCGGATGTAGGCGATCTTGTCGAGCTTGGCGAGCTCGCGCATCACGAAATCGCCGACGCGGCTCGTCGTTACCTCGCGCTCGCCCAGCGAGCGCAGCCGCTCGGTCACGCGGTCGACCGCCTCGTCGACCTCCTCGGTCGCGACCGGCCGCTTGCGCAGCGCGAGCTTCATGCTCGCCATCAGCTTGTCGCGGTCGAAGTCGGTGCGGCTGCCGTCCTTCTTCACCAGGCGCGGCATCTTGAGGTCGACGCGCTCGTAGGTGGTGAAGCGCTTGCCGCAGCCGACGCACTTGCGGCGGCGCCGGGTGGTGTTCGCCTCCAGGTTGGCGCGCGTATCGACCACCTGGGTGTCCTCGGAGCCGCAGAAGGGGCACTTCATGCGTAGACCGGGAACCGGGCGCAGAGTGCCTTGACCTCGCCCGCGACGCGCTCGAGGCCGGAATTCTCGTGCGGCCGGTCGAGCACGTCGGCGATGAGGTGCGCGAGCAGCTCCGACTCGGCGCGGCGAAAGCCGCGCGTGGTCATCGCCGGCGTGCCGATGCGCACGCCGCTGGTCACCGTCGGCTTCTCGGGATCGTTCGGGATCACGTTCTTGTTGACCGTGATGTGCGCGCGCCCGAGCGCCGCCTCGGCGTCCTTGCCGGTGATCCCCTTCTTCCTCAGATCGACCAGAAACATGTGGCAGTCGGTGCGCCCCGACACGATGCGCAAGCCGCGCTCGGCCAGCACCTTGACCATGGTGCGCGCGTTCTCGAGCACGCGGCTCTGGTAGTCCTTGAACTCGGGCCTGAGCGCCTCGCCGAGCGCCACGGCCTTCGCGGCGATGACGTGCATCAGCGGCCCGCCCTGCAGCCCCGGGAAGATCGCGCTGTTGATGGGCTTTTCAAATTCTTCCGACCCCAGAACCATGCCGCCGCGCGGCCCGCGCAAGGTCTTGTGCGTGGTGGTGGTGACGAAATCCGCGATCCCGATCGGCGAGGGATACAGGCCGGTGGCGATCAACCCTGCGTAATGCGCGACGTCGGCCATCAGCAGCGCCCCGCACTTGTCGGCGATGGCGCGAAAGCGCTTCCAGTCGATCGCGAGCGCATACGCCGAAGCCCCGGTCACGATCAGCTTGGGCTTCTCCGCGAGCGCGATCTTCTCCGCGGCGTCGTAGTCGATCTCCTCCTTCTCGTTCAACCCGTAGGAAACGATCCGGTAGAGCTTCCCCGACAGGTTCACCGGCGAGCCGTGCGTCAGGTGCCCGCCATGCGCGAGCGACATGCCGAGGATCGTGTCGCCCGGCTTGAGCACCGCCGTGTACACCGCCTGGTTCGCCTGCGAGCCCGAGTGCGGCTGCACGTTCGCCCAGGGCGCGCCGAACAGCGTCTTCGCGCGCTCGATCGCGATCGCCTCGGCCATGTCCACGTACTCGCAGCCGCCGTAATAGCGCTTGCCCGGATAGCCCTCGGCGTACTTGTTCGTAAGCTGGCTCCCCTGCGCGATCAGCACCGGCCGGCTGACGTAATTCTCGGAGGCGATCAGCTCGAC
>DATKAX010000449.1:0-5197 GCA_035514595.1 Burkholderiales bacterium
ACGAGCACGAATACGAGCGCGCTCGGGTGCGCCGCCGCTTCCCAGATCGTCATGCGGTCGATCACCACGTAGGGGAACAGGCTGTAGGCGAGCCCGAAAAAGGCGAGCACGTAGATCGCGACCGCGCCGGCGAACGGCTTCCATTCGGAGCGCCCGAGGCTCACCCAGATCCACACCCAGGTGAGTGCCGTCATGAGAGGCAGCAGCATCAGCCCGAGCGTGCGGGGGAAGTCGAACCAGCGCTCGCGCACCGTCTCGCTCACGAACGGCGTGCCCAGGCTCACCAGCGCGACGCCGAGCGCCACCCAGGCGAGGCCCCAGCGCGCCCAGCCGCGCGCTTTCGCCTGCAGCGCCCCTTCGGTGCGCAGGATCAGCCAGCCGGCGCCGAGCAGCACGTAGCCGCCGCACAGCGCGGCGCCGACCAGCACCGCGAACAGCCAGTAGCCGATGCCCGGCTCGAACCCGGTGATGTAGCGCCCGAGCATCAGCCCCTGCGCGAAGCTGGCGAGGGTCGAGCCGGCCCAGAACAGCCAGTTCCACAGCTCGCGGTGCCAGCCCTCGGCCTTGATGCGCAGCTCGAACGCCACGCCACGCAGGACGATGCCGGTGAGCATGGCGGCCACCGGCAGGTAGAGCGCGCCGAGGATCAGGCCGTGCGCCGCCGGAAACGCGACCAGCAGCAGCCCGACCCCGAGCACCAGCCAGGTCTGGTTCGCGTCCCAGAACGGGCCGATCGAGCTCACCATGACGTCCTGCTCCTCGCGCCCGGCGCCCGCCATCAGCATGCCGACGCCCAGGTCGTAGCCGTCGAGCACCACGTAGGCGAGGATCGCGGCGCCCATCAGCACGGCGAAGACCACCGGAAGGTCGAGGGTCATTTTCGCGCCAGGTGGGTAAGGACGACCATGTAGGAGGCGAGCAGCAGCGTGTAGATGAGCGCGTAGCCGGCGAGGCTGGCGCCGACCTCGGTGCCGCTCGCCGCGCCGACCGCGTCCGCGGTGCGCAGCACGCCGGTCACGAGCCACGGCTGGCGCCCGATCTCGGTGACCAGCCACCCGGCGAGCACCGCCACCCAGCCCGAGAAGGTGAAAGCGGCGAAGCACCACAGGAGCGAGCGCGGAACGCCCGGACGCCGCAGGCGCCAGGCGCCGTACCAGGAGAGAAGCAGCATGAGAAAGCCCATGCCGACCATGACGCGGAAGGCGAAGAACACCGGCGCGACCGGCGGGATGTCGGGCGCGAACGCGTCCAGCCCCCGGATCTCGGCCTCGGGGTCGTGCGCCAGGATCAGCGAGGCGCCCTTGGGGATCTCGATCGCGTAGTCGTTACGCCGGGTGTCTTCGTTGGGGATGGCGAAAAGCACCAGCGGCGCGCCGCGCTGCGTCTCCCAGAGCGCCTCCATCGCGGCGATCTTCGCCGGCTGGTGCTCGAGCGTGTTCAGCCCGTGCAGGTCGCCGACCACGATCTGCAGCGGCACCAGAACCGCCGCGATGTACGTGCCGAAGCGCAGTGTCTTTGCCGCCCCCGCGTCCGCCGGGGCATTGAGCAGGCGCCACGCCGAGAGGCCGGCGACGAGGAATGCCGCGGTGATGCCCGAGGCGAGCAGCATGTGCGCCAAGCGGTAGGGAAACGAGGGATTGAAGATCACCGCGAGCCAGTCCCCGGCGATGAGCGCGCCCTCCGAGCTCACGTGCCCGGTGGGGGTGTGCATCCAGGAGTTGAGGGCGAGGATCCAGAACGCCGACACCGTGGTGCCGAAGGCGACGATGGCGGCCGAGGCGACGTGCACGCGGCCGGAGACCCGGTTCATGCCGAACAGCATCACGCCGAGGAAGGTCGCCTCGAGGAAGAAGGCGGTCAGCACCTCGTAGGCGAGCAGCGGCCCCGCGATGTTGCCGACGTTGTCCATGTAGCCGGGCCAGTTGGTGCCGAACTGGAAGCTCATCACGATTCCCGAGACCACGCCCATGGCGAAGGACAGCGCGAACACCTTCACCCAGCGCTGGTAGGTCTCGAGCCAGGCGGGATCGCGCGTCACCTGGTAGCGCACCCGGAAGTGCACCAGCATCCACGCGAGCCCGATGGTGATGCTCGGGAACAGGATGTGGAAGCCGATGTTCAGCCCGAACTGGACCCGGGCCAGCAGCAACGCCTCGTCCATCCTGGCAATCTTAGTGGCTTAGGCGCCCCGGCACGAGCCTGGCAGGAATCGCGAATCAACGTCGGTGCCGTCCGCGGCGGCGCCGCAGCGCCAGCCGTAGAGCGTCTTGCCCATGTCGGCGGCGCTCTGCGCCGGCGTGTCCGCGCCGATCAGCGGGATCATGGTCACCACTTTTCCGTTCACCACCGAGTGGACGCCCAGCCCTGAAAAACCAATAAGATAGGTCGATGCAGGTGAGGTATGACGCGGCGCTGGAGCGGAACTATGTCGCGCGAGGCTGGTGGCGCGACGACGATACGCTTGCCGCGTGGCTCGCGCGCCATTCCGCCGGCCGGCCCGACGCTGCGGCCGTCGTTCTGCAGAAGGAAACGATTTCATGGGCGCAGCTCGCCGAGCGCGTGCAGCGCGTCGCCGAGGGCCTGCGGCAGCGCGGGATCGGGCGCGGCGACGTCGTGGCGCTGCAGCTGCCGAACGTGTCGCAGTTCCTCATCGCGTATCTCGCTGCGGCCCGGCTCGGGGCGGTGACCTGTACGCTGCACATGCCCTACCGCGGCGCCGAGATCGAGGCGATCCTCGGCCACAGCGGCGCGAAGCTCTTCATCGACCGGGCGTTCGACTTCCAGGCGCTGGAATCCGCGCCGCCGCTCGCCGGGGACCATCCGCTTCCGGATGCGCGCGACGCGTTCCTGCTGCTCTATACCTCGGGCACCACGGCTTCGCCCAAGGGCGTGCCGCATCCGTACCGCACGATGCTCGGGAACGCGCGGCTGGGCGCCGCAGAGCATCGGTTGAGCGAGCGCAGCCGGGTCCTTTGCGCCGCTCCCCTCACGCATCTCTACGGTCTGTACTCGCTGCACTGCGCCTGGGCGGTGGGCGCGTGCACCGTGCTTCTGCCCTCGTTCACGCCTCCCGCGCTGGCCGAAACGGTCGAAACGGACAAGCCGAGCGCGCTATGGACGGCGCCGGCGCATGTCGCCGCCTGCCGCGGCGCCGGGCTTTTCGAGCGGCACGACTGGTCGTCGCTCGAGCTTGCGATCGTGTCGGGCTCGATGGCGCCGCGCGAGCTCATGCACTATGCGCAGGCGAAGCTCGCGCGCTGCGCCGTCACGCAGCTCTGGGGCATGACCGAGCTGCAGGCGGCGCTCTACACCCGTCCCGGCGATACGCCGGAGGTCTCGGCCACCACCGCGGGGCGGCCGAGCCCCGGGACCGAAGTGAGGATCTCGGACGCGGGCGAGCTGCAGGTGCGCGGGCCGCTGATGTTCTCCGGCTACTTCGAGAACGCGGCGGCCAACCGCGACGCCTTTACCCCCGACGGCTGGTTCCGCAGCGGAGACCTCGCCGAGCTGCGCGCCGGCGGCAACGTCGCCATCACCGGGCGCACCAAGGACATCATCAACCGCGGCGGCGTCAAGTTCAATTGCGCGGAAGTCGAGATGCTGCTCGACGCGCACCCGAAGATCCAGCAGTCGGCAATCGTCCCCATGCCCGACCCGGTGCTCGGCGAGAAGGCCTGCGCTTTTGTCACATTGAGAAACTCCTCGGAGACGGTGACGCTGGAAGATCTCGTGGAGTACCTGCTCGGCAGGAATATCGCGAAAATCAAGCTTCCCGAACGCCTCGTGATCGTCTCCGAGATGCCGCTGACGCCCACGCGCAAGATCATCAAGGGAAAATTGAGGATGCCGTGAAGAAATCGGGGTCAGAGCCCGATTTTCCTCCAGCCGGAAGCACGACGCCGAATTCGGGCTCTGACCCCGAATTCGGCCGGAGACCATCAATGAAGCGAGTCGCGATACTGGGCGGGGTGCGGATTCCCTTCGCGCGGGCCGGAACCGCGTATGCCCAAGCCGGCAACCAGGACATGCTGACGGCGGCGTTGAAGGGCCTGGTGGAAAAATATGGCTTGAGAAACGCCCAGCTGGGCGAGGTCGCCGCCGGGGCTGTCATCAAGCACTCGCGCGACTGGAACCTGGCGCGCGAATCCATGCTCGGCGCGGGGCTGCACCCGACGACGCCCGCCTACGACGTGCAGCGCGCCTGCGGCACCAGCCTTTCGGCGGCGGGGCAGCTTGCGGCGCGCATCGCGCTCGGCGAGATCGATTCCGGGGTCGCCGGCGGCGTCGACTCTGCGAGCGACATCCCGCTTACCTACGGGCCGCAGCTGCAGAAGATCGTGCTGACGAGCGCGCAGGGCCGCACCATCGGCCGCAAGCTCGCCCCGTGGCTCGGCCTGCGTCCTTCGCATCTCAGGCCTTCGGCGCCGGGGATCGCCGAGCCGCGCACCGGCCTCTCCATGGGCGAGCACTGCGAGGAAATGGCCAAGGAATGGCAGATCCCGCGACACGCCCAGGACGAGCTCGCGCTCGCCAGCCACCGCAACGCAGCCGCGGCGTGGCAATCCGGCTTCTTCAGGGACCTCGTCTTGCCGTTCAACGGCCTCGCGAAGGACAACAACGTGCGCGCCGACACCAGCATGGAGAAGCTCGCGTCGCTGCGCACCGCATTCGACCGCAGCCCCGCCGGCACGCTCACCGCGGGCAACAGCTCGCCGCTGACCGACGGCGCGGCCGCGGTCCTGCTCGCATCCGAGGAATGGGCCCGCTCGCGCGGCGTGGAGGCGCAGTGCTTCATGACCCACTGCGAGACGGCGGCCGTCGACTACGTGGGCATGGCGGGGAAGAAGGAGGGCATGCTCATGGCGCCGGCCTACGCCGTGCCGCGCATGCTCGACCGCGCCGGCCTGCGGCTGCAGGATTTCGACCTGTACGAAATCCACGAAGCGTTCGCCGCGCAGGTGCTGTGCACGCTCAAGGCCTGGGAGTCCGACGAGTACTGCCGCACGCGACTCGGGCGCCGCGAGGCGCTGGGGGCGATCGACCGCGCGAAGCTCAACCCGAAGGGCTCGAGCGTGGCGCTCGGACACCCGTTCGGCGCCACCGGCGCGCGCATCGTCGGCACCGCCGCCAAGCAGCTCGCCGAGCGCGGCTCGGGCCGCGCCCTGATCTCGATCTGCGCCGCCGGCGGAATGGGCGT
>DATKAX010000450.1:0-8396 GCA_035514595.1 Burkholderiales bacterium
CGGCGCGCGCCAAGGCGCTCACGGTGCCGGCGTTCCTCGATGCGCTGGAGCGCGGCTACAACGTCAACGTCGCCACCACCACGCTCGACGGCGCCGGCGCGCGCGTATTCAGCTCGTTCACGCGCGGCGGCGGCATGGGCCTCGCCGAGATGACCGGCTCGCCGAACCTGGTGGTCCGGCCCGACCAGTCGACCTTCCGGCTGCTGCCGTGGGCCGCAGGCGTCGGCTGGGTGCTTTGCGACGAGTACTTCCGCGACGGCACGCCTTTTCACTTCTCGCCGCGCCAGCTCCTGAAGCGGCAGGTGGAGAAGCTTGGCAAGAAGAACCTCGACCTCATCGTCGGGCTGGAGGTGGAGTGGTATCTCGCGCGGCTGGAGGAGGAGCGGCTCGGCGAGGAGCACGTCGGCGTGCCCGGCATGCGCGGGCGGCCGGTGCGCGTCTCGGCCCCGGAGCCCGGCTACTCCTACCACTCCGAGACCAACATGGATCTCATGCAGCCGGTGCTGGGCGAGCTTGCCCGCGCCTGCGCCGCGCTCGGGCTGCCGCTGCGCTCGATCGAGAACGAGTGGGGCCCGGGACAGATCGAGTGCACCTTCGCCGCGCAGGACGCGCTGCGCGCGGCGGACGACATGGTGCTGTTTCGCACCGCGACGCGCCAGGTGTGCCGCCGGCTCGGCTACTTCGCGACCTTCATGGCCCGCCCGGCGCTCAAGGGCTACTGCGCGAGCGGCTGGCACCTGCACCAGTCCCTGATGTCGAACGGCAAGAATCTTTTCGTCCCCGAAAGCGCCGACGGCCCGCTTTCGGCAAAAGGCATGAACTTCCTGGGTGGCTTGCTCGCCAATGCGAGCGCGTCGACCGTGTTCGCGACGCCGACGGTGAACGGCTATCGTCGCTTCCGCCCGAACTCGCTCGCCCCGGACCGCGCCGGCTGGGGCTACGACCACCGCGGCGCGATGGTGCGGGTGCTCGGCGGCGCCGGCGACCCTGCGACGCGCCTCGAGAACCGGCTCGGCGAGCCGGCGGCGAACCCCTACCTCTACATCGCCTCGCAGATCGCCGCCGGGCTGGACGGCCTCGAGCGCGGCCTCGACCCAGGCCCGCGCGACGACGAGCCCTATGCCGCCGAGCGCCCGCGCCTGCCGGCGAGCCTCGGCGCGGCGCTCGACGCGCTGCAGGCGGATGCGCTGTTCCGCCGCGAGTTCGGCGACGTCTTCATCGACTACTACCTGAAGCTGAAGCGCAACGAGCTTTCGCGGTTTGAATCATGGAAAGAATCCAGCAACCGGGATTTCGGGGAAGACCCCACCGAATGGGAGCACAACGAGTATTTCGATTTCTTCTGAGGTGGCTGCCATGAGCTTCGCCGCCGCGCATTTCGGCATGTTCGCGGCCTACAACGCCTGGGCCAACGAGCGGCTGTACGCCGCCTGCGCCCGGCGTTCTTCTTCTTCAACCACCAGATGCACCACCGCGGGCAGGCGCACGATCAGCTCAGCCAGACGAGCGTCGCGCCGCCCGAGCTGGACCTGATCTTCTTCCTGCGCGAGGCGCAGCCACGATGAATATCTCGACCTTTTCCGAGCTGGTGTTCGAGGACCGGGTGCACCGCTCCATCTATACCGATCCGGCCATCTTCGAGATGGAGATGACGCGCATCTTCGGCGCGGTGTGGGTGTACCTCGCCCACGAGAGCCAGATCCCGAGCCCGGACGACTACGTCACCGCGCGCCTCGGGCTGCGCCCGCTCATCGTGGTGCGCGACTCGCAGGGACGGCTGCGCGCGCTCTACAACCGCTGCACGCACCGCGGCGCGCGCATCTGCCGCGAGGCGAAGGGCTCGGCGCGCACTTTCCAGTGCGCCTACCACGGCTGGACCTACTTCAATACCGGCAGGCTGCGCGGCGTGCCCTGGCCCGAGGGCTATGCCTGCGACTTCAAGGATCCGAAGTACAACCTCGCCCAGGTACCGCGGGTGGAGAGCTATCGCGGCTTCATCTTCGGCACGCTCAACCGCGACGCTCCTCCCCTCAGGGACTACCTGGGGGGCATCACCCGGCCGATCGACGAATGGCTCGATCGCCACCCGGGCTCCCGAGTCGAGATCCGCGAGGCCAACCGGCTCCGGTTCAGGGGCAACTGGAAGCTCGCCTACGACAACGCCTGCGACGGCTACCACGTGGCGTTCTCGCACCGCTCGCTGCTCGAGATGGAGAACCGCCTGGAAACGGACCCCAACAAGGGCATGTCGTTCTACAAGGGCAAGCCCGACGAGGCGGCGATGTACCTGCGCTATTTCGGCAACGGCCACCACTTCAAGGACAAGCGGCCGAACGTCGAGAAGCGGCCAGGAGCCTTGTGGGAGATGGAGGCTTCACATCCCGGAATGGAGCACTTTGAATCTGTCATAAAAAAACTCCTTACCAAAGAAAAAGCGCTCAGTGCTCTCGATCTCGCCGCCTCCGAGCCGGTGAACATCAACGTCTTCCCCAACCTCTCCATCCTCGGCAACCACATCCAGGTGATCCAGCCGCTCGCGGTCGACGAGAGCGAGACCGCCTGGTACGCCACCGCGGTGGTGGACGAGGCGAACCAGCTCGGCGGCGCGGCGGACGCGGTCAACGCGCTGCGCATGCGCACGCAGGAGGCATTCCCCAACTTCGGCGAAGTCGACGACGCGGCCAACTTCGAGGAGATCCAGAAGGGGCTCGCCGCCTGCGAGGACGAGTGGGTCTACATGCACCGCGGCCTGGGCATCCCCGGCCGCGTGATCCGGGAGGCCGACGGCACGATCCGCGCGCCGGCCACCGACGAAGTGTTCATGCGCGAGCACATGAAGGAATGGAAGCGCCTGATGAGCTCGACGCCCGCCATCGAGGTAGCGCGTTGATCGACGAGCGCTTCTACGAGGGATTGATTCGCGATTTCTCGTCCTGGAAAAAGCCTGTCGATGATTTGTCATTCCAAGTAAAAGCCGGAGCGCTGCTGGCGGCCGAAGCGCGGCTGCTCGACCAGTGTCGCTACGAAGACTGGCTTAAGCTGTATAGCGCCGAGTGCGTCTACTGGGTGCCCGCCACGCCCGGCGGCGACCCGCGGCGCGAAGTGGCGGTCGCTTTCGACGACCGCCGCCGGCTCGAGGACCGCATCTTCCGCCTGCGCACCGGCTCGGCGTGGTCGCAGGTTCCTGCCTCCCGGACAGTGCGGCTCCTTTCCAACGTGGAAGTCTTTGAAAACATGATGGTGAGGTCGAATTTCCTGATCACGGAATGGCGCGCCGGCGACACGCAGCACTGGGCTGGCTGGTGCGGCCACCGCCTCAAGCGCCGGGGCGCAAGCCTCGAGATCGAGGTCAAGCAGGTCAACCTGATCGACTGCGACCAGAGCTTGCGCAATCCGAGCATAGTCCTCTAGACTGCATAAGTCCCGGTTTTAGTTGAACTATATTTCCTGAGGAGGATGCAGTGATCAAACCGTTCCCGACTCTCGTTGCCGGTGCGCTCGCGGCCATGCTCGCGTTCGCGCCGCCCGCGACTGCGCAACAGAAGCTCAAGATCGGCTTCATTACCACGCTCTCCGGCCCGCAGGGCATCATCGGCAAGCACATGCGCGACTCGGTCGAGCTGGCGCTCGATCACCTCGGGCGCAAGGTGGGCGGGCTGCCCACCGAGGTGATCTACGGCGACGACCAGTTCAAGCCCGACGTGGGCGTGCAGGTCGCGCAGCAGATGCTCCAGCGCGACAACGTCGACATCATGGCCGGCATCATCTGGTCGAACGTGATGCTCGCCACCGTGCCGGTGGTCACCGGCGCGGGCAAGATCATGGTCGGCACCAACGCCGGCGCCAGCCCGCTCGCGGGCGCGCAGTGCAACGAGCTCTACTTCTCCACCTCCTGGAACAACGACCAGTCGCCCGAGGCGATGGGCAAGTACCTCCAGGACACCGGCATCAAGGAGCTCTACGTCCTCGCGCCGAACTACCAGGCCGGCAAGGACATGGTGTCGGGCCTGAAGCGCTACTACAAGGGCAACATCGTCGAGGAGCTCTACACCAAGATGGGGCAGCTCGACTACCAGGCCGAGATCACCGCGCTGCGCGCGAAGAACCCCAAGGCGGTGTTCATCTTCTATCCGGGCGGCATGGGCATCCAGTTCATTCGGCAGTACGTGCAGGCGGGCCTGCGCGACCAGATCCCGCTCTACTCGGTGTTCACCGTGGACGAGACCACCATTCCGGCGCTGAAGGAGTCCGCGGTGGGTCAGTTCGAGGCGCGCTTCTGGAGCGCCGACATCAAGGTGCCGGCGAGCCAGAAGTACGTCGCCGACTTCCGCAAGAAGTACGGCTACACGCCCTCGTTCTACGGCGCCCAGAGCTACGACGGCATCATGCTGATCGACTCGGCGGTCAAGGCGGTCAAGGGCAACGTCAAGGACACCAAGGCGATGGTGGCCGCGCTGCGCAAGGCGGACTACGACTCGATCCGCGGGCGCTACAAGTTCAACAACAACCACCACCCGATCCAGGACTTCTACCTGCTGAGGGCGGTCAAGGACGGCGGCGCGCCGGAGGGCGTTGCGATGCACATCGAGAAGAAGGTGTTCGAGGACCACAAGGACGCGTACTACAAAGACTGCAAGATGAAGTGGTGATGGCGCTTCGCCAGAGGCAAGGGCGCGGGTAGCCGCGCCCTTTTTTATGAGCTTCGCTCTCATCTTCGAGCAGCTGCTGAACGGCGTGCAGCTCGGGGTGATGCTGTTCCTGCTCGCCGCCGGGCTGACGCTGGTGCTGGGCATCATGAACATGGTGAACCTGGCGCACGGCTCGCTGTACATGATCGGGGCCTACTTCGCGATCAGCGTCGGCCAGTGGAGCGGGTCCTACCTGCTCGGCGTCGCGGCGGCCCTCGTCGGCACGCTGCTGGTCGGCATGCTGGTCGAGGTGGTCGCCCTGCGCACGCTGTACCAGCGCGACCACCTCGACCAGGTGCTTGCCACCTTCGGCCTGATCCTGTTCTTCAACGAGCTGATTGCCATTCTTTTCGGCCGCTTCGCGCTGTTCGCCTCCCTGCCCTCGTATCTTCAGGGGCACATCGAGCTTTTCTCCGGCATCCGCTACCCCTTGTACCGCGCCGTCATGATTGGCGTCGGCTTGTTGACCGCAGTACTTCTCTGGTACGTGGTGACTCGCACGCGCCTGGGGATGCTGATCCGCGCCGGCGCCTCCAACCGCACCATGGTGTCGGCGCTGGGCGTCAACATCCGCCTGCTCTACACCATGGTGTTCGGCTTCGGCGCCGCGCTCGCCGGCCTCGCCGGCCTGATGGCGGGGCAGATCTACACGGTGCAGCCCGGGATGGGCGAGCTGATCCTGATCCAGGTGTTCGTGGTCATCGTGATCGGCGGCATCGGGTCGGTGCGCGGCGCCCTGGTGGGCGCGCTCATCGTCGGCATCGTCGACACCATGGGCCGCGCGTTTCTCAAACCGATCCTGGAGACCGTGATCTCGGCGGCGGCGGCCAACACCGCCGGGCCCGCGCTGTCCTCGATGCTGATCTACCTGCTGATGGCGCTGGTGCTGGCGCTGCGCCCGGCAGGCCTGTTCCCGGCGCGGGGCGGCTGATGGCTCTCAACGCAAGAGTCGTTTTCTGGATCCTCCTGGTGTCGGTACTGGCTGCGCTGCCGCCGGTGGCGACGCTGCTCGGCGAGGCGTTCTACATCGATCTCGTGCGCCGCATCATGATCTTCGCCATCGCCGCGATCAGCCTCAACCTGATCCTGGGCTACGGCGGCATGGTGTCCTTCGGCCACGCCGCGTACCTGGGCGTCGGCGGCTACGCGGTCGCCATCTTCGGCTTCTACGGCATCGACGACGGCTTCCTGCAGTGGGGCACCGCGATCGGCGCCTCCGCGCTGGTGGCGCTCGCCATCGGCGCGGTGTCGATCCGCACCAGCGGCATCTATTTCATCATGATCACGCTCGCCTTCACCCAGATGCTCTACTACCTCGGCATCTCGATCGAGGAGTACGGCGGCGACGACGGCATCCGCATCAAGACCCGCAGCCAGTTCCCGCTCATCGACCTCGGCGACGGCCTGCAGTTCTACTACCTGGTGCTGGTCCTCATGCTGGGGGCGGTCTACCTCACGCATCGCATCGTCAACTCGCGCTTCGGCATGGTGCTGCGCGCCGCGAAGTCGAACGAGGCGCGCTCGCGCGCCATCGGCTTCTCGCCCTATCTCTATCGCCTCGCGGCGTTCGTCATCGCCGGGGCGATGGGCGGGCTCGCCGGCGCCCTGCTCGCCAACCACACCAACTACCTGACGCCGGACATCATGCACTGGACGCGCTCGGGCGAGATCATGTTCATGGTGATCCTGGGCGGCATGGGCACCAGCGCCGGGCCGGTGCTGGGCTCGTTCGCGCTGCTGCTGCTCGAGGACATCCTCGCGAACTGGCGCGACCCGCGCTGGATCGGCGAGCACTGGCAGGTGATCCTCGGCCCGCTGCTGGTGCTGGCGGTGCTGTTCTTCCGGCGCGGCCTCGCCGGGTTGTTCGAGAGGCGCCGTGACTGAGCCCCTGCTGGACGTCTCCGACCTGAGAAAGTCCTTCGGCGCGCTGCGCGCGTGCGACGGCATCAGCTTCGACGTCGCGCCGGGCGAGACGCACGCGGTGATCGGGCCGAACGGCGCCGGCAAGACCACCTTCATCGGCCAGCTCGCCGGCAACCTGCGCCCCGACAGCGGGCGCATCCTGTTCGCCGGCGAGAACATCACCGCGCTGCCGGCCCCCAAGCGCGCTCGCAAAGGCCTCGCGCGCTCCTTCCAGATCACCAGCGTCTACCTCGAGTTCACCGCGCTGCAGAACGTGGCGCTCGCCATCCAGGCGCACGCCGGGCACAGCTTCCGGTTCTGGCGCGATGCGCGCCGGGATCCGGCGCTCGTCGACCCGGCGCGCAAGGTCCTGGAGGAGGTCGGTCTCGGCGCGCGAACCGACGTTCTCGCCGCCAACCTCGCGCACGGCGAGCAGCGGCAGCTCGAGGTCGCCATGGCGCTCGCCACCCGCCCGCGGCTCCTGCTGCTCGACGAGCCGATGGCCGGCATGGGCGCCGAGGAGTCGCAGCGCATGATCGCGCTTCTCTCCTCGCTCAAGGGCAGGCAGACCATCATCCTGGTCGAGCACGACATGGACGCCGTGTTCCGTCTCGCCGACCGCATCTCGGTGCTGGTCTACGGCCGCGTCATCGCCACCGGCGCGCCCGCCGCCGTGCGCGCCAATCCCGAGGTGCGCGCAGCCTATCTCGGGGAGGAAGCCTGATGCTGGAGGTGCGCGACCTCGAGACCGCCTACGGGCGCAGCCAGGTGCTCTTCAAGGTGAGCCTCGGCATCCAGACCGGCCAGGTGGTGACGCTGCTCGGCCGCAACGGCATGGGCAAGACCACGACCGTGCGCTCGATCATGGGGATCGCGCCGCCGCGCTCCGGAGAAATCGTGTTCGCGGGAAATCCCCTGCACGGCCTGCCCTCCTACCGCATCGCCCAGGCCGGGGTCGGGCTGGTCCCCGAGGGGCGCCAGGTGTTTCCCAACCTCACGGTGCGCGAGAACCTCGTCGCCACGGCCGCGAACCGCAGCCGCCGCAAGGATCCCTGGACGCTCGAGCGCGTATTCCGCCTGTTCCCCAACCTGAAGGAGCGGCAGGGCCATTACGGCAACCAGCTCTCGGGCGGGGAGCAGCAGATGCTCGCCATCGCGCGCGCGCTCATGACCAACCCGAAGCTGCTGATCCTGGACGAGGCGACCGAAGGCCTGGCGCCGCTGGTGCGCTCGGACATCTACGCCTCGATCGCACAGCTCAAGGCCGAAGGCCTGTCCATCCTGCTCATCGACAAGGACGTGAACGCGCTCACGCGCGTCGCGGACATGCACTACGTGCTGGAAAAGGGCCGCGTCGTCTGGAGCGGCACATCGCGCGAGCTCTCGGCCGACAAGGACGTCCAGCGCCGCTATCTCGGGGTCTGAAGTCGTATACTTTCCCGATGGGCAACCTAGCCACGCCCGAGGCGCTCGTCGCCCGCTGGATCGAGCTCTGCAAGGATCCTTCGCTCCTCGACCTGCCGTACAAGATCGAGCTGAACGCCTGGGGCAAGATCGAGATGAGCCCGGCGAGCAACCGGCACGGCCGCTTGCAGATGGCGCTCGGCGGAATCCGCGTTCCGGGCGTCGTCTGGGCATCCGCGCAGTTCATGGAGGCGTATGGAGAGATCACGCCCTACTTGCGAGCGCCGGAGATCTGCGTGGAGATCGTCTCTCCCTCGAACGTCCAAGCCGAGATCGACGAGAAGATCGGGGCTTATCTCGCAGCCGGCGCGACGGAAGTCTGGCTGGTATCCGAAGAAGGCA
>DATKAX010000451.1:0-2364 GCA_035514595.1 Burkholderiales bacterium
TGCGCGGCTGCCGAAAGACCAGCAAGGCGCGCTCACCAAGGCCGCCGCCGCTGCCGAGAAGCGCGGCTGGGAAATGTCCAGGGCGCGCGAGAAGGAAGGCGACCAGACGCTGGCCAAGAACGGCATGAGCGTGCGCGAGCCCGACGCGGCGATGAAGGCGGCGTTCCAGAAGGTCGGCAACCAGATGGCGCAGGAGTGGGAGAAGAGCGCCGGCGCCGACGGCCAGGCGATCCTAAAGCGCTTCCGCGGTAGCAAGTAGGCTTTGCGGCGGTTTCTGGACCGCCTGTACGCGGCGAGCGCGGGGCTCGCCGCCGTATGCCTCGCCTCGATCGCCGCGGTCATGCTGGCGCAGGCCGGCATGCGCGAGTTGGGCCTGCTGCTGCGCGGCGCCGACGACATCGTCGCGTGGCTGTGCGCGGCTTCCGTGTTCCTCGCGCTGGGCTACACCTTCCGCCACGGCGAGCTGGTGCGCGTCGGGCTGGTGATCGAGCGCCTGCCGCCCCGCGTCCGCCGCCACGTCGAGACCCTGTGCCTGGGGCTCGCGCTCGTGTTCGTCGGGTACACCACCTGGGCGGCGGGGCACTTCATCTACGAGAGCTGGGTCTTCGAGGAGGTGGCGCAGGGCCTGATCCAGATCCCGATCTGGATCCCGCAGATGTGCTTCGTGCTGGGCGCGGCGGTGTTCCTGGTGGCGGTGCTCGACGAGCTCGTCGCGCACCTCTCGGGACGCAAGACCGCCTACCAGGCCGCCGACGACGCGCGGCGCTCGAAGGCCGACTTCAGCGACCACCTCTAGATATGGGCACGCTCGCGATCGCGGTGGTGCTGATGCTGCTCCTGCTGGTGCTGCTCGCGGGCGGGCTGTGGATCGCGATGGCGATGAGCATCGTGGCCTGGACGGGACTGCAGTTCTTCACCAGCTCGCCGCCGGAGGTGAACCTGTTCCAGTCGTACTGGGGCTCGAGCGCCTCGTGGACCCTCGCCGCGCTGCCGCTGTTCGTCTGGATGGGCGAGATCCTGTTCCGCACCCGGCTCTCCGAAGAGATGTTCGAGGGCCTCTCGCCCTGGCTCGGCTGGCTTCCGGGGCGGCTGATGCACGTCAACATTTTCGGCTGCGCGATCTTCGCCGCGGTGTCCGGGTCCTCGGCGGCGACCTGCGCCACGATCGGCAAGGTGGCGCTGCCGGAGCTGAAGAAGCGCGGCTACGACGAGCGCATGTGCCTGGGCTCGCTGTGCGGCGCGGGAACGCTCGGACTGCTCATCCCGCCGTCGATCATCATGATCGTCTACGCCGTGGCCGCGGAAGTCTCGATCCTGAAGATGTTCCTCGCCGGCGTGCTGCCCGGGCTGCTGCTGGTGTCGCTGTTCTCGGGCTGGATCCTGCTCTGGGCGCTGATGAACCCGGGCAAGACGCCGCGCCACGTGGAGCGCCTTGCCTTCATGGAGCGCATCCGCCGGGCGCGCAACCTGATTCCCTGCCTGGTGCTGATCGCCTTCGTCATGGGCGTCATGTTCACCGGCTACGCCACCGCCACCGAGGCCGCGGCCTTCGGCGTGCTCGGGGCGCTGGGAATCGCCTGGTGGAGCGGCTCGCTCGGCTGGGCGAGCTTCCAGTCGAGCCTGATGGGCGCGACGCGGCTCTCGTGCATGATCCTGTTCATCCTCGCCGGCGCGGCGTTCCTCAGCTCCTGCATGGCGTTCACCGGCATTCCGCGCGCGCTCGCCGAGTGGGTGGTGTCGCTGCAGGTCAATCCCTACGGGCTGATCGCGGTGCTCGCGGTGATCTACCTGGTGCTCGGCATGGCGATCGACGGCATCTCGATGATCGTGCTCACCATGTCGATCGTGCTGCCGATGATCGACGCCGCCGGCTTCGACCTCGTCTGGTTCGGCATCTTCATCGTGCTGCTGGTGGAGATCGCGCAGATCACCCCGCCGGTCGGGTTCAACCTGTTCGTGCTGCAGACCATGAGCGGCCGCGACAGCCACTACGTCGCGCTCGCCGCGATCCCGTTCTTCCTCATGATGCTGGTGAGCGTGCTGGTGGTGACCGCGTTCCCGCAGATCGCCACCTGGCTGCCCGAGGCGGTGCTCGGCGTGACCCGGTAGTCCGGCCGGCCCACGCCGCGCCCGGCGACCGGCGTCGCGGCGGCGCGCTAGATTGGCGGGATGAGCGCGCGCGAAGCGGTGGTGTGCGCCGGCGACGCCGGGATCAACGCGCTTGCGACCGTCCGCTCGCTCGGCCGGCGCGGCGTGCCGGTCCACGTGGTGGCGCTCGAGGCGAGCGCGCAGATCGCCACCGCCAGCCGTTACTGCCGCAGCCGCACCCTGGTCGCGGAGCCCGGCGCGCTGCCCGCCGCCCTG
>DATKAX010000452.1:0-5020 GCA_035514595.1 Burkholderiales bacterium
TCTCTAGCCTTGCACATGGGCTGGGATCGCCTCCGAGGCAACTGGAAGCAGTTCAAGGGCCGCCTCAGGCAGCGCTGGGGCCCCGGTCGGCGCGCGCGCCTGGCTAGAGAACAGCAGCTGGCCGAATGGCTGGCGCGCGAGCACAAGGTCGATCCGATCCACAAGTAGGCTCCCGGGCGCGCCGCCCCGCGGCAGCGTCACCTCAAACGTATGTCCCCGAAGATTCCGAGCACGCCGGCGAGGATCAGGTAGCCCGCGACGATGTAGTTCAGCATGCGCGGCACGGCCAGGATGAGGATTCCGGCGATCAGCGATATCAGGGGCGCAAGGCTCAGGGTAATATTCAAAGGGATCTCCTTGGAAAATATGTGTTCTGCCCCACGGGCATGAGCCCGAGAGACGAGCCGATCACGGCGCTGCGTGCGTCAGCGCACCTCTTTCCCATGCCGCCCGTCGGCAGCTCCAGCGTGCCGTTGAATCTCGCTCTTGCCAGCAGGACCTTCGACCATTCGTAGGTATCCCCCGGGACTGACGCGCACGGCACGGGCACGGCGAAGCTGAACGCGATCAATTCGCGTCCTTGGGCTTCTATTTCAGTTCGCCGCTAGCTCGGTAGACGGCGGGTGCCGCCCCGGTCCTAGAGGGTTTCTTCGGCCGTGATGAACATCGTGCGCTCCTCCGGCTCGAACCGACGGTGCAATCTCAAATTCTTGCCCTGCCCGTTCCTGCAGCGCAGGTTAAGTTGCACGGGTCCGGCATTGTGCTCGTCCAGGATCGCGGCGACGGCCTCGGCCGCGTCCGCCTTGCTGGACCCCATGAGCTGGCAGAGCGTCTTGCCCTTGAACTCCTGGCGTCCATAGCCAAGAGCTCTTTCCCACGCCGCCGTCAGCAGCTCCAGCGTCCCATTGAACTTGGCTCTCGCCAGAAGGACCTTCGACCACTCGTAGGTGTCGTCGGGACTCACGTGCACGGCGAGGGCGAAGTCGACGGGATGGCTTGAAGGCCGGAGCATCGGGATCGTTTTCATGCGCACAGGATAGTTGCCGGGCAGTCCGCGATCTGTACGCCGGCGCACGTGCAAATCGCTTGAATCGTCCGGTTTTCCCGACAGTACATAAGCCGCGAGCGGCCCCCCATCTGTCTGTAGTACGAACCGCTAAATTCGCGCGGTTTCCTCGGCCAGGATGTACATCTTGCGCGAGTAGGCGTCGAAGCGCCGGTGCAGGCGCAGGCGCTTCGCCTCGCCCCTGCGGCAGCGCACCGTCAGCTCGATCGGCTCCATGTTGCCTTCGTCGAGGATCGCCGCGACGACGCGGGCCGTGGCCGGCTTGTTCGAGCGCAACAAGTGGCGCAGCGTCTTGCTGGCGAATTCCTCCCGCCCGTAGCCGAGCAGGCATTCCCACGCCGCGGTCAGGAATTCGAGCGTGCCGTTGTAGGTCGCCCTGGCGAGCAGAACTTTCGACCACTTATAGGTGATCCCGCTACCGACGTTGACGGCGAGCATGAAGTCGGCCGGAGCCCCGGCAAGCGCGAGTGTTTTCATCCGCACATGGTAGGCGCGCGGAAACGCGTAATCTGTACGCTCTCGAACATTGCAAGCATTTGAGCTGTCGGGTTTTCCCGACACTACGACGCCGTCTCGCCGCCGGTGGCACGGCCCTCCAGCCAAGCCATGGCTTCGTTCTCGCTGCGAAACACCCAGGCATTGAATCCGGCGGCGCGCAGGTGCTGCTGCGCCTCGCGGTAGACGGCCTCGATCGTTCGGGTGCTCGGGATGAGCGCCAGCTTGAAGTCGAATGGAATCGGAGCGCGCAGCGCCATGGCCTGAAGCGCATCGCCCAGCGCGTAATGGCCCGGCGCGTAATCGTCGCCCGCCATCAGCAAGGCGCGGTTGACGCGCCTGGCCAGGCACAGCTCGGCGAAGGCTCGGTAAAGCTCCGCCAGCTCCGGTGCGCTGCAGCTGCCGAATTCGACGCGCACGCAGCCCGAGGACTCGGTGATGTGGCTAATTGGGCGCCTCGCGCTCCGCCGGCGACGCGCGCTTCGCTGCGCGGCGCAAGCTCGCCGAATGCAGCAGCTCCTGGAGCGCGGAGAGCCCCACCGGCTTGGACAGGAAATGCTCGAACGCCGCCTCGTCCTCGGGCTCTGCCTGCTTACGGGGAAATCCGCTCACCGCCACCAAAGCAGGCCGGTCACGACAGCGAGCAGGACCGTTCTAAGCAATGGAGGTGCCTTGCCGGTGGCGCACATCGGACAGCAGGCGGTCGAATTCCTTCCTGACCACCGCGTAGCACTCGCACACGCGCGTCTCCAGGCCGGCGCGCTCGAGCACGGCAATGTGGCCGCGGCGGTAGCGGATGACGCCGGCGTCCTGCAATCGGCCGGCGGCCTCCGTGATGCCTTCGCGGCGCACGCCGAGCATGCCGGCGACCAGCTCCTGCGTCATGACGATCTCGCCCGAGGGGATGCGATCGAGGGTCACCAGCAGCCAGCGGCACAGCTGCTGCTCCACCGAATGATGCCGGTTGCACACCGCGGTCTGGGTCATCTGGGTCATCAGCGCCTGGGTGTAGCGCAGCAGCAGGTGCTGCAGCGCGCCGGAGCGCTCGAACTCCTGTTTCAGCCAGCGGCGCTCCAGGCGGTACGCGACGCCCGCGGTCTGCACCACGGCCGAGCTTGGCGTGGTATCCCCGCCCATGAACAGCGAAATCCCCACCATGCCTTCATTGCCCACGCCCGCCACCGAGGCCGACGCGCCGGTCTCCATGACGTAGTGCAGCGAGACAATGGACGAGACCGGGAAATAGGCATGCTGCAGCTGCTCGCCGGGCTCGTACAGCATTTCGCCGAGCCGCATCGGAACCCGCTCCAGATACCCGGCCAGGCGCTCGAACTCCGCCGCGGGCAGTGCGGCGAGAAGCTGGTTCTGACTCGACTCGTTGGATCGTTGCATGGCGTCCTACTGCTTCGCGGCGATCTCGACACCGATGCCGCGGTAGCCGATGAAGCGGCAGGACTGGTTGAACATCGGCTCCCCGCTCACCTGGAACCTCTGCCGCGTGCCGTCGCCATTGACGCGGCTGAAGACGAAGTCGAGGAACGGCTGCCGGGCGGCAATGATGGCCTGCAGCGCCGCGCGCTCCGCCTCGTTCCAGCCTTCCACCGGGACGGCGCGCGCATCTCCCGCCAGCGCGTCGACCCGCAGCCCGAGCATTTCCAGGACCGGGCCGGACACCTTGGTGAATTTCCCGTTCTCGTCCTGCTCCCAGTACCAGTCGGAGGCGAGCTCGGTCAGGCTGCGGTAGCGCGCTTCGCTTTCGCGCAGCTCGGCGGTACGCTCCTGCACCGTGCGCTCCAGCGTCCGGTTGTAATCGTCGAGCTTCTTGTAGAGCAGCCGCACTTCCAGCAGGTTGCGGATGCGCGTCTTGACTTCGACCAGGTCGAACGGCTTGGCGACGAAATCCCTGGCGCCGGCCAGCAGCGCGCGCAGCTTGTGGCCGGGCTGGGCGGTAATGACGAGCACCGGAAGGTACTCGTCCGTATCGTTGGTCTTCAGGCCCTCCATCACCTGGAACCCGTCCATGCCGGGCATCTGCAGGTCGAGCAGGATCAGGTCGTAGCGGTTCCTGCGGTGCAGTGCGCAGACCTCGCGCGGGTCCATGGTGGAGGTCACGCGGGCGTAGCCGGCCTCGCGCAGCATCTGCTCGAGCAGCCTGACGTTGGCCTCCTGGTCGTCCACGATCAGGATGCTGGCTTTGAGGATTTCCGGCTCTGCGAGGGTCATGCGGGCGCCTTGTGCGAGGATTCCAATGCCGTGTCGAGCGCGTCCATGAACCGCTCGACCTTGATCGGTTTGGTGAGATAGCTGAAGAATCCCGCCTTGAGGCTTTTCTCGATGTCGCGCGGCACCGCATTGGCGCTGAGCGCGATGATGGGGATGTGCGCCGTCTGCGGGTCCGCGCGCAGGATCTGCTGGGCTTCGTTGCCGCTGATGCCGGGCAGGTTGAGGTCCATCAGGATCACGTCGGGCTGGTAGGCGCGCGCGAACTCCACGCCCAGGCTGCCGTCGGCCGCGCTCAGCAGGTGCAGGTCGGGGCGCCGCGCGATGAGCTGCTCGACCAGCTCCAGGTTGGCCGGGTTGTCCTCCACATAGAGCACGGTGCGCAGCGGCGCGCCCCCGGGCGCCGCGGCGTGCGGCGGCGCCGCGGCGCGCGCGGCTTTCGGGTAGACGAGCACGGGCGTGTTCGCCAGGCCCAGTTCGACCCAGAACACGCTGCCCACGCCGACCACGCTGTCGGCGCCGATGGCGCCTCCCATCAGCTCCACCAGGCGCTTGGTGACCACCAGGCCGATGCCGGTGCCCTCCTCCGCGCCGGCCTGCCTTCCGAGGCGGTTGAACGGCTGGAACAGCTGCGCCAGCTGTTCCGGGGCGAGTCCCGCCCCGGTATCCCGCACGCTGATTCGAATCGAGGCCGCGGCGGCCGGGGTGCATTCCACCGTAACCGCGCCTCCGGGCACGTTGTACTTGACGGCGTTGAAAAGAAGGTTGATCAGGACCTGCTTCATCCGGGTGCGATCGGCGCTGACGAACAGGGGTGCCTCGAATCGCGGATACGCCACCTTGATGCCGCGCTTCTGCGCCTGCGGCTCGATCATCGCGCGGCACTCGAGCATCAGCTCGGCCAGCGAGACCGGCTCGCGCGACAGCGTCACCTTGCCCGACTCGATCATCGCGAGATCGAGCACTTCGTTGATCAGCTCGAGCAGGTACCAGCCGGCCTTGAGGATCTGCTCGAGGTTGCGCTTTTGCGGGGGCGTCGGCGGCGGCGTGCCCGATTGCATGAGCTGGGCGAAGCCGAGGATCGCGTTGAGCGGCGTGCGCAGCTCGTGGCTCATGCTGGAAAGAAAGTCGGTTTTCGCGCGGTTGGCCTTTTCCGCGGCGGCCATGGCCTCGTTCAGCTTCGATTCGACCAGCTTGCGCACGGAGTTGTCGGTGCCGATCAGCAGGTAGCCGATGATG
>DATKAX010000453.1:0-8756 GCA_035514595.1 Burkholderiales bacterium
TCGACCGCGGCGGTCGGTGCCGCGGCATGGTTTTCCGGCTTTGCGACGACGTGCGAGGCAGCCTGCACAAGCTCTTGCGCCGCGAGCTCGTCATCAAGCCGCCGCCGCAACGCGTGCACTGGCTTGCCGCCGAGACCGCCGATGGCACCGTTCGGGCGATCGCGTTTGTGGTGAACCGCCTGAGCGATCGCTACGTCGGCAAGCTGCCCCACGACGAAATAGCGGATGTCGTCGCGACGGCCGCAGGAAGCTGGGGGTCCTGCGCCCTGTATCTCCACGAGACGGTCGCCCGCCTCGAGGAGCTCGGCATCCACGACCGCAACCTGTGGCGACTGCAGCAGCTCGTCGCCGAGCGACTACAGGCCGCTGATTCTTCCATTTCCTGAGGAAAGTTCAGCGTTCTTCGCGGTCATACGAGCTTCGGACTTCAGGACACTCGATGACCAAGCCGCAGCGTTCGCCCCGGCCTTCTTACCCGACACAGCAGCCGGTTCCCGAGCCGAGGAAGTAATGCGCCGAACGCACTGGCTCCTCGCGCTCGCCTTGATGGTGGCGACGGTTGCGGCCGCATATGCCCAGGTACCGGGGGCGCCGGCGCCCAAGAAGGAGGCGCCTGCCGAGCGCGTCATTGCCTCCGAGACCACGCCGGCGCAGGACCGGGCCATCGAGCGCCGCCTGCAGGAGATCTATGCCGAGCTCGAGGGCGCGCAGGGCATCGCCGTCGAGGCGCGCAGCGGCGTGGTGGTGCTGCGCGGCGAGGTGCTGACGCCGCGCGTGCGGGAGCGCGCGGTCAGGCTCGCGCGCCAGGTCGAGGGCGTGGTGGAGGTCCGCGACGAGACCGAGCTGGTGCGCGAGCTAGGTGAGCAGCTCGCGCCGATCGGCGAGACGCTGCGCGGCCTCGCCTCCGACGCCGTCGGCTTCCTGCCGCTCCTGATCGTCGCGCTGATCGTCCTCGCGCTGTTCATCGTCCTCGCCCTTGCCCTCGCCCGGTGGCAGGCGCTCTTCCGGCGCATGACCGCGAACCAGTTCCTCGCCGACTTCCTGCGCACCGGCGTCAGGTTTTTCATCATCCTCCTGGGCGTGATCGCCGCGCTCGCGGTGCTGGATGCCACGGCGCTCATCGGCACGGCGCTCGGCGCGGCGGGGCTGGCCGGCCTGGTGCTCGGCTTCGCGCTGCGCGACACCGTCGAGAACTACTTCGCGGGCATCCTCCTCAGCGTGAGGCAGCCCTTCGTGCCGCACGATCGCGTGCTGATCGCTGAGCACGAGGGCGACGTGGTGCGGCTCACGCCGCGCGCGACGTTCCTGATGACGCTCGACGGCAACCACGTGCGCATCCCGAACGCCACCGTGTTCAACGGCATCATCGTGAACTACACGCGCAATCCGCTGCGCCGCTTCCAGTTCGACGTCGGCGTCGGGAACGGCGAGAGCCTCGAGCCGGCGCAGCGCCTCGCCGCGAGCACGCTCGCCGCCATGGAGGGCGTGCTCGCCGAGCCGCCGCCGCACGCCGACGTGCAGGAGCTGGGCAGCCACCACGTGGTCCTGCGGCTGTACGGCTGGATGGACCAGCGCACGCACGACTTCCTCAAGGTGCGAAGCGAGGCGATCCGCCTGGTGAAGGAAGCCTTCGACGCCGCGGGCGTCGACATGCCGGCGCCGATCGTCGAGTTGCGCGGTCGCGCCGAGCCCGCCGCGGCCAGGGCCGAGCGCGCGCCGGCCGGCCCGCGCGCCCCGATCGACATCGCCCGCCGCGACGAGATCGCGGTGCAGATCAGGCAGGACCGGCGCGAGGCCGACGAGCCCGACCTGCTGCGCCCCGACGCGCCGCGCGAGTAGCGGGCGCCGCTACTCCACTTTGGCGAGCACCCGCTGGAAGGTCTCGAGATCCATCGCGCGCAGGGTCTGCGTGCGCACGTTGCCGAGCCTGGAGACCGACAGCAGCACCGCCATGAGCGCTTCGTCGGCGCCCTCCGTGATGGTGATCATGTCGTACTGCCCGGTGGTCCAGTAGATCTCGCGCACCGAGACGCCGTGCTTCTTCGCGAGGTCGCGGAAGGCCTGCGCGCGCTTGGGCGAGTCCTTGACGTTGCGGATGCCCTGCTCGGTGAAGTTGACTAGGCTGACGTTGATTGCCATGGCTTCCTCCTCCTCGGGTCGGAACGGCCGCAAATGCGGCTCGCGTACGCTACGCCTCGCCGGTGACGCAAGCAACAAAGTAGGGTTTCGACGACATCGCATCGTCAATGCTACGATACGGGACACGCGGAAACACTGATTTCGCCGCGCCGGCGCTGCCGGCATGGTGTTGTGGCGTCAATTTTTGTGAGCCCGCCGCCGGCGCTTTTCGTGGTGGCTTAGATTCCCGGACATGGAGCAGCCGCAAGCCGGTCCGCACCGCAGCGAGGACATCGCCGCCGCGATGGAGGCGATCCGTACGCTTGCCAAAGCCCCGCCGCCGACGCCCGGCGTGGTGGACCTGGTGATCGCGCAGCTCGACTACATCACCCAGCGCATCCCCGATTCCGGCCTGCAGGACGCCTCCATAGCGGTCGCCCGGCATGTCGCCGAGGTCCACGAGCCGGCCGCAGAGCCGAGCGTCAGCAAGCGCTTGAGGCTGAACGCCGCCCTGTCGCGGCTCGAGGACTGCCTGGGGAGGGTTTCTCCCGGCGCTTCCGCGCCCGAGTAGCCGGCGAAGCTTGTACGCCCCTGTCCGGGGGAGTAGCGTTTCACCTCGTGAGGACATCGGCCCGGGAGACGACCGTGCTCTTCGCCGGCGTGACCCGCGGCGGGGCGGGCGACGCCTCGGCGGCGGACTCGCTCACGCGCTGCGTCGAGGTCCTGCAGCAGGCCGCGAAGGCGAGCGGCGGGCGCGTCGTCAAGGCGCGCGGCGCGGAGGTGATGGTGCTGTTCCCGACGCCGGACGCGGCGGCGCGCGCCGCGGCCCGCATGCACCTCTACGTCGAGTCGCTCCCGGAGGCGGCGCACAGCCTGGGGGTGCGTATCGGGTTCCATTGCGGCCCGGTGGCGCACAGCTCGGCCGACGACGTCTTCGGCGACACGGTCAACCTGGCGGCGCAGCTCGCCGAGAAGGCCGCGAAGGGTCAGATCGTGACCAGCGAAGCCACCGCCTCGAAGCTTTCGCCCCACATCCGCAAGTCCATGCTGCCGCTTTCCGCCGCGCAGATCGCGGCCACGCAGGAGCGGCTTGCGCTGGGCGAGCTGGTGTGGCGCCAGGGCCCGAGCACGATCGCCTTCCCGATGGGCGAGGCGCAGCCTGCGGCAAGGTTTCTCCTGACCTACGGCACGCGCAAGATCGAGCGCCGCCGCGAGGGCGATTCGGCGCTGGTGGGGAGGGACGCGGTCTGCGACCTGGTGATCCCGGATACGACCGCCTCGCGCCGGCATTGCACCGTGCTGCGCCGCAGCGACCGCATCGTGCTGCGCGACCACAGCACCAACGGCACCTTCGTCACCGCGGAGGGCGAGCCCGAGGTGCGCGTGCGGAAGGCCGAGATCCCGCTGCGCCGGCGCGGCTGGATCTCGCTCGGACAGGCGCGCAGCCGGAGCCTCGACGTCGTCCAGTACCTGTGCGAGTAGACGCCGGGCGCGGTTGACAGCGCCGCGCGAAAGCTTCAAGCTTCATCTATTCAGGCTTGGAGTAAATCCGCCATGGCGCTCCCCGGGCGCAGCGACCGCGAGACCATCGCCCGCACCGACGATCACCGCGCGCTGCGCATCTGGCTGCGCCTGCTCACCTGCACGCAGCTCATCGAAGGCGCGGTACGCTCGCGCCTGCGCGAGCAGTTCGGCACCACGCTGCCGCGCTTCGACCTGATGGCGCAGCTCGAGCGCCATGGCGAGGGGCTCAAGATGAACGAGCTCTCGCGCCGGCTGATGGTCACCGGCGGCAACGTCACCGCGATCGTCGACCAGCTGGAAGGCGAAGGCCTGGTCGAGCGCCTGGACGAGCCCGCCGACCGGCGTGCGTTCCGCATCCGGCTCACCCGCAGCGGCGAGAAGGCGTTCGCCGACATGGCGCGCGCGCACGAGGGCTGGGTGGTGGAGCTGCTCGCCGGCCTGACGCGCCGCGAGCACGAGGAGCTGCTCAGGCTGCTCGCCAAGCTCAAGCAGCATGCCGTGGAGGTCACTTCATGATCCAGCCCAAGCATTTCCGGTGGCGCGTGGAGGGCAAGGTCGGCGTCATCACCCTCGACCGGCCCGAAAGGAAGAACCCGCTCACCTTCGAGTCGTATGCGGAGCTGCGCGATCTGTTCCGCGCCTTTCAATTCGACACGCACGTCAAAACCGTGGTCATCACCGGCTCGGGCGGCAACTTCTGCTCCGGGGGCGATGTCCACGAGATCATCGGGCCGCTGACGAAGATGCCGATGCCGCAGCTGCTCGAATTCACGCGCATGACCGGCGATCTCGTGAAGGCGATGCGCAGCTGCCCGCAGCCGGTGATCGCCGCGGTCGACGGCATCTGCGCCGGCGCGGGGGCGATTCTCGCCATGGCGAGCGACCTGCGCTACGCGGCGCCGGACGCCAAGGTGGCGTTCCTCTTCGTGCGCGTGGGACTCGCCGGCTGCGACATGGGCGCGTGCGCCATGCTGCCCCGCATCATCGGCCAGGGCCGCGCTTCCGAGCTGCTCTACACCGGCCGCTCGATGAGCGCCGACGAAGGGCTGGCGTGGGGCTTCTTCAACAAGGTCGACGCTTCCCCCGTCGACACGGCATTGGCGATGGCGAAGGAGCTGGCGAGCGGGCCGACCGCGGCGCACGCCATGACCAAGAAGATGCTGCACCAGGAGTGGAGCGCCGGCGTCGACGAGGCGATCGAGATGGAGGCCCAGGCGCAGGCCATCCTGATGCAGACCCGCGACTTCCGCCGCGCCTACGAGGCGTTCGCGGCGAAGAAAAAGCCGACGTTCGAAGGAGACTGATGGATCGCTTCGCGCATTACGGCTGGCCCTTCTTCGAGCCGCGCCACCTCGAGCTGGCCCGGCAGGTAGAGGCGTGGGCGGAAAAAAACCTGGGCTATGCTCATGGCGAGGATGCCGACGCCGTCTGCCGGCGGCTGGTGCAGGACCTGGGCTGCGCCGGGTTTCTGCGCCACTGCGTGAGCGAGGCCCCCGACGTGCGCTCGATCGCGCTGCTGCGCGAGGTGTTCGCCTACCACGCCGGGCTCGCCGATTTCGCCTTCGTGATGCAGGGGCTGGGGAGCGGGCCGATCGCCCTTGCCGGCGACGCCGCGCTCAAGAAGAAGTACCTCGCCAAAGCGGCGGCCGGCGACGCCATCGCCGCCTTCGCGCTCTCCGAGCCCGATGCCGGCTCGGACGTGCAGGCGATCCGCACCACCGCGAGGCGCGAGGGCAAGGCCTGGCGCCTGGACGGCGTCAAGACCTGGATCTCGAACGGCGGCATCGCCGATTTCTACGTGGTGTTCGCGAAAGCCGAGGAAGGGCTCAGCGCCTTCGTGGTCGACGCCGCCGACGTCGACGCCTCCGAGCGCATCGACATCGTGGCGCCGCACCCCATGGCGAGCGTGAAGCTGAAGGACTCCCCCGGCGTGCTGCTCGGCGAGGCAGGCCAGGGCTTCAAGCTCGCGATGCGCAACCTCGATATCTTTCGCACCACCGTGGCGGCGGCCGCTTTGGGATTTTCGAGGAGAGCGCTCGACGAAGCGTTGAAAAGGTCAAAAGAAAGGCGCATGTTCGGGCAAACCCTCGCCGAGTTCCAGCTGACGCAGGCGAAGCTTGCCGACATGGCCACCGCCATCGACGCCGGGGCGCTGCTCACCTACCGCAGCGGCTGGATGCGGGACGTGCAGAAGCAGAGAATCACCAGGCAAGCCGCGATGGCGAAGCTGTTCGCCACCGAGTCGGCCCAGGCCGTGATCGACGACGCGGTGCAGCTCCTCGGCGGCCTCGGCGTGATGCGCGGCCATCCGGTCGAGCGACTCTACCGCGAGGTGCGCGCGCTGCGCATCTACGAGGGCGCCACCGAGGTGCAGAAAATCATCATTGCGAAGGATCTCCTGAAGTCATGAGCTACACCGCGCACGTCGACAGCTTCGCGCGCGACAACCTGCCGCCGCGCAGCCAGTGGCCCGAGTTCCTGCTCGAGCTGCCCGAGCTGCAGTATCCGGGCCGCATGAACTGCGCCACCGAACTGCTCGACAAGCCGGTGACGCGCGGCCACGGCCACCGCGTCGCGCTGCGCTCGCCCGACGGCGAGTGCACCTACACCCAGCTCTTCACCCAGGCGAACCGGCTCGCCAACGTCCTGGTTCGCGAGATGGGCCTCAAGCCGGGCAACCGGGTGCTGCTGCGCGGGCCGAACAATCCCATGATGGCGGCGTGCTGGTTCGCGGTGATGAAGGCGGGCGGGATCTGCGTCGCCACCATGCCGCTGCTGCGCGCCAAGGAGCTCACCGACATCATCAGCAAGGCCGAGGTCAGCCACGCCCTGTGCGACAAGCGGCTCGAGGCGGAGCTCAACGCGGCACAGGAGAAGTGCAGCACCTTGAAAGCCGTCAAGTACTGGTACGACGACACCTCCGACTCGCTCGACACGCTTTCCCTGCGCCAGCCGCTCACCTTCAGCAACGTCCCGACCGCCGCGGAGGACGTCGCGCTCATCGCCTTCACCTCCGGGACCACCGGCAGGCCCAAGGGCACGGTCCACTTCCACCGCGACGTGATCGCGATGTGCGATGCGTTCCCGCGCTCCATCCTGAAAGCCCACCGCGACGACATCTTCTGCGGCACGCCGCCGCTCGCGTTCACCTTCGGCCTGGGCGGGATGCTGTGCTTCCCGCTGCGCGTCGGCGCCTCCAGCGTGCTGCTCGAGAAGCTCGCGCCGGAGAGCCTGCTCGAGACCATCCAGCGCTACCGGGCGACGGTCTGCTTCACCTCGCCGGTGATGTACCGCGGCATGGCGGCGATCGCGAAGCAGTTCGACCTGAGCTCGCTCAAGAAGTGCGTCTCGGCGGGCGAGGCGCTGCCCGACGCCACGCGGCAGCTCTTCAAGCAGTCGACCGGCATCGAGATCATCGACGGCATCGGCTCGACCGAGATGATCCACATTTTCATCTCGCATACGCCCGCGCGCGTGCGCCGCGGCGCCACCGGCTACGCCATCCCGGGCTATAAGGCTGCTGTCCTGGATGAAGCAGGAAAACCCTGTGCGCCGGGAACCATCGGCCGCCTCGCGGTGAAGGGGCCGACCGGGTGCCGCTACCTCGCCGACGAGCGGCAGAAGACCTACGTGCAGAACGGCTGGAACGTCACCGGCGACGCCTACCTGGTGGACAAGGACGGCTACTTCTTCTACCAGGCGCGCACCGACGACATGATCATCTCGGCGGGCTACAACATCGCCGGCCCCGAGGTCGAAGGGGCGCTGCTCGCGCATGCCGCGGTGGCCGAGTGCGGCGTGGTGGGGGCCCCCGATCCCGGGCGCGGCACGATCGTGAAGGCCTTCGTAGTGTTGAAACCAGGAGAAGAGAAGAGCGAACAGATGATCAAAACCCTGCAGGACCACGTGAAGGCGGCGATCGCGCCGTACAAGTACCCGCGCGCGATCGAGTTCGTCGACTCGCTGCCGCGCACCGAGACCGGCAAGCTGCAGCGCTTCAGGCTGAGAGGCCAGGAAAAATGAGCTCCATGATGCAGATCCTGCAGCCGCCGGGCTGGCCCCGCCCCAAAGGCTTCTCGCATGGGATTTCCTGTAAAGGAAGATTCGTTCTGATCGCCGGGCAGGTCGGCTGGACGCCGCAGGGCGAATGGAAGGAGACCGGCTTCGCCGGCCAGTTCCGCCAGACGCTGGAGAACATCCTCGCGGTGCTGAAGGAAGCGAACGGCCGGCCCGAGCACATCGTGCGGCTCACCTGGTACGTGCTCGACAAGCACGAGTACCTGTCGTCGCTGCGCGAGGTCGGGGCGGCATACCGCGAGCTGATGGGCAGGCACTATCCGACCATGGCGGTGGTGCAGGTCGGCGCCCTGGTGGAGGACGCAGCCCGCCTCGAGATCGAGGCGACCGCGGTGGTTCCGGAGGAGAACACATGAAAGTCACCGTCATCGGCGCAGGGCCCGGCGGCCTGTACTTCGCGCTGCTCGCGAAGAAGGCCTGGCCGCGCTGGGACATCACCGTCTACGAGCGCAACCGCCCGGACGACACCTTCGGCTTCGGCGTGGTGTTCTCCGACCAGACGCTCGACACGTTCAAGGCCTACGACGCGGTCACCTACGAGCGCATCCGGCGGCGCTTCGCCTACTGGGGCGACGTCGACGTGGTCTACAAGGGGCGCGTGATGCGCTCGGGCGGCAACGGCTTCTGCGGCTGCTCGCGGGTGGCGCTGCTCAACATCCTGCAGGACCGGGCGCGCGAGCTCGGCGTGCAGATGCGCTTCCAGCGCGAGGTCGAGGACCTGGACGAGTTCCCCGGCTCGGACCTGATCGTGGTCGCGGACGGCATCAATTCGAAGATCCGCTCGAAGCACGAGAGCCATTTCCAGCCGAGCGTCGACCTGCGTCCGAACAAGTTCACCTGGCTCGGCTCGACCAAGCCGCTCGACGCCTTCAAGTACTACTTCCGCGAGACGCCCGAGGGCATCATCCTCGCGCACTGCTACCAGTACGAGGCGGAGCGCTCGACCTGGGTGATCGAGACCGACGAGGCCACCTGGCGCAACTTCGGCTTCGACCGCATGGGCGAGGCCGAGATGCTGCCGGTGATCGAGCGCGTGT
>DATKAX010000454.1:0-5281 GCA_035514595.1 Burkholderiales bacterium
GCCTACCTGATGATCGGCAACCTCGCCAAGGCGAAAGAGCACCTCGACGCGCTCGACCGGCTGTGCTTCTTCCCCTGCGACGAGTACACGGATCTCAAGAAGGCGATCGCCGAGCACGAGCGCAGGCAGGCCGCGCGCTAGAATCCTCTCCTCCGAGGAGGGAACATGAAGCGTCTGATACTGCTGTTTCTCGCGCTCGCCGCATTTCAGGCCTCGGCGCAGCAGGGCGCGGTGCGCATGGTGCTCGGCTATCCGGCCGGGGCGACGAGCGACATCCTGTCGCGCCTGGTGGCCGATCACATGCGCCAGGCGCTCGGCCGGCCGGTGATCGTGGAGAACAAGCCGGGCGCCGGCGGGCGCATCGGCAACGAGGCGGTGAAAGCCGCCGCGCCCGACGGCGCGACGCTGCTCATGACGCCGGTGGCGACGATGGCGATCTTCCCGCACTCGTTCGCCGGCAGCCTGCGCTACGACCCGCTGCGCGACTTCGCGCCGGTGGCGCATCTTTCCAATTTCCACCTCGGCCTGGGCGTCGCCGCCGGCGTGCCGGCGCGCTCGCTCGCGGAATACGTGGCGCTGGTGAAGAAGGATTCGAAGGCGGGCTATTACGCGTCCGCCGCCGCGGGGAGCCTGCCGCACTTCCTGGGCGTGATGTTCGCGCGCACCGCGGGGATCGAGCTCACCCACGTGCCCTACAAGGGCACGGCGCACGCGATGCAGGCGATCGCCGGGGGCGAGATCTCGGCGATCTCCACGGTCGCCGCAGACATCGGCACGCTGGTGAAGGCCGGCAAGGCGCGCCTTCTCGCCACCTCGGGCGCGCGGCGCTCGGCGGCGTTTCCGGACGTGCCGACCTTCAAGGAGTCGGGCTACGACATGGAGGCGGTGCCGTGGTATGCGCTGTTCGCGCCCGCCGGCACGCCGCAGGCCGTGATCGACCGGCTTTCCGCGGCGGCGGTCGCCGCGGTGCGCGATCCGGCGCTGAAGGGAAAGCTCGAGCAGATGGGCCTCGAGCCGACCGGGCTCGGTCCGGCCGAGCTTGGCGCGATCCTCAAGGCGGACTACGAGAAATGGGGGCCGGTGATCCGCGCCTCCGGCTTCAAGCCCGGCCAGTAGCGCGTGCGGCCGAGCTTCGTCTTCATCCTCGCCGACGACCTCGGCTACGCCGACCTCGGCTGCTACGGCGGCAGGACGCAGTGCTCTGCGGTGCTCGATCGCATGGCGGCAGAAGGGCTGCGCTTTACCGACGGCTACGCGAACTCCTCGGTGTGCTCGCCGACGCGCTTCGCCCTCGCCACCGGACGCTGGCAGCACCGGCTGCAGGGCGCCGCCGACGAGCCGCTCGCCGGCCGGGGGCGCGGGAGCAGCGTGCTCGGCCTGCCGCCCGCGCATCCGACGCTCGCCTCGCTGCTGCGCGATGCGGGCTACGCCACGGCGCTCGTCGGCAAGTGGCACCTCGGCTTCCTGCCGCACTTCGGGCCGCTGAAAAGCGGCTACCAGCAGTTCTTCGGGCCGATGAGCGGCGGCGTCGATTACTTCACGCACGTCGATTCCCGGGGAGCGTACGACCTCTACCAGGACGAGACCGAGGTGCGCCGCGCAGGCTACCTCACCGATCTGCTCTCCGGGGAGGCGATCAAATTCGTGAAGCGGCAGAAGGACAAGCCGTTTCTGCTTTCGCTGCACTACACCGCGCCGCACTGGCCGTGGGAGACGCGCGCCGACGAGGCCGAGTCCCGCCGCCTCGAGAATCTCTACCACTTCGACGGCGGCTCGGTGGCGACCTACCTCGAGATGATCCGGCACATGGACGAGGGCATCGGCCGGCTGCTGCAGGCCTTGCGCGACAGCGGCGCGGATGAAAACACGCTGGTGGTGTTCACGAGCGACAACGGCGGCGAGCGCTTCTCGGACATGTGGCCGCTCGTCGGCAAGAAGATGGACCTGCTGGAAGGCGGCATCCGCGTGCCGTACATCGTGCGCTGGCCCGGGCGTATCGCCCCCGGCGGGGTGAGCACGCAGCACGCGATCACCATGGACTGGGTCGCCACTTTCCTGGAAGCGGCCGGCGTTGCGGCGCACCCCGACTATCCCCTCGACGGCCTGAGCCTGCTCGCGAACCTCGGGAAGCCGGAAGTGGTCGTCGAGCGCGAGCTTTTCTGGCGCATGAAGTTCCGCGATCAGAAAGCGGTGCGCGCGGGGCGCTGGAAGTGGCTCTCGATCGAAGGCCACGAGTACCTGTTCGACCTTTCAAAAGATCCGCGCGAGCGCGCCAACCTGGCGAAGCGACAGTCGCAAAGGCTCCTCGATCTCAGAAAGCGCTATGTCGACTGGGAAGCGAGCATGCCGCCGCTTCCTTCAGATGCCGTGGTTTCGCTGATCGGCGGCCCGGAGCAGCAGGCCCACCCTTCGTAATCGAAAACACCGCCCTCGCCGCGGGCGGCTTGTGCTAGCCTCGCCGCTAGAGGAGGAGAAAACCATGCCGATCCCATTCAGGTCGTGGCTGTGCGCCGCCGCCGTATCGCTTGCCGCCGCGCTGCCGGCGGGCGCCGCTGAATTCGTCGCCAAGCTTGCATCCCAGGATCCGCCCACCACGGCGAAGCACCGCGGGCTACTGAAGGCCGCCGAGCTGGTGAAAAAGCGCACCAACGGCGCGGTCGAGATCCAGGTGTTCCCGTCCTCGCAGCTCGGCGGCGCGCGCGAGATGGGCGAAGGCGTGCAGATCGGCACGCTGGAAATGATGATCGCGCCGGCGTCGTTCCTCGGCGGCTTCAACCCCGCGGTGTCGATCTTCGACGTGCCCTACATCTTCCCGACCGACCGCGCGAAGTCGCGCACGCTGCGGGAGGGCAAGCTCGGCCAGGCGGTGCTGGCATCTTTCGGCAAGCGCGGCTTCGAGCCGGTGTTCCTGTGGTCCGGCGGGCGCAAGCAGCTCACCTCCAACAAGCCGCTCGACGATCTCTCGGCCATCGCCGGGCAGCGCTTCCGCGTGATGGACTCGAAGATCCTGATCCAGCAGTTCAGCGCGCTCGGCGCCTCGGCGATCGTGCTGCCGTTCGGCGAGCTCTACACCGCGCTGCAGACCGGGGTCATCGACGCGCAGGAGAACCCGCTCGACATCATCGAGAAGATGAAGTTCTTCGAGGTGCAGAAGAACCTGCTGGTGACCGACCACGGCGCCATCGTCGAGTGCATCATGCTCAGCCCGCGCTTCGTGCAGCGCCTGCCCGCCTCTCACCGAGAGGTGATCAAGGCGGCCTTCCGCGAGGTGGCGCCCGAGGTCGACGAGGGCAAGGAGGCCGACGCCGCGAAGTCGCTCGCGTTCTTCAAGAAGGTCGGGCTCAACGTGCGCGTCGCCGACGAGGCCGAGCGTGCCAGGCTGCGCGCCGTGGTCTACCCGAAGGCGCGCGACGCCTATATCGCGCAGGCCGGCGCCGAGGGCAAGGCGCTCATCGACCTGTACGAGAAGGAGCTGCAAGCCCTCGGCAAGTGAGGGCCTGGCTCGGCAGGCTCGCCGACGGCCTGGGCGCCGCCGAGCGCTACGGCGCGGCGGCGGTGCTCATCGTCATGACCCTCCTCTACGGGGTCAACGTGCTGGTGCGCGCGCTGGCGCCGTCCTATGCGAGCGCGCTCGCCTGGGTCGACGAGGCGGCCCGCTACATGCTGGTGTGGGTGGTGTTCCTCGCCGCTGGGATCACGCTGGAGGTCGGCCGCCAGGTGTCGGTCGACGTGGTCCGCGGCCGGCTGCGCGCAGCCCGCGAGCGCGCCCTGTTCGCGCTGATCGATGCGGTCGGCCTCGTATTCTGCCTCGGCGCGGCGATCATCGCCGTGCAGCTCACCCGCTTCGTCATGGGCACCGGCCAGATGAGCCCGACGCTCGGCGTGCCGACCTACATCCTGTACGTGGCGCCCGCCATCGGCTTCGCCTCGATGGCGTTCCGCTTCCTGCTGCGCCTCGCGCGGGTGCGCGATGCGCGCCTGCAGCCCGCGACGGCGGCCTGGCTGGGCGGCGGCGGCGCGCCATGATCTGGGTCATCATCGCGCTCGCCGTGGCGATGCTGGTGCTCGGCTTCGAGCTGTTCCTGGTGCTCGCGGTCCCGGTCTACCTGGTGAAGGCGACCTGGTACGGCTCGATGCCCGACGAGATCCTGATCCAGAAGATGGTCGGCGGCATCAACCACAGCGTGCTGCTCGCGATTCCCTTCTTCGTGTTCGCCGGCGAGCTGATGGCCGGCGGGCGCATCGCGCGGCTCCTCAGCCGCGCCGCTGAGGCCGGCTTCCGCGGCGTGCGCGGCGGCGCCGGGCACGCCGCCGTGGTTTCCTCGATGGCCTTCGGCTCGGTGTCGGGCTCGGCGCCCGCGACCGTGGCGGCGCTCGGCCGCCTGATGTATCCGCGACTGCGCGAGACCGGCTTCAGCGAGAAGTTCAGCCTCGGCCTGGTGATCTCGTCGGCGGAAACGGCGCTGCTCATCCCGCCCAGCATCTCGCTGATCATCTATGCCTGGCTCACCGAGACCTCGATCAGCCGCCTGTTCGCCGGCGGGCTGGCGGTCGGCGTCGTCCTGGGCCTGGCGTTCCATGCGCTCGTCGCCTGGGAAGTGTGGCGCCGCGGCGTGGGCAGCGCGGCCGAGCGGCGCGCCGCGGCGGCCGAGGCGATGCGCGGCACGGCCTGGGCGCTCGGCATGCCGGCCATCATCCTGGGGGGCATCTACTCCGGCGTGTTCACCGCGACCGAGGCCGCCGCGGTGAGCGTGCTGTATGCGCTGTTCGTCGAGGCTGTCGTGTTCCGCACCCTCAGCTTCGGCGCCTTCCTGCGCGTCGCGCAGCGCAGCGCGGTGCTCACCACCGTGATCTTCACGCTGATCGCGGTGGGCAGCGCGCTTTCCTACTTCATCACCATCGCGCGCGTGCCGCAGGCGGTGCTCGCCTTCATGCAGGCGATCGACGCCGGACCGGTCCTGTTCCTGCTGATCGTCAACGCGGTGTTTCTGATCGCGGGCATGTTCATCGACCCGGGCGCGGCGATGCTGGTGCTCGTTCCGACGCTGTTCCCGGTGGCGCAGTCCTTCGGCATCGACCCGGTGCACTTCGGCCTGATCATCGGCGTCACGGTGTGCATCGCGATGATCACGCCGCCCTTCGGGCTCGACATCTTCGTCGCCGCCTCGACGCTCAACAAGAACGTGGTCGACATCACGCGCGGCGTGTGGCCCTTCCTCCTCATCAACCTGGTGGTGCTCGCGACCGTGACCTACGTGCCCGGGGTCGCCACGTTCCTGCC
>DATKAX010000455.1:0-20962 GCA_035514595.1 Burkholderiales bacterium
GCTCACCTCGCTGCGCGAGCCGATCGAGCTGAAAGCCGGCATGGTGTTCGCGGTCGAGACCTACTGCCCGGCAACGGACGGCATCTCGGCCGCGCGCATCGAGGAGGAAGTCGTGCTCACGCCCTCGGGCGCCAAGATCATTTCCCTCTACCCCGCGGAGGAGCTGCCGATTGCCAACCCCTATTGAAAAAAAGCTGACGCTCGGCTGGATCGGCACCGGCCGCATGGGCTACGAGATGGCGGCGCGCCTCGCCAAGGGCGGCTGCGACATCGCGGTGTGGAACCGCACCAAGGCGAAGGCCGAGCCGCTCGCGAAGTACGGCGCGAAGGTTGTCGATGAGCTGCAAGAGCTGTCCTCGAGAGACATTGTGTTCTGCATGGTGTCGACCTGGGACGACGTGCAGGAAGTCATGGCGAAGATGCTGTCCACTTCGGGAAAACCGGGCGCGAAGAAGCCGCGTATGGTGGTGGAGTGCTCGTCGATCTCGCTGGGCGGCTCGGCGGAGCTGCGCCGCATGCTCGCCGCGAAGGGGATCGAGTACCTGGCGGCGCCGGTGAGCGGCAACGCGAAGGTGATCAAGGCGGGAAAGCTGACCTTCGTGGTGTCGGGACCGAAGGCGGCCTACGAGGCGGCGCGGCCCTACCTCGACATGATGGGCACCGGCTCGAGCTACGTCGGCGAAGGCGAGCTCGCCCGCATCGCCAAGATCTGCCACAACGTGATGCTCGGGGTGGTGATCCAGTCGCTCTCCGAGATCACGATCCTCGCGCAGAAGGCCGGCATGCCGCGCCATGCGTTTCTGGATTTCCTGAACAAGAGCGTGATGGGCTCGATGTTCACGCGCTACAAGACCCCGGCGCTGGTGAACCTCGACTTCAAGGCGACCTTCACGCCGCACCTGCTGCGCAAGGACCTCGACCTGGGGCTCGACGCGGGGCGGCACTTCGAGGTGCCGATGCCGCTCACCTCGCTCACGCGCGACCTCTTGCAGACCATGATCGGCCACGGCATGACCGAGGAGGACTTTGCCACGCTAATGGTGATGCAGGCGAAGGCCTCCGGCATCGACCTGAAACCGGAGAACGTGGAGGTGAGCGATGGACTCTCCTAAGCAACGGATCAGCTACTTTCCGCTCGAGCGGATGGACACGGAGATGCGCAAGGAGATGGAGCGCTGCCGGCGCGAGGGCACGCCGCGCCCGGAGAGCTCGGCGGTGCGCGCGCACGTGCCCGGCGCGTTCTGGGCGTTCGCGAACGCCTGGCGCGACATCTTCAAGAACGGCGTCTGCGAGCACGCCATCAAGGAGCTGTGCCGCCTTTACGTGTCGCGCTCGGTGCAGTGCGACTACTGCGGCAACCAGCGCTCGATCAAGGCCGCCGCCGCCGGCGTCATGGAAAAGGACGTCAAGGATCTCCTCAACTTCGAGAAATCGGCGCGCTACGACGAGCGGCAAAAGGCGGCGCTCGCCTATGCCGAGGCGATCACCTGGCGCCTGCAGACCGACGACGTCTTCTGGGAGCGCATGCACCGCCACTTCGGCGAGCCCGAGCTGGTCGAGCTCGGCTGCTTCATCGCCCTCACCATGGGCCAGCAGAGCTGGCTGCGGCTGCTGAACATCGACCACCACCAGGTGCTCGCGGGAACTTCGGCGGCGATGGCGCCGGGATACGAGACGGCCGAGGCGCTTGCGAGATCCAAGAGCGCCGAAGACTACTGGGCAAAAGCGCATGCAGATCACCGCGGCGCTGGTTCCTGAAAAGGGCGCGCCCTTCCGGCTGGAGCGGCTGGAGCTCGCCGATCCCGGTGCCGACGAGCTGATCGTACGCGTGGTGGCCTCGGGCGTGTGCCAGACCGATCTGCACGCCCGCGACGACTATTTCGGTATCCCCTATCCCTGCGTCTTCGGCCACGAAGGCGCCGGCATCGTCGAGCGCGTGGGCCCCGAAGTACGAGAAGTGGCCGCAGGCGATCGCGTGATGATGGTGTCGCCGTCCTGCGGCGGCTGCGAGGCGTGCGTGCGGGGGCTGCCGGGCTACTGCGCGAGCGCGCGGCGCATCAAGTTCGGCGGGCGCCTGCGCGACGGACGCGCGCCGCTGCGGCGGGGAAACGAGGACGTCTACGGCGCCTTCTTTCAGCAGTCGTCCTTCGCCACGCACGCGCTCGCCACGCAAGCGAACGTCGTCAAGCTGCCCGAGGACTTGCCGCTGGAGGTCGCCGCCGCGTTCGCCTGCGGTGTCAATACCGGCGCGGGGGCGGTCTTCAACGTCCTGCGGCCGGAGCCGGGCAGCGCGTTCGCGGTGTTCGGGACGGGAAGCGTAGGCCTCGCCGGCCTGATGGCGGCGAAGATCGCGGGCTGCCATCCGATCGTTGCGATCGATCCCCATCCGAAGCGGCTGGCGCTCGCGCGCGAGCTCGGCGCGACACACGTCGTCGATCCGGCAGGGGGGGACTGCGTGGCGGCCGTGAAGCGGGCCACCGGCGGCGCCGGGGCGCGCTTTGCGCTGGAGGCGGCGGGCGCGCCGCAGGCCTTGCGCCAGGCACTCGAATCGCTTGCCCCCATGGGCGTTTGCTGCCTCGTCGGCAGCGCGCGCGCCGGGGTCAGGGCGGAGATCGAGATGGCGCAGCTCCAGCACGGCCGCACGCTGCGCGGCTGCATCCAGGGCGACGCGCCGCCGCAGGCTTTCTTCCCGCGCCTGTTCGAGGAGTGGCGCGCCGGCCGCCTGCCGGTAGAGCGGCTGATCCGGCTCTACGACCTGGCCGACATCAACCGGGCGGCCGCCGACTCGGCTAGCGGCGACACCGTCAAGGCGGTGCTCCGCATCGCCCAGGCATGAGATAGACTGCTTTTTTCCCTTGGAGGAGGGGTAACATGAAGCGCACGATCAATCTGTATCTAAGCGTTTTGCTGCTGGTGGCCTGTGCAATGCCGGCCCTGGCGCAGACCTACCCGACCAAGCCGGTGCGCACGGTGATCTCGTTCACGCCCGGCAGCGCGACCGACATTCTCGGGCGCATCGTCGCCGCCAAGCTCTCGGAATACTGGGGGCAGCCGGTGGTGGCCGAGAATCGCTCGGGGGCGGGCGGCTCGATCGGCTCGGCGGTGGTGGCGAAGGCGGACGCCGACGGCTATACGCTGCTCATCAACTCCAACGCGCACGCCGTCAATCCGGCGATCTACGCCAAGCTCCCCTACGAAACGACGAAGGATTTCGTGGATATCGCGCCGCTCGCGATGCTGCCGAACGTCCTGGTGGTGTCGCCGAGCTCGCCGCACAAGACGCTCATGGATCTCGTCAACTACGGCAAGTCCAAGCCCACGGCGATCAATTTCGGCCATGCCGGGATCGGCAGCGGCACGCATCTGAACACGGAAAAGTTCATCGCCGCGGCGAATATCAAGGTGACGCAGGTGCCGTTCAAGGGCACGCCCGAGGTGGTGCAGGCGATCTTCTCCGGCTCGGTCGACTGCTACTGGGTGCCGCTCTCCGCGGGCAAGTCGCACCTCCAGAGCGGCAAGCTGCGCGCGCTCGCGGTGAGCACCGCAAAGCGCAATCCCGTGATGCCGGACGTGCCGACCACCGGCGAGGCGGGCGTGAAGGGCGCAGATGCCCCGCTGTGGTTCGGACTGTGGGGGCCTGCCGGCGTGCCGGCGGACATCGTGAAGAAGATCAATGCCGACGTGCGCCGGGCGCTGGCCGATCCGGAAGTCAAGAAGAGGCTGATGAACCTCGGCAACGACCCGATGGACATGTCGCCCGAGGACTTCGCGCGCTTCGTGCGCAGCGAGATCGAGGACTACGAGGGCGTGGTGCGCAGAGCGGGGATACCCAGGCAGTAAGCGCTAGGCGGCCGTGGCGAGGCGCTTGAGCGGCACGCCGCTCAGGCGCTGCAGCTCTTCGAACGACAGCCCTTCGACCATCTCGATCACGTGGAGCCCGTCGGGCTTCACGTCGATCACCGCGAGGTCGGTGTAGATGCGGTTCACGCAGCGCGCGCCGGTGAGCGGGTAGGTGCAGCGCTCGACGATCTTGCTCTCGCCCTTCTTGGTGAGGTGCTCCATCATGACCAGCACCTGCTTCGCGCCCGCCGCGAGATCCATCGCGCCGCCGACCGCGGGAATCGCGTCGGCGCCGCCGGTATGCCAGTTGGCGAGATCGCCGGCCACCGAGACCTGGAACGCGCCCAGGATGCAGTAGTCGAGGTGCCGGCCGCGGATCATGCCGAACGAGTCGGCATGGTGGAAATAGGCGCCGCCCGGGAGCAGCGTCACCGGCTCCTTGCCGGCGTTGATGAGGTCCTCGTCCTCCTCGCCCGGTGCGGGTTTCGGCCCGACGCCCAGGATGCCGTTCTCGCTGTGCAGGATGATCTCGCGCCCCTTGGGCAGGTAATCGCCGACCAGCGTCGGCAGCCCGATCCCCAGGTTGACGTAGGCGCCTTCCGGAATGTCGCGCGCGACGCGCGCGGCGAGCTGCTTCTTGTCGAGCTTCTTCATCTAGGCCGCCTTCTTCAGTGAGGGGGCAACGCGCACCACGCGCTGCACGAAGATGCCGGGGGTGACGATGGCTTCGGGGTCGAGCGCGCCGAGCTCGAGCGTCTCGCGCACCTGCACCACGGTGCAGCGCGCAGCGGCCGCCATGATCGGCCCGAAGTTGCGCGCGCTCTTGCGGTACACCAGGTTTCCCCAGCGATCGGCGCGATCCGCCTTCACCAGCGCGTAGTCCGCGTCGATCGGATACTCGAGCACGTAATCGCGCTCGCCGATGCGGCGCGTCTCCTTGCCTTGCGCGAGCCGGGTGCCGTAGGCGGTCGGGGTGTAGAACGCGCCGACGCCCGCTCCCGCCGCGCGGATGCGCTCGGCGAGCGTGCCCTGGGGCACCAGCTCGAGCTCGATCTCTCCCGCGCGGTACAGCGCATCGAAGTGCCAGGAGTCGGTCTGGCGCGGAAACGAGCACAGGATCTTGCGCACGCGACGAGCCTTGATCAGCGCCGCGAGGCCGGTATCGCCGTTCCCGGCATTGTTGTTGACGATGGTCAGGTTGCGCGCGCCTTGGGCGATCAGGGCATCGATCAGGGCGGCGGGCAGTCCGGCGTTGCCGAACCCGCCGATCAGGATGGTGGCGCCATCCGGGACGTCGGCGAGTGCCGCTTCAGGGCTCGGGAAAGATTTATCGATCATGGAAGCGGAAATTATCCCAGTTCTTCTCATGAGGACATTCTTCACGGAAAACATTGACTTAGAAATATAAGTACTTGATATATAAGAATTGCTTTGCCACAGAAACTGCCTTCTAAATTCGTGCTAAGTCCTTGTCGCAACTATAAAAAGCGCTTGACCGAAAAGATTGATCCCCGTTAAAGTGGTAAAAGGTAGGAAAAAGTGGCAAACGAGCCATATGAGCGGAGGATTCCACGGAGCAGCAGTCATTACGCTCGACGCCAAGGGGCGCGTCGCTATCCCGACGCGCCACCGCGCCGCGCTGCTCGATTCGGGCAGGGCGCTGGTGCTGACGGCGCATCCGGACGGGTGCGTGCTCATCTATCCGGCAGCCGAATGGGAGCCGGTGCGCTCGCGCGTGGAGGCGTTTCCGAGCTTTCATCCCCAGGCGAGCTGGTGGAAGCGCCTGCTGCTCGGCTTCGAGGAACACGTCGCCCCCGACGGCTCGGGCCGCCTCCTGCTGCCGAACGCGCTGCGCCTGCACGCCAGGCTGGAGCGCGACGCGATGATGGTGGGCCAGGGGCACTACTTCGAGCTCTGGGATTCCGCGGTCTGGGCGGCGAAGCTCGGCCAGGCGCTCTCGGGCGCCGGCGGCGCGCCTGCCGGCATGGAGGACTTCTCGCTGTGAGCGAGGACTATGCATACCCCGGTACTTCAGTCCGAAGCCGTCGAGGCGCTCGCCATCCGCGCCGATGGCGTCTACGTGGACGGCACCTTCGGCCGCGGCGGGCACAGCCGGGCGATCCTCGAGCGGCTCGGGCCGACGGGCCGTCTGGTGGCGCTCGACCGGGATCCCGAGGCCATGGCCGCGGCGCGCGCCATCGTGGACCCCAGGTTCGCCTTCGTGCACTCGAACTTCGGCGCGCTTTCCGAGGCGCTCGATGCGGCGGGCGTGGGGCTCGCGCACGGCATGCTGTTCGACCTCGGCCTGTCCTCGCCCCAGCTCGAGGATGCCGGGCGCGGCTTCTCGTTTCGCGGCGACGGCCCGCTCGACATGCGCATGGATCCGGGCAGCGGCGAGTCGGCGGCGCAGTGGCTCGCGCGGGCGCAAGAACAAGAAATCAGGGAGGTCATCCGCTCGTATGGCGAAGAACGGTTTGCTAAACAGATTGCAGCGGCGATTGTTGCTGCGCGCGGCCGCGAGCCACTCCTGCGCACCCGGCAACTGGCCGATCTCGTGGGTCAGGCGGTCCGCACACGCGAGCCGGGCCAGGATCCGGCGACGCGCACCTTTCAGGCTATACGGATTCACGTCAATCGGGAGCTTGAGGAAGTGTCGCTGATGCTGCCCCAGGCGCTCGCGCGCCTCGCCGAGGGCGGCAGGCTCGCGCTCATCAGCTTCCATTCGCTGGAAGACCGGATCGTGAAGCGGTTCATGCAACGCGCCGCGCGCCCCGACGTGCCCCGGGATTTGCCGCTGCGCGCCAGCGAAATGCCACAACCGCCGCTCAAGCTTCTCGGCCGTGCCATCCGACCCACGGCCGCGGAGATCGCGGCAAATCCGCGCGCGCGCAGCGCACGCCTTCGCGTCGCCGAGCGCACCGCGGTGCCTTACGCTTTTCCCCAACCGAATCGAATCGAGCCCGACGCGCGGTGGCGAAACTGAACCTCCTCCTCCTCGCAGTTCTCGTCGCCTGCGCGCTCGGGCTCGTCACCTCACAGCACAAGGCGCGCAAGCTGTTCTCGGAGCTCGAGCGCGAGAACGGCCGCGCGCGCGAGCTCGATGTCCAATACGGCCGGCTGCAGCTCGAAGCCAGCACCTGGGGACTGCACGCGCGCGTCGAGAGCATCGCGACCCGCACCCTGGGGATGCGCTCTCCCGATCCGCGGCGCGTGCGGATCCTGGCCCGAGACGGTGGCAGGTGAGCGCGGCGGCGCAGGGGCTGGTCCGGCTCCCGGTGTGGCGCGCGCGCTTCGTGCTCGCTGCGCTCCTCGCCGCGTTTGCGGTGCTGGCGGCCCGCTCGCTCTATCTGCAGGCGATGCGGACCGACTTCCTGCAGGAGAAGGGCGACGCGCGCTATTCCCGCGTCATCCATGTGCCGGCCACGCGCGGCCGGATCCTCGACCGTAACGGCGAGGCGCTGGCGATCTCGACCCCGGTCAAGTCGATCTGGGCCATTCCCGCCGACGCCGAGCTCTCCCGCAAGCAACGCAGAGCACTCGGCGCGCTACTCGGCGTGGATGCGGCGGAGCTGCAGACGAAGCTCGCCGACACCTCGCGCGATTTCGTCTATCTGAAGCGGCTGGTCGCACCGGAAACCGCCGAGGCCGTGGCGAGCCTCGGCTTGAGCGGCATTCATCAGCATCGCGAGTATCGGCGCTACTACCCGGCAGGCGAAGTGACTGCCCACATTATCGGATTTACCGGCGTGGACGACACCGGCCAGGAAGGCGTCGAGCTCGCGCACCAGGCGAGGCTGGGCGGCACGCCGGGGAGCCGGCGGGTCCTGAGAGACCGGCTCGGGCGCATCGTGGAGGACGTCGAATCGATCCGTGCCGCGCAGGACGGACACGATCTCGTCCTGTCGATCGACGCCACGCTGCAAAGCCTCGCTTACAGCGCCCTGAAGGGCGCGGTGCTGCAGCACCGGGCGAAGGCGGGCGGACTGGTCGCGCTCGACGTGCGCAGCGGCGAGATTCTCGCGCTCGCGAATGTCCCCTCGTACAACCCGAACAACCGGGCTCGCCTCACCGGGGCCCAGCTGCGAAACCGGGTGATCACCGACCTGTTCGAGCCGGGCTCCACGCTCAAGCCGTTCACGGTCGCGCTCGCGATCGAAACCGGGAAAGTCACGCCGCGCACCTCCATTGCCACCGGGCAGGGCAGATTCCCGCTCGCCAGCTACACCATTCGCGACCTTCATCCCGCGGCTTCGCTCAGCGTGGCGCAGGTGCTGCAGAAGTCCTCCAACGTCGGCGCGGCGAAGCTCGCCCTCGCGCTGCCGCGCGAGGCGATGTGGGATCTCTTCCGGCGGGCCGGCTTCGGCGCCGCGCCGGAGCTCGGCTTTCCGGGCGCCGCGGCGGGAAGACTGCGCCATTACCGGGAATGGCGGACGATCGAGCAGGCCACGATGGGCTACGGACACGGCATCTCGGTGAGCCTGGTGCAGCTCGCCCGGGCCTACACCCTGTTCGCCCGCGACGGGGAATTGGTAGCGCTCACCCTGGTCAGATCCGGCGCCGTGGCGAGCGGCGAGAAGGTGCTTTCCGCCGAAGCGGCAAGAGCGGTGCGCCGCATGCTCGAGCTCGCGGTGCAGCCCGGCGGCACCGGCCCGCGCGCGCGCATCATGGGCTGGCGCGTCGCCGGCAAGACCGGCACCGCGCACAAGCAGGAGAACGGCGGCTACGCCTCCGACAAGTATCTTGCTTCCTTCGTCGGCCTGGCGCCCGCGTCGGCGCCGCGCGTCGTGGTGGCGGTCATGATCGACGAGCCTTCGGCCGGCGAGTACTACGGCGGAACGGTTGCCGCGCCGGTGTTCGCACAGGTGATGGAAAGGGCGTTGCGCCTGCTCGCCGTGCCGCACGACGCGCCGCTCGAGCCGGTGCGCATGCCCGGGCCCGGCGAAGTGGCGAAGGAGAGCACGTGATGCAGGCATGGATGGCGGCGTGGCTGGGATGCTGGGCAGAGCTGTGGGATCCAAGGGACTGGAGCCGTTCGCGCATCTCGCTGCCCAAGGGGCGATGATCGAGCGGCTTTCCTCGGACAGCCGCCGGTGCGCTCCGGGCGTGGCGTTTTTCGCCTATCCGGGCGAGACGGCCGACGGACGCGCGCACATCGCCGAGGCGATCGGCCACGGCGCGGCCGCGGTGCTCTGGGAAAGCGGCGGCTTCTCCTGGCGCGAGCAGTGGCGCGTGCCGAACCTCGGCGTTCAGGACCTCAGGCGGCAGGCGGGGTTTCTCGCGCACGAGTTCTACGGACGAGCCTCCGAGTCGCTCTGGACCTGCGGCGTGACCGGCACCAACGGCAAGACCTCGTGCAGCCAGTGGATCGCGGCGCTGCTCGGCCGGCGGGGCGCCAGGGCCGCCGTGGTCGGGACGCTCGGCAGCGGCTATCCCGGCGCGCTCTCGGGCGCCTCGAACACCACGCCCGACCCGCTCGAGCTGCACCGGGTGCTGAAGGACTTTCTTGCAGACGGCGCGAGCGCCGTGGCGATGGAGGTGTCCTCGCACGGGCTCGCGCAGGGACGCGTGAACGGCGTGCGCTTCGCGTGCGCGCTGTTCACCAACCTTTCCCACGACCACCTCGACTACCACGGATCGATGCAGGCCTATGCGCAGGCGAAGGCGCTGCTGTTCGACACGCCCGGCCTGGGATGCGCGGTGCTGAACCTCGACGACGTTTTCGGCGTGCAGCTCGCGCAGCGCCTTGCGCGGCGCGGCGTGCGCACCATCGGGTACAGCCTGTCGCGCGCCAGCGTCGTGCCGGGCAGCGTGAGCGAGTTCATTGCCGTGTCTGCCGTCGATGGCGCCAGGGTCGAGCTCGATTCGAGCTGGGGCGCAGCGCGCACCGCGGTGAAGCCGCTGGGCCGCTTCAATCTCGCCAACGCGCTCGGCGTGCTCGGGGTCCTGGTCGCGTACGGGGTGCCTTTCGCCGATGCTGCGGCGCTGCTTTCCGAGCTGCCGCCGGTGCCCGGCCGCATGCAGGCGATCGCAGAGCAGCCTCTGGTGGTGGTGGACTACGCGCACACGCCGGACGCCCTGGAGAAGGTGCTTCTGGCGTTGCGCCCGGTCGCCGACGCCCGCGGCGGCAGGCTGATCGCGGTATTCGGCGCCGGCGGCGACCGCGATCCCGCCAAGCGCCCTCTGATGGGCGAGGTCGCGGCACGCCTTGCCGACCGGGTGCTGCTCACCTCGGACAACCCGCGCAGCGAAGATCCGCTCGCCATCATCGAGGCGATCGAGCGTGGAATCGCGGAACGCTGCGACATCGAGCCAGACCGCGCGATGGCGATCGAACAGGCGGTCGGCGGGGCGGCGCTGCAGGACGTGGTGCTGGTTGCCGGAAAGGGTCACGAGGACTACCAGGAGATCGCGGGCAGGCGGCTCGCGTTCTCCGACGAGGCGGCAGTGCGCTCGGCGCTTGCGCGTCGGGAGCGGCCATGATGAGCGTGCGCGAGGCGGCGCAGTCGATCGGCGCCCGGCGCTCGGGCGCCGACGCGCTTTTCACCGGCGTGTCCACCGACACCCGGTCGCTGCGCGCGGGAGAGCTGTTCGTCGCGCTGCGCGGCGAGCGCTTCGACGGCCACGCGTTTCTCGCGGCGGCGAGCGGCGCCGGCGCCGCGGCGGCGATGGTCGATGAGCGCTACGTCGGGCCCTATCCGCTTCCGGTCATCGTGACGCACGACACCCGGCGCGCGCTCGGGGATCTTGCGCGGCACTGGCGCGCTCGCTTCAAGCCGGTCGCCATCGCGGTCACCGGCTCGAACGGCAAGACCACCGTGAAGGAGATGCTTGCGTCGATCCTGCGCCGGCACGCCGGCGAAGCGGCGGTGCTCGCGACCGGCGGGAACTTCAACAACGACATCGGGGTGCCGCTTACCGTGCTTCGCCTGCGCGATGCGCACCGCTATTGCGCGATCGAGCTGGGGATGAACCACAAGGGAGAGATCGCGCTGCTCGCGGCGATCGCGCAGCCCACCGTCGCCCTGGTGAACAACGCGCAGCGCGAGCACCTCGAGTTCATGCGCTCGGTGGACGAGGTCGCGGCCGAGAATGCGAGCGTGTACGGCGCGCTGCCGCCGGAGGGCGTCGCCGTGGTGAACGCCGACGACGCCCACGCCGAGCTGTTTCGCAAGGCGGCCGCAAGCCGCACGGTGCTGGACTTCGGCCTGGAGCGCTCCGTCGCCGTGACCGGGAGCTACGCGCTCAAGCCGCTCTCGAGCGAGCTGCGCATCCGGAGCGCCGAGGGGGAAGCGGCCGCGACGCTCGCGATCCCCGGGCTTCACAACGTGCGCAATGCGCTCGCCGCCGCCGCCTGCGCGGTGTCGGCGGGGGTCGCGCTGCGTACCATCGCCGAAGGACTGTCCGAATTTCGTCCCTATGCCGGGCGGCTGCAGGTCAGGCAGACCGCCGCCGGCGTCACCGTCATCGATGATACTTACAACGCGAACCCCGACTCGGTGCTCGCGGCGATCGACGTGCTCGCGTCGTGCCCCGGGCCTACGGTGCTGGTGCTCGGCGACATGGGCGAGGTGGGCAGCCGCGGGCCGGAATTCCACCGCGAAGTGGGCGCCTACGCGCGCGAGAAGGGCATTTCCCGCCTGCTTGCGACCGGCGAGGCTGCGCGCGGCGCGGTCGACGGGTTCGGCGCCGGCGCCCGGCACTTCGGCAGCCTGGAACAGCTGATCGGCGAGGTCAGCGGCAAGACCGTGCTCGTGAAGGGATCGCGCTTCATGCGCATGGAACGCGTCGTGGCGGCGCTCACCGGGGCCGCCGCCCAGGGAGGTCACTGATGCTGCTCGAGATCGCCCAGTGGCTGGCGAAGGACGTGCGTGCGTTCAATGTCTTCAACTACATCACGCTGCGAGCGGTGCTCGCCTGCCTCACGGCGCTTGCCGTCTCGCTGATCCTGGGTCCGTACATGATCCGCAAGCTGACGGCGTACAAGATCGGCCAGGCGGTGCGCGACGACGGCCCGCGCTCGCATCTGACCAAGGCGGGCACCCCGACCATGGGCGGGGCGTTGATCCTGGTGTCGATCTGCGTGACGACCCTGCTCTGGGGCGATCTCTCCAACCGGCTGCTGTGGGTGGTGCTGCTCGTGACGCTCGCCTTCGGCAGCATCGGCTGGATCGACGACTACCGCAAGGTTGTCCACCGCAATCCGAAAGGCCTGTCGGCCAGGCAGAAATTCTTCTGGCAGTCGGTGATCGGGCTCTCGGCCGCGGTGTACCTCGCCTACCTCTCGCAGAGCATGCCGGCGCTCAACCAGCTGATCGTGCCGTTCTTCAAGCACATCGCGTATCCGCTCGGCGCCGTGGGCTTCGTGGTGCTGACTTTCTTCGTGATCGTCGGCACCTCGAACGCCGTCAACCTGACCGACGGCCTGGACGGGCTCGCGATCATGCCCACGGTGCTGGTCGGCAGCGCGCTTGGCATCTTCGCCTACGTCGCCGGCCACGCCGTGTTCTCGAAGTACCTCGGACTGCCCTACATCGCCGGCGCGGGCGAGCTCGCGGTGATCTGCGGCGCGCTCGCCGGCGCCGGGCTCGGCTTCCTGTGGTTCAACGCCTACCCCGCCGAAGTCTTCATGGGCGACGTCGGTGCGCTCGCGCTCGGCGCGGCGCTCGGCACGGTCGCCGTCATCGTGCGCCAGGAGATCGTGCTTTTCATCATGGGCGGCGTGTTCGTCGTCGAGACGCTCTCGGTGATGATCCAGGTGCTGTACTTCCGCATCACCGGCGGCAAGCGCATTTTCCGCATGGCGCCGCTGCACCATCACTACGAGCTCGAGGGCTGGAAGGAAAGCCAGGTGGTGGTGCGCTTCTGGATCATCACCATGATGCTGGTGCTGTTCGGGCTGTCGACGCTCAAGCTGCGATGATGCGCGAGCCGCCGTTTTCGCTGCTGAACAGGCCGCGCCCGGTAGCGCTGCAGGGCCGGCGGGTGCTGGTGCTCGGACTGGGCGACACGGGCCTCTCGGTCGCGCGCTGGATGCAGCACGAGGGCGGCACCGTGCGGGTCGCGGACACGCGCGCCGCGCCGCCGCGAAAGGACGACTACGCCGGCGAGCTGCGCACCGGGGCGTTCCAGGCTTCGCTGCTCGAGGGCATGGACCTGGTCTGTGTCAGCCCGGGGCTCGCGCTCGCCGACCCGCTGATCCACGAAGCGCTGCGCCGGGGCGTTCCGGTGCTCGGGGACGTCGAGCTGTTCGCGTGGCGGAACAAAAGCAAGGTGCTCGCCGTCACGGGCACCAACGGCAAGAGCACGGTGACCGCGCTGACCGGCCATCTGCTGCGCAGCGCCGGCCTAGACTGCGAGGTGGCGGGCAACATCGGGCCGCCGGTGCTCGAGGCGCTGCTCAGGCGCAGCGCGCCGCCGGCCGCATGGGCGCTCGAGCTCTCGAGCTACCAGCTCGAGACCACGTGGTCGCTCGAGCCCGATGCGGCGGCAATGCTCAACCTGAGCGAGGATCACCTCGACCGCTATTCGAGCCTCGACGAGTACGGCGCCGCCAAGGCGCGCGTATTCGCCGGCAGCGGCACGCAGGTGCTCAATCGCGATGACGCGCGCTCGGCTGCCATGGCGCAGCCCGGCCGCGCCATCGTGAGCTTCGGCCTGAATGCCCCGCCGACGGCGCGCGACTTCGGTATTGCGGGGCAGAAGCTCGTCGAGGGCGCGGAGCCGATCGTGGAGGCCTCCGCGCTCTTCATCCATGGCTCGCACAACCTCGCGAACGCGCTCGCCGCGTGCGCGCTCGCTCGCGCCGCGGGCGTTCCGCGGGATGCCCTGGCGGATGGGCTGCGCAGCTTCCGCGGGCTGCCGCACCGGCTGCAGCACGTCGCGCGCCGGCGCGGCGTCGACTGGTACGACGACTCGAAGGGCACCAACGTAGGGGCGACGGTCGCCGCGCTGGCGGGCTTGAGCCGGAAAACCGTGCTGATCCTGGGCGGAGACGGAAAGGGCCAGGACTTCTCGCCGCTGCGCGAGCCGGTCGGCCGGCTTGCCGCCGGCGTCCTGCTGATCGGCCGCGACGCGCCCCTCATCGAAAGCGTGCTTTCGCACCCGCGCGCCGAGCGTTGCGCGACGCTTGAGCAGGCAGTGCGGCGCGCCGCCGAGCTCGCCGCCCCCGGCGATGCGGTGCTGCTTTCGCCCGCATGCGCGAGCTTCGACATGTTCCGCGACTACCGGCAGCGCGGCGAGGCGTTTGCCGCCGCGGTCAGGAGCCTGGAGCCGTGAGCCAGACTTACGTCTTCGCCCGCAGTGCCCCGAGCGCCGAATACGACCGCTCTCTCGCCTGGGCGGCGCTGATTCTGGCCGCCATGGGCCTGGTGATGGTGTATTCGGCCTCGATCGCCACTGCCGAGGCGAGCCGCCATACCGGGCAGAACGCGGCGTGGTACCTCGCCCGGCACGGCAGCTTCCTCGCCGCGGGGCTGTTCGCCGCGATCACGGTGTTCCTGGTGCCGGTGCGCCTCTGGCAGAAGGCGTCGCCATGGCTTTTCGTGGGCTGCGTGGCGCTCCTCGTCGCGGTGCTGGTGCCCGGGTTCGGGCGCGAAGTCAACGGCGCGCGGCGCTGGCTCGACCTGTCGCTCATCGCCGCCCAGCCCTCGGAGCTGATGAAGCTGGTGGTCGTGCTCTACGCCGCCGATTACACGGTGCGCAAGCACGCGGTGCTGAAGAGCTTCAAGAAGGGCCTGCTGCCCATGCTCGCGGTCATGCTGCTGGTTTCGTGGCTGCTGCTGCGCCAGCCCGACTTCGGCGCGCTGGTGGTCGTCGCCGTGACCACGTTCGGCATCCTGTTTCTCGGCGGCATGAACGGCAGGCACTTCGCGGCCCTCATCGGCATGCTCGGCGCGGGCTTCGCGCTGCTGGTGCTGTCCTCGCCCTACCGCATGCAGCGCATCTTCGGCTTCATGGATCCATGGTCCGATCCCTTCGGCCGCGGCTACCAGCTCTCGCATGCGCTGATCGCCTTCGGCCGGGGCGAATGGATCGGCGTCGGCCTCGGGGCGAGCGTCGAGAAGTTGCATTACCTGCCGGAGGCGCACACCGATTTCCTGCTGGCGGTGATCGCCGAGGAGCTCGGCCTCGCTGGCGTGGCGCTGGTGATCGGCGCTTTCGTCTGGATCGTGGCTCGCGCCTTCGTCGTCGGGCGCCAGGCGGCCCAGCGCGAGCGGCATTTCGCCGCGCTCGCCGCGCAGGGGATCGGCGTCTGGCTCGGGTTTCAGGCGCTCGTGAACATGGGCGTCAACATGGGCTTGCTGCCGACCAAGGGGCTCACCCTTCCGCTGGTGAGCTACGGCGGCTCGGGGCTGCTCGCCAACTTCGTCGCGCTCGCGATCCTGCTGCGCATCGACTGGGAGAACCGGCAGCTCGCCCGGGGGCTTCATGCCTAGAACACTACTCATCATGGCCGGGGGTACCGGGGGCCATATTTTCCCCGGGCTCGCGGTCGCCGAGCGGGCGCGCGAGGCCGGCTGGCGGGTGGTGTGGATGGGCGCGCGCGGCGGGATGGAAGAGCGGCTGGTGCCGCGGCACGGGCATGAGACCGCGTGGATTCGAGCCCGCGCGGCGCGCGGCAAAGGGCTGCTGCAAAAGCTGCTGCTGCCGGCGAACCTGCTGTACTCGTTCTGGGAGAGCGCGCGCCACCTCTCGCGGCTCAAGCCCGACGTGGTGCTCGGCCTGGGCGGCTACGTCGCCTTCCCCGGGGGCATGATGGCCTCGCTGCTCAACCGCCCGCTTGCGCTGCACGAGCAGAACGCGATTCCGGGCCTTGCGAACCGGGTGCTGGCGGCGATCGCCGACAAGGTCATGGTCGGCTTTCCCGGCGCGTTGAAGGGCGCGGAGTGGACCGGCAATCCGGTGCGCTCGGAAATCGCCGCCATCGCGCCACCGCAGCGGCGCTTCGACGGCCGCGAGGGCCCGCTGCGGCTGCTGGTGGTGGGCGGAAGCCTCGGCGCCCAGGCGCTCAACGAAGCGCTGCCGCGCGCGCTCGCGCTGCTCGGGAGCAGAGTGCGCGTGGTGCACCAGTCCGGCGAGAAGCACCTCGGCGATCTCGAGCGGCACTACGCCGCGGCAGGCGTCGAAGGCGAGCTCCTCGCGTTCATCGAGGACATGGCGCGGCGCTACGCCGAGGCCGACCTGGTGATCTGCCGCGCCGGCGCGGTGACCGTCGCCGAGCTCTCCGCCGGCGGCATGCCGAGCATCCTGGTGCCGTTTCCCCATGCGGTCGACGACCACCAGACCGCGAACGCGCGCTTTCTGGCCGACAACGGCGCCGCGATCCTGCTGCCGCAGCGCGAGCTGACGCCGCAGCGCCTGGCCTCGCTTTTGCGCTCGCTCGACCGCGCCAAGCTTCTCGACATGGCAAGCAAGGCGCGCACGCTGGGAAAGCCGGACGCCGCCGCGCTCGTCGCGCAACGCTGCATGGAGCTCGCGCGATGAAGCACAAGGTCCGGCACATCCATTTCGTCGGCATCGGCGGCTCCGGCATGTCCGGCATCGCCGAGGTGCTGCGCAACCTCGGCTACGAAGTGAGCGGCTCCGACCTCGCCGAGAACGCGGCGACCCGCCGGCTTGCCGGCCTCGGCGCCAAGGTCTTCACGCAGCACAGCCCGAAGCACGTCGAGGGCGCGGACGCGGTGGTGGTTTCCTCGGCGGTTCACGACGAGAACCCCGAGGTCGTGGCCGCGCGCGAGCGGCGCATCCCGGTGGTGCCGCGCGCCCTGATGCTTGCCGAGCTGATGCGCCTGAAGCAGGGCGTGGCGATCGCCGGCACGCACGGCAAGACCACGACGACCAGCCTGGTCGCGAGCGTGCTCGCGGAAGGCGGGCTCGATCCCACGTTCGTGATCGGCGGGCGCCTGAACGCGGCGGGCTCCAACGCGCGCCTCGGCGCAGGCGACTTCATCGTGGTCGAGGCGGACGAGTCCGACGCTTCCTTCCTGCACCTGCAGCCCGTGATCGCGGTGGTCACGAACATCGACGCCGACCACATGCAGACCTACGAGCACGACTTCGCGCGGCTCAAGCATGCCTTCGTGCAGTTCCTCCAGAACCTGCCGTTCTACGGCGCCGCGATCCTGTGCGCCGACGACGCGAACCTGCGCGAGATCCTGCCGCTGGTCACGAAGCCGATCCTCACCTATGGCACCGCGCCCGATGCAAGCGTGCGCGCGGAGGCGATCGAGCACGACGCCGGCCGCATGCGCTTTCGCGCGCACCGCGAGTCGGGAGCGCCGCTGGAGGTGACGCTCAACCTGCCGGGCCGCCACAACGTCCTCAATGCGCTCGCGGCGATCGCGGTGGCGGGCGAGCTCGCCATCCCGGAGCCGGCGATCCTCAAGGCGCTGGCCGAATTCCACGGGGTCGGCAGGCGCTTCCAGAACTACGGCGAGATCGCCCTTGCGGGGGGCGGCGCTTTCACGCTGATCGACGACTACGGTCATCACCCGGCCGAGATGGCGGCCACGCTCGAGGCGGCGCGCGGCGCCTTCCCGGGAAGGCGCATCGTGCTCGCCTTCCAACCGCATCGCTATACGCGCACGCGCGACCTGTTCGAGGACTTCGTGCGCGTGCTCTCCAGCGCCGACGCGCTGCTTCTCGCCGAGGTCTATCCGGCCGGCGAGGCGCCCATCGTCGCCGCCGACGCCCGCTCGCTCGCTCGCGCCGTGCGCGTGGCCGGAAAAGTGGAGCCGGTATTCGTCGAGGACGTCGCGGAGATGCCCGCCGCCATCCGGCGCATCGCCGAGCCCGGCGATGTCGTCGTCACCATGGGTGCCGGATCGATCGGCAACGTGCCGGCGCAACTGACATGAACATGGCGGATACGCTCCACTTCAGCGGGCTGCGCGGACAACTGAGGCAGGCCGAGCCCATGGCCCGGCACGTCAGCTGGCGCTGCGGCGGGCCGGCCGAGCGCTGCTACGCGCCGGCGGACCTGGACGACCTCGCCGCGTTCCTTGCGCAGCTCCCGGCAGAGGAGCCGCTGCTTTTCGTCGGCCTGGGCTCGAACCTGCTGGTGCGCGACGGCGGCTGGCGCGGCACCGTGGTGCTGACGCACGCGGCAAAGCTGCGTCCGCGCCTGGACGGCGACCTGGTCTACGCCGAAGCCGGCGTCGCGAGCCCCAAGGTCGCGCGTTTCGCGGCGCTGCACGACTTCAAGGGCGCGGAATTCCTGGCCGGCGTGCCCGGGACCGTCGGCGGCGCGCTTGCGATGAACGCCGGCTGCTACGGCGGCGAGACCTGGGACATCGTCGAGCGGGTGGTCAGCATGGACCGCCGGGGCCGGCGCACGCAGCGCGTCAAAGCGCAGTTCGAGATCGGCTACCGGCATTGCGCGCCGAAAGCGCCGCGCGAGGAATGGTTCGCCGCCGCGTGGTTTCGCCTGAGACCGGGCGATGGCGAGGTCTCGCGCGCCGAGATGAAGGCGCTGCTCGCCAGGCGCATCGCCTCGCAGCCGCTGGCTCTGCCCAACGCCGGCAGCGTGTTCCGCAATCCTCCCGGCGAGCATGCCGCGCGCCTGATCGAGTCCTGCGGCCTGAAGGGCTTGCGCCGCGGTGGCGCCCGCGTGTCGGAGAAGCACGCCAACTTCATCGTCAATCCGGGCGGCGCAGCCTCGGCGAGCGACATCGAAGGGCTGATCCAGGACGTGCAGCGCAGGGTCCAGGAAAGGACGGGCGTTCTGCTCACGGTCGAGGTGCGCATCGTGGGAGAGCCGGCGTGAGCGCGGGCGCGAGCTTCGGCAAAGTCGCGGTGCTCCTCGGCGGCAGATCGGCCGAGCGCGAGGTGTCGCTGAAAAGCGGCGCCATGGTGCTCGAGGCCCTGCGCGGCCAGGGCGTCGACGCTCATCCGTTCGACCCGGCCGAGCGCGGCCTGGACGCGCTGATCGCCGAGCGCTTCCAGCGCGTGTTCATCGCCCTGCATGGCCGCTTCGGTGAGGACGGCACGATTCAGGGCATCCTCGAATGGCTCGGCATTCCGTACACCGGCAGCGGCGTGCTCGCCTCGGCGCTGGCGATGGATAAGGTGCGCACCAAGCGCCTCTGGTCGGCCGAGGGGCTGCCCACGCCACCGTATCGGGTGCTCGGCGGCGACACGGACCTCAAAGCGGTGGCGAAGCGCCTGGGCGTGCCGCTGATGGTGAAGCCCGCAGCCGAGGGCTCGTCGGTCGGCATGTCCAAGGTGCGCGCCGCCGCGGACCTGAAGAAGGCCTACGCGCTGGCGGTGAACTACGACCCGGTGGTCATCGCCGAGAAATTCATCGAGGGTGTCGAGCTCACCGTGGGAATTCTCGGCGAGCAGGTGCTGCCGATCATCAAGCTCGAGACGCCACGCGAATTTTACGACTACGAGGCGAAGTACGTCGCCGACGACACGCGCTATCTGATCCCCAGCGGGCTGGCGGCCAGGAAGGAGAAGGAGGTGCAGGCGCTCTGCCTGAAGGCCTATCGGTCGCTGGGCTGTCGGGGCTGGGGCCGAGTGGATTTGATGCTCAACCGTCAGGGGCGGCCCTACCTCCTCGAGGTCAACACCTCACCCGGCATGACAGATCACTCGCTGGTTCCCATGGCGGCGCGCGCCGTGGGCATGAGCTATCCCGAGCTCTGCCGGCGGATCCTGGAGGCGGCCCGTGTGGGATAACCCGCGCCTGCTCAATGCGGCCGCCGGCTTCCTGGTGGGTGTCGCCGCGCTCGCTTTCGGTTTCGCGGCGCTGCAGATGCTGATGCGCTCCAGCCTGTTTCCGCTGCGCGAGATCGAGGTCACGACGCCCTTGGAGAGAACCTCGAAGGCGCAGATCGAAGCGGCGGTGCAGGGCCGGGTGACGGGCAATTTCTTCGCCGTGGAGATCTCGGAGATACGAGCGAGCATCGAGCGGCTGCCCTGGGTGCGGCGCGTCGGCGTGCGGCGCGCCTGGCCTGATCGCCTGCAGATTGCGCTCGAGGAGCATGTGCCGCTCGCGCGCTGGGGCGACGACGCCCTGATCAACGCTCACGGCGAGCGCTTCAGCGGCACGACGCAGGCCGCCCTGCCGGTGTTCATCGCGCCGCCCGGCACCGAGTTCGAGCTCTCGTGGCGCTACGCGCGTTTCGCGCGTGCGCTCGAGCCGCTCGGCGAGCGGCTCGAGCGCGTGGTGCTCACGCCGCGCTTTGCCTGGCAGCTGCGCCTGGGCAACGGGCTGCAGCTCATGCTCGGCCGCGATGCCGATGCCGCCGAGGAACGGCTGCGACGGTTCGTGGAGGTCTACCCGGCTTTCCCCCGGGGCACGAGGCACGACTATGTCGATCTGCGCTACCCGAACGGCTTCGTGGTCCGCTCGCCGGAACGCGAAGGCTGAATCGATCGATGGCCAAGGAAAACAAGAACCTGATCGTGGCCCTGGACATCGGCACCTCGAAGGTGGCGTGCCTGGTCGCCGAGCTCCATCCGGACGGCGTGCTCGAGATCCTGGGCATGGGCGGGCACGAGTCGAGAGGCCTCAAGAAGGGCGTGGTGGTCAACATCGAGGCCACGGTGACCGCGATCCAGCGCGCCCTGGAGGAGGCCGAGCTGATGGCCGACTGCAAGATCGCGTCGGCTTTCGTCGGCATCGCCGGCAGCCATATCCGCAGCTTCAACTCGACCGGCATGGTCGCGGTCAAGGATCGCGAAGTCGGGGCGCTGGACGTCGACCGGGCGATCGACACCGCGCGCGCGGTCAATATCCCGACCGACCAGCAGATCCTGCACGTGCTGCGCCAGGAGTTCATCATCGACGGCCAGGAGGACGTGCGCGAGCCGATCGGCATGTCCGGGCTGCGGCTCGAAGTCAAGGTGCACATCGTCACCGGCGCCGTGTCGGCGGCGCAGAACATCGTCAAGTGCGTGCGCCGCTGCGGCCTGGAGGTCAACGACCTGATCCTGCAGCCGCTTGCCTCGTCGCGCGCCGTGCTGTCGCAGGACGAGATGGACCTCGGCGTGTGCCTGCTCGACATCGGCGGCGGCACCACCGACATCGCGGTGTTCACGCATGGCGCGATTCGCCATACCGCCGTGGTCCCGATCGCCGGCGACCAGATCACCAACGACATCGCGATGGCGCTGC
>DATKAX010000456.1:0-3842 GCA_035514595.1 Burkholderiales bacterium
ATCGATGCCGCCGACGAAGGCCAGCGCGTCGTCGATGAGCGCGATCTTCTGGTGCTGCGAGCCGCCTACCGGGTGGGTGTCGTCGTAGCGCAGGTGGAAGCGCCGCGCGGGCGTCCAGCCGAAGCCGTACAGCGGCGGGAATTCCCGGTCGGTGCCGAACACCATCGGGTAGTCCCAGTTGAGCACGTGCACATGCACGCGCCGGCGCCGCGCCAGGTAGTTGAGGAAATCGCCGGCGAGCGCCGGCGGCGCGCCTTCGCGCACCGGGTCGAAGTGCAGCCGCGTCTGGCTGTTGAAATCCCAGGCGAGGAGGGTGATCGAGCGCCGGGCGCGCAGCGCCGCCTGATAAAACGCCTTGAAATACGCTTCGGCATCGACCAGGAACGCGACGCGCCCGGCGCGCGCCACCGCGCTGCAGTTGTAGCCCGGACGCAGCAGGCTGTTCGCGGGCGGCTTGAATTCGGGATGGCTTGCCACGGGATCGAGCACCCACTGTAATGACGCGAGGCCCGCGGACTTTGAGCTTCGTCAAGAGTCGTCGAGGGTCACGCCGGCAAGCCGCCTGCATGCTGCCGCAGCCGCGCGCCGGTGGCGCGCTCGAAGGCGTAGACGCGCCCGGGCGACGCCTCGAACCAGGCGGTGGCGCCGCGCTCGGGCGTGGCGCCCGGGGCGGCGCGGCCCTTGATGCGCTGCCCGCGCCAGTCGGCGCCCACCCACAGGTCGCTGCCGGTGGGCTCGAGCAGGGTGACGCGCGCGGCAACCGCGCCGGCGCGCGGCGCAGTGTGGACCAGGACGTCGGCCGGCCGGACGCCGAGCACCACCTCGGGGGAGCCGCCGGCGAGCACGTTGAGCGGCGGGCTGCCGAGGAACTGCGCGACGAACAGGTTCTGCGGGTCGGCGTACGCCTCGCCCGGTGCGCCGCATTGCTCGATGCGTCCGGCGTTGAGCACCGCGATGCGCTGGGACAGCGCCATCGCCTCCTCCTGATCGTGCGTGACGTACACGGTGGTGACGCCGTGCGCCTCGTGCAGGCGCTTGAGCTCCTCGCGCATCTCGAGGCGCAGCCGCGCGTCGAGGTTGGAGAGCGGCTCGTCCATCAGGAACACGCGCGGCCTTCGCACCAGCGCCCGGCCGAGCGCGACGCGCTGGCGCTGCCCTCCCGAGAGCTGGCGCGGCTTTCTCTCGAGGAGCTCGCCGAGTCCCAGCATTGCGGCCGCGCGCGCCACTTCGCGTTCGATCTCGCCGCGGGCGATGCCCCGCACGCGCAGGGGAAAGGCGATGTTCTCGCGCACCGAGAGATGCGGATAGAGCGCGTAGCTCTGGAACACCATGGCGACGTCGCGCGCGCCCGGGGCCAGCGTGTCGACGCGCTCGCCGTCGAAGTAGAGCGCGCCGGCGCTCGGCGCCTCGACGCCGGCGACGAGGTTCAGCAGCGTCGACTTGCCGCAGCCGCTCGGGCCCACGAAAGTGAAGAACTCGCCGTCGGCGATCTCGAGCTCGAGCGGCGCGAGCACTGTCTGCGCGTCGAAGCGCTTGGCCAGTCCTGCGAAGCGGATGCGCGCCATCGCTCAGCCCCTCATTATCCTTTCACCGCGCCCGCGGTGAGCCCCTCGACGATGCGCCGCTGGAAGGCGAACGCCAGCGCGACCACCGGCAGGGTGGCCACGACCGACGCGGCGGCGATCTCGCCGTAGGGCACCTCGTGCAGCCCGGGGAAGAGCGCGATGCCCACGGGCAGGGTGCGCGAAGCCTCGGTAGCGGTAAACGAGAGCGCGAACAGGAACTCGTTCCAGGCGAAGATGAAAACCAGCAGCGCGGCGGCGAGGATGCCAGGGGCGGCGAGCGGCAGCACCACGCGCCACAGCGCGCCGAAGGCGCTGCAGCCGTCCACGCGCGCCGCGACGTAGAGCTCGCGCGGCAGCGCGTCGAAGAAGCTCGCCAGCAGCCACACCGCGAGCGGCAGCGAGAAGGTGCTGTAGGTGAGCACCAGCGCCGCCAGCGTGTCGCGCAGCCCCAGGGCGTTGAGCAGCAGGAACAGCGGGCTCACCGTGGCGATCGGCGGGAACATCGAGATCGCGAGCACCACCCCGAGGATCGCGCCGCGGCCGCGCATGCGCAGCACCGATGCCGCGTACGCCGCGAGCGCGCCGACCGCCAGGGCGAGAGCCGTGGTGCCCACGGCCACGATGGCGCTGTTCGCGATGAGGCGCGCGAGCGGGTGCCCCGCGAAGATCGCCACGTAATGCTCGGCGGTGAGCCGCGAAGGCAGCAGCGGCGGCAGCGAGACGAGCTCGGCGGCGGGCTTCAGCGACGTCACCACCTGCCAGAGGAACGGTGCAAGGCAATAGGCGGCGAGCAGGACGAGCGCGACGATCCTCATTGAACGATCTTTCTCAACAGAAGAACATAGGCACCAGCAGTGAGCGCCACGAGAACGAACACGCTCACCGCGAGCGCCGAGCCGTAGCCGAACTCGAGCGACTGGAACAGCACCTTGTAGGCGTAGATCGAGAGCGTCTCGGTGCTGTTCGCCGGGCCGCCGCCGGTGAGCACGTAGATCGAGTCGAACACGCGGAACGCGTCGATGGTGCGAAAGATGAGCGCCACCAGGATCACCGGCGCGAGAAGCGGCAGCGTGATCCGGCGCAGCACGGTCCAGCGCGAGGCGCCGTCGATCGCCGCGGCGTGATACAGCTCGCGCGGAATGCCCTGCAGGGCGGCCACCAGCAGCAGCGCGACGAACGGCGTCGACTTCCACACGTCCATGAGGATCGCCGCGTTGAGCGCCCACGCCGGGCTGCCGAGCCAGTTCACTTGCGTGCCGAGGAGGTAATTGAGCACGCCGATCTCGGCTTCGTACATCCATTCCCACATGCGCGCCGAGACCGCGGTGGGCACCGCCCAGGGCAGCAGGATCACGCCGTAGAGCGCCACGCGTCCGCGGAACGGGCGCTGCACGGCGAGCGCGAAGGCGAGCCCGAGCACGAGCTCGAGCGCCACCGACGCGCCGACGAAGTACAGCGTGTTGCCGAGCGCGTTCCAGAAGCGCTCGTCGGCCGCCAGGCGCAGGTAGTTGTCGAGGCCCGTGAAGCGCGGCGGCCCGGGATCGAGCAGCGAGCGCCGCTCGAGGCTCAGCCATGCGACGTGCGCCAGAGGATAGGCGGTGACGATCGCCAGGAGAAAAGCGGCCGGCGCGAGGTAGCGCCACGGCCGCTCGCGCTCAGCCTGCATCGAGGATCTCCTCGATCCTTGCCTGCGCGTGCGCGAGCGCCGCCCGCGGCGTCTTGAGCCCGGAGATCGCGGCGCTGAAATCGCTCTGCAGCACCTGCGAGACGCGCACGTACTGCGGGGTCACCGGACGCGGCCGCGCGGCGGCGAACACTCGCTCGAGCCGGCCGAGGAAGGGCTGCGCCGCGAGCAGCTCCGCGTCGGCGTACAGCGCGACGCGCGCGGGCTGGAAGCCATAGGCGATGGCGAGGCGCTTTTGCGCCTTTTCGCCAGTCAAGAAATTGACGAAGGAAGAGGCGATTTCTTGGTGACGCGACGCGGCGTTGACCGCGAGCTGCCAGCCGCCGAGCGTCGCCGAGGAGCGCCCGCCCGGGAAATGCGGCAGCTCGGCGACGCCGACCTTTCCATGCACGCGCGAGGACGGGTCCTGGAACAGGCGCCACGCGTAGGGCCAGTTGCGCAGGAACGCCGCGCGGCCCTGGCCGAACACGTGCCGGCTCGGCTCCTCGGTGGCGGTGGTGACCGAGCCGGGGGTGACGCGGTAGCGGTGCACCAGGTCGGCCATCAGCGCGAGCGCCTCGCGGTTCTGCGGGCTGTCGAGCACTACGCGGCCC
>DATKAX010000457.1:0-3322 GCA_035514595.1 Burkholderiales bacterium
AACATCCCGGGCATCAGCGTCATGAACGGCGCGCCGTCCTTGAAGATCCCGGTCTGGCCTCCCACCACCTTCCTCACCCGGTAGCCGCCGCCGTGCTTCTTCAGCAGGGCGAGGTAGGCGTCGCTCAGCATGTGGGTGTGTACGTCGATGACTCTCAAACCGGTCTCCGTTCTACTTCTGCAGCTCGGCGGCGACGCGCCGCAGGGCGACGAGGAGCGTCTCGGCGGCCGGGGCGCGGGCGTGGTTGCGTCGCGTCACCAGAGCCACCGGCCCGAGGATACCCTTGAGCGAAACCGGCAGCTCGACGAGCAGCCCCAGTTTCGCGTAGTGGCGCGCGGTCTCGGCGGGCAGCACCCCGAGCGCATCGCTTTCGCGCAGCAGCGTCAGGTTGGTGAGCACCGAGGTCGACTCGACCAGGTCGGCAGGCCGGCGTCCGGCCTGGGCCAGAAACAGGCCTTCGAGGCGCTGGCGCAGCGGCACGTGAACCGGCGGCAGGATCCACGGCCGGTCCACCAGCTCGCCGAGCTTCGGCCGGCGCCGCGCGAGCGGGTTGGCCGCGCCGCACACCACGCGAAACTCCTCGCGGTACAGGATTTCGATCAGCACCGCGTCCTGCGCCGTTCCGGGCAGCAGGCGCCCCAGCATCAGGTCGAGGTCGCCCTTGAGCAACGCCTCCAGCAGATGGTCGTGGGTGCCCTCCTGCACCGTGACCTGCAGCCGCGGCGAGCACGCCTTGACCCGTGCGATGGCGCGCGGCAGGAGCAGCGACGCGGTCGACATGAGCGTGCCGACCGCGACCCGGCCATGCGAGCCCTCCGCGAGCGCGGAGATCTCTTCCCGCGCGCTGTCGAGGTCCGCCAGCACCGCGCCGGCGTGACGGATCATCGCCTCGCCGTAAGGCGTCGGCGACATGCCGCGCGGCGAGCGCTCGAACAGCTTCACCCCTAGCGTGCCCTCGAGCTCCTGCAGCATGCGCGTGGCGGCCGGCTGGGTGAGGTTGAGCGCCGCGGCCGAGCGGCGCAGGTTGCCGCTGTCGTGCAGCGCCCTCAGCAGGAGCAGCTGACGCAGCTTGAGGCGCCGGGCGAGGACGGGGGTTTCGGGAACCATGATGCCGGAATCGGCATCACTGTATCCCAAGCCGGCATTGGCCGGTTATCGGGCGGCCGTGTAGTGTCGCCGCCAACGAGGAGGACCGATGCGCCAGTACCGGGAGCACTACTTCCCCAACACCGAGCCGCTCGCCGCCGACGAGATGCGCGTCATCGCGCTGGGCACCGGGCGGCCTTTCCTGCGGCCCGCGCAGGCCAACGCCGGCTGGCTCATCGAGCTCGGCAACGGCGACAGGTTCATGTTCGATTTCGGCTTCGGCACGCAGATGAATTTCTCGGCGCTGGAAATTCCCTACCAGGACATGACCGCGTACTTCGCCACCCATCTGCATACCGACCATGTCGGCGATTTCGCGCAGATCTGGATCGGAAGCTGGGCAGGGGGGCGCACCAAGCCGCTGGTGGTGTACGGCCCCTCGGGTCCGGAGCCGAAGTACGGCTTCCGCCATTTCATCGAGAAGCAGCGGGAGTCGTATGCCTGGGACACCGATACGCGCGTGGGCTTCCTGCCGGCGGTAGGCGCGGAAGTCGAGGTGCACGAGTTCGATTACGCCAGGGCGCATGCGATCTACGAGAAGAACGGCGTGCGCATCACGAGCTTTCCCGCGGTGCACATCTACGACGGGCCTGTGAGCCTGCGCCTGGACTGGAACGGCCTTTCGTTCGTCTATTCGGGCGACACCACGCCGAGCTACTTCATGGTCGAGAACGCGAGGGGCGTCGACCTGCTGGTGCACGAGACCTTCAACACGGTCCCGCAGCTGATGGCGCGCTCGGGCTACGACGAGCGCACCGCGCGCGGCATCGGCACTATCGCCCATTCGGATCCGGCCGAGGCCGGAAAAGTGCTCGAGCTGTGTGCGCCACGGCTCGCCGTGGTGTTTCACTTCTTCAACGACTTCGACACCGCGCCGGAGATGGAGGCGGAGATCCGCAAGCATTACAAGGGTCCTCTCGCGCTCGCCAAGGACCTTATGGCGTTCAACCTGACCCCGGAGCGCATCGTCTCGCGCATGACGGTGCACAGCTCGCACGTGTGGCCCAACAAGGCGCACCACGACGAGTTTCGCAAGGCGCCGCGCAAGGAGCGCATGAAGATGTCGCGCTGGCTCGCCGACAAGCAGGTCTTTCCGAAGTTCTAGGAGGTGCACATGAAGGCGCTGGTTTCCGTTCTTCTGGCAGCTTTTCTTGGAACCGCCCTGGCACAGGACTATCCCTCGAAGCCTGTCAGGCTGGTCATCCCCTTCGGCCCCGGGAGCCTGGCCGACGCGGTGCCGCGCCTGATCCAGCCGGCGCTCGAGGAAAAGCTCGGCCAGCGCATCGTGATCGACCACCGCCCCGGCGCGGGCGGCAACGTCGGCGCCCACGCGGTGCTCGATTCCCCCGCGGACGGCTATACCCTGATGATGGCGGCGACCAACAATCTGGTGATCAACCAGTACGTGTTCCGCGACATGCGGTTCGACCCGCTGCAGGACTTCCTGCCGATCTCGCTGATCGTGGAAGTGCCGCTGATCCTGCAGGTCAATCCGTCGCTTCCGGCGCAGACCCTGAAGGAATTCATCGCGCACGCGAGGGCGAACCCCGGCAAGCTGAACTACTCCTCGCCCTCCACCGGGACGCTTCCCCATCTTGCGATGGAGATCCTCTCCCGCACCGCGGGGCTGCAGCTGGTGCACGTGCCTTTCAAGGGCGGCGCACCCGCCACCAACGCGCTGCTCGCGAACGACGTCCAGGCGATGCTGATCGGCTACGCGACTACAGCCGGCCACGTGCGCGCGGAGAAGGTCCGTCCGCTCGCGGTGGCGAGCGGCAAGCGCCTTGCCGCGCTGCCGGCCGTGCCCACGTTCGGCGAGGCGGGATTTCCCGAGCTCGAGGCGGCGGTCCCCGGCAACTGGTGGGGCATGGTCGCGCCCAGGGGCACGCCCGCTCCTGTGGTGCAGCGCTGGGCGGCCGAAATCCGCGCCGCGCTTGCCGACCCGGCGACGCAGAAGAAGTACCAGGACCTGGGGCTCACGCCGGTGGGCTCGACCCCCGGGGAATTCGCCGCCGCGCTGCCCGACCAAGCAAAGAAGTGGGAAGCGGTGCTGCGCGCCATGGGAACGCTGGCGCGCTAGATTGGTTGCGAACGCACATAAGTTTCGGTAGCTTTCGGGGATGCCGCGCGAGACGCGTCCCGCCTTCGAGCTGGAGAGCCATCTGTTCTTCTGGCT
>DATKAX010000458.1:0-6935 GCA_035514595.1 Burkholderiales bacterium
ACCTACCCTGAATACTTCAATTCCCGATGTGTACGCCAACTGGTTGGCCACCGGCTGTTCAATGCTCCTGGGCGAGTTCCCCTCAGTGCAGGCCAAGAAACTGACGCCCAAAGTTGCGCTCCGCAGTCCAGTCCGTCGCGCAGCACCGGCGAAGAAGCGCAACACCGCCCGCAAGGCCAAAGGCGCGAAGCGCCGCTGAGCGTAAAAATCGGGGTCAGAGCCCGATTTACTTCCTGCGGCATTGAAGGCCGCCCGGGCCGTGCACAACCTGCGTGATCGTGAATCCTGCCCGAGAGCCTGCGCAAGGGCGGGTACCAACGAGCGTCAATCGTAGTGCTTGCGCTGGGCGCGCCGCCTGCCCACCTGCTGCACCACGCCGCCACGGATGGTGTAGGGCGGCGTGAGCTCAAAGCCGCCGTACTTCGGGTTGAGGGGCTTGAGGAAGCGGCGCTCGCCGTCGAAGACGAGCTGGCGGAAGAAGACGTCGCCCGCGAACTCCACCACCACGTAGGAGCCGTCGCGCGGCACGTAACCCGGGTCGACGATGACGACGCAGCCGTCGGCGAACTCGGGCTCCATGCTGTCGCCCAGCACGCGCAAGGCGTACGGTTCGAGCGCGCTGCAGCTGTCCTGAGCCATCAGGGCTTCTTCTTGTAAAAATCGATCACCTTGTCCTCGCGCCCCGGCTCATCGGCATAGCGCGGCTGCCCGCCTATCGGCCGGCCGGCAGCCTGCGCGAGCTCGCGTTCGCGCGCACTGATGAGCGCGAGGCACTGGCGCAGGTCTTCGATGGTCGCGTCCGACAGCGGATGGCGCATGCCGTGAGGGGTGGCGGTGTCCTTGATCACGCCGGCGAGCGTCAGCTTGACCGCCTGCAGGATGCGCTCCTCCATGGAAAGTTCCGCCTTGCTCATCGCGTGCGCCTCAAATGTCCGACCACATGCGGATCAGGTTCATGTAAGCGGCATTCACCTGTGCGGTTTCCTCCGCCCCCGGGTGACGGGGTTGACATGGTGGATGCTCCCCGCCGGGTAGAGCACCGCGTCGCCTGCGGCCGACTTCACCGCGTGCTCGCCCGCCGCGGTGCGGATCACCAGCTCGCCGCCATCGTACTCTTCCGGCGCATTCAGAAAAACGCTCACCGCGACGTCCGACCGGTACATCACCCCGCCGGTTCCCATGATCGGATCGTCGAGGTGATCGCCATAGGCCATGCCCGGCCGGTAGCGCACGTACAGGGGGCTCGCCACATGCCGGGAGCGGAAAGCAGCATACGGTCTCATGTATCGGGCTGCGGCATAGGCAGGCCGGCGAGCTTGCAGATCTCGTAAACGGGACCCGTCGGGAACAGGCCGTAAATGTGCTTCTCGTAGGCCTTCCGATCGTGGAAGTGCGGGCCACGGTGCCGTCCGAGCTCCAATACCATCTTGCGCATGGTCGGCAGGCTCTGGGTCTCCTGGTAGTAGTCGCGGAAATACCAGATCAGCTCCCAGTGGTCCACGTAGAGCTCGATCCCCTCGCGCTGCGCCAGCGCGCGGGCGAAGTCCTCGCTCCATTCTGCGGGATCGAGCAGGAACCCCTGCTCGTCGGTCTCGATGGTCTTGCCGTTGACGTCGAGCTGCATATTCGGGGCGGGCGGCTCAAGCGAAACAGATCCAGGTGGTGGCGATGTACTTGACGCCCTGCTCCAGCGTGACGCCGCGATGCACGTGCGTCCAGAACGGCGGGAACAGGACGAGCTTGCCCTGCGCCGGCCGGATCGCGACCTCCTGCAGCGCAAACTCGGTCTCGCCGCCCGGCCCGGCGACATCGTTGAGGTACCAGATCGCGACCAGCTGGCGTTCGCTGAATTCCCCCGGGCCGGCGTCCACGTGCCAGTGGTAATACTCACCGGGCAGGGTGCGCTGCAGGTTGTAGCCGATGTCCTTGAAGGCGTTGGCGGCGAAGAACGGGAACTCGCGCGCGAACTCGTGGAACGTGGCGGCGAGCTGCCCTGAGAGGGTCCGGTCGATGTCGCGCCAGTCCTCCCGCCCGCTGATTCGCAGGTCGGTCGAGCGCTTCACCTCCGGCGCCTGCGTGCCTGCCTGGCCAATGCGCCCGGCATACTGCTGATCGGTGCTCGCCTCGAAGCGCCGGATCGCCTCGAGGCACACGTCGGCGGGCAACGCCTGCGCCACCTCGTAGATGAAGCTGAGGGGCTTGACCTCGCGGATGCGGCCGCCGGAGAACGTCATGGCCTAGGCGTAGAGCAACTCGGTACTCTGCATCTCCCCGGAGGCGTCGATGTCCACACCGATCGCACCGGGCATGCGCAGCGCGATGTACGCGGCCATCAGCATGGCGCTCGCCTGGTTGTCCTGCATGATGCTGGTGAGCAGCCTGTCGGCGACGATCTGGCAGCGCTGCACCCGGTCCGGCCGCGCCACGAACTCCCGGCTCATCTGCCAGCCCCGGTCCATGTCGCGGTCCAGCTTGGCGTGGAATTCGGCGGACTCGCGCAGCAGCTCTTCCGGCACCTCGATGGCGTAGACCTGCTCGGCGATGACGACCTTGAATCGCACGATAATAGGAACCGGTTACAGTCTACAGGAGCATCCGTCATGAACAGCGCCTACTACGAAGCCGTCGACCGCATGGAGAAGCAAAAGGTCGACCGCGAGTACATCAACGGCTGGGCTTCCGGCTTCCTGCACAACCCCAAACGCGAAGAGCAGCGTGCCAACGAAGCCTACGAGGCCGGCTATGCGCACGGCCTGGAAAAGAAGGCCGACGGCTTCGAGGCCTGGATCAAGAGTTAGCCCGCGCGCGCCATCGGGCGGCCTCGTCGGCGTCGCGCGCAACGCCCACGCCTTTCTCGTACATCGCCGCGAGCATGGACTGCGAGCCCGCGAGGCCCTGTTCGGCGGCGAGACTGAACCATCGGGCGGCCTCGGCGGGATCGGCCTTGGTGCATTCGCCTTGGAAGTACATGAAGCCCAGGCCGTGCTGCGCGAGGGCATAGCCCTGTTCCGCGGCGGCGCGCATCCATTGGACCGCGATCGCGCAGTTCTTCACCCTGCCCAGCCCCACCTGGGCCATGATCGCGACGCGGTATTGCGCTTGCGGATCGCCGCGCTCCGCCAGCGGCTGCAGCAGCTGCATGGCCCGCGCGAATTCCTTCGCCTCGAAGGCGGCGATGCCGCTCGCCAGCTCCATATCCAGTCCTGACATGTCGTGCTCCCGCGTCTATTATCCTTGACATGGCCATCATCAGCAGCCGCCCTTCGATAGCGCTCGTCAAAACCCGCTGGCGCAAGAAGGGAGAGCGCACTCTCGCCGAGCGCGCGGGCGTGATCGGGGCAAACGTGTGGAAGATCTCGCTCGAGATCTTCAAGCACATGGAGAAAGAGGGATTCCGCTTCGGCTCGGACCGTCTGGTGACCGACGTGATGGCCGAGTTCATCGCTTTTCTGGTTCAGCTCGCCGACCGCGCGGTGTACGGCAGGCTGGGCGAGACCGACCGCGCCGCGCTCATCGGCGAGCTCGTCCGGCACCTGGCGGCCACCATGGAGAACAATCAGCAGGACCTTTTCGGGCCCGGGGAATACCGCAAGCCGTTCATCGACCTGCTCAATGCCCGCTTCGGGGAGTACGCCGGCTTCGAATACCCCGGCGGCGAGCCGGGCTATCCCTGCCTGCGCTTTTTCGCCGCCAAGGTGTCCGACGCCATGGCGAGCGGCGACAACAAGTGGGTGGTCGAGCAGATGATGGACATCGAGGCGCCGGAAATGGTGCGCCTGGTCGGCAAGCTCATCGAGCAGACGGGGGCAGCAGGGCGTCCATCGCCGCCCCACGATCAGCCGGGTTGAGCGCGAGCAGCCCGCGCGCCGCCGCCAGCCAGCGCTCTTTTCCTTCGCGCACCACCTGCCACAGGGGGTCCAGGTCAGCGCAGCGCAGAAAACGCTCGTAGGCGTCCAGGGCCTGCGGGAACAGCTGGCGGCGCGGGGCATCGAAGGTGGCGAAATAGAAATGCAGCGCCGGCAGGTTGGCGCGCTCGAGCAGCCCCGGCAGGGTCGAAAGGCAGTCGGCGAGGAGATCGCGCACCGCGCGCGCGACCGGCTCGTTCCGGGTGCGCGACACCGACAGCACCATTTCGCCCCACGCCTCGCCGAGCAGCTCGCCCGCCATCGCCTCGCCGAGCTCGTGCAGGATCATGGTTTCCATTTCGTTGTCGGCCATGCGCTGCAGCGCGCTTTCCGTGTCGGCGATGAAGTCGTAGCTCGCGAGGGCGCGCGACATGGCGTTGCCCTGCTTGCGCCACTGGTATTCCTCGATTTTCTCCCACAGGTAGCGGCGCACCGACTCAAGGCGCACGAAGATGGTTCGCCCCTGCAGCATCGCCGGGGGCGCGGCCAGCTCGCGCGCGTACTCGCAGGAAGAGATACGGATCGTGAAGCCGCCGCGCTGTTCGACGCGCAGCAGCCGGCCCAGGAAGAACACCGGCTTGCGCATTCGTCCGAAGCCGGCGCTGTAGACGCAGCCCTGCGGCAGCAGCTCGCGGTTGGCGGCTTCGGCGTCGAACGGGTCAAGCGCCCCGCTCGCCAGCGGCAGCGGCGCGAACTCGTCGGCCTCGATACCGTCCCACGCCTGCTCGCGCGCCTTCAGCCACTCGCCCAGCTCGTCCCTGGGCAGGGTGCGCGCGAACGGCAGCTCGTTCTCCCAGCGGTAGTACTCGCGCATCTTCAGCAGGAAGGTGCACAGGCCATAGTCGCCCGCATGGCGCGCATCCGAGATGTCGCAGTTGCGCTGAACCACGCTCGCGAGTTGCGGAAGATTGCGCATCATGCGGTGGGGTATATACTCACTTTAGCATCGCCTGGCTCTCCCGCCGGTATGGCCAAGACAACCCGTCTGAAAGCCCACGTCACGCTCGACATGAAGGGGGCGGCCTGCCCCGGGCCGATGCTCGGCGCGAGGCGCGTGCTCGACGAGCTGCTGGCCGGAGAAGTGCTGCTGCTGATTTCCGATTGTCCCGCGACCAAGGACGACCTGTATTCCTGGCCCAAGTACGCCGACGTCGACATCCTGAAGACCGTGAAACTGGCACGCGGCGGGACCGGGTATTACATTCGCAAGGGCAAGGCGCGGCGCGTCTCTCCCAACGCCGTGCTCGATCTGCGCGGCGCCACCTGCCCCGGCCCCGTGATCGAGGCGAAGAAGCTGCTCAACCGCATGCACGAGGGCGAGGTGCTGCAGCTGGTCAGCGATTGTCCCGGCATCAGGGCGGACGTGCGCAGCTGGGTGAAGGCGACCGGGCTGGAACTTGCAGACGCGCGCGAAAGCGCGCCCGGCGAGTACGTGTTCCACATCCGCAAGCGCTGAAATGTGACATGACCACTCTGATGGATGAAATCATCGGCGGCGGCGCCGGCAAAGACCCCCGATTCCCTCATGCGCCGGCGGGCTGGACGCCTGCGCTCGCCGTCGAGTCCGCGCGGCGGGAAGGCCTGGAGCTCGGCGAGGATCACTTTGAAGCGCTGCGCGCCCTGCAGGAGTACTACGTCAGGCACGAAGCGACCGCCGTCAATCTGCGCGAGCTGCACGATGCCCTCGACGAAAAATTCCATCGCCAAGGGGGTATCAAGCACCTCTACCGGCTGTTTCCGGGCGGGCCGGTCGCGCAAGGCTGCCGGATCGCGGGGCTCAAGGCCCCCGCGGGCGCCACCGACAAGGGCTTCGGCAGCGTCGCCTAGCCGCCGGGTGCAAGCGGCTACTTGCGCTTGAGGAAGAACGTGAACAGCTTGTCCGCCTCGGCCTGCGACAGCAGATCGTTGCCGGTCTGCTTCGCGAACGCCTGGAAGTCCTTCACCGAACCGGGATCGGTGGCGACGATCTTGAGGACCTGCCCGGACTGCATGTCGTTGAGCGCCTTTTTCGCGCGCAGGATGGGCAGCGGGCAGTTGAGCCCGCGGGCGTCGAGTTCTTTGTCGAAGTTCATAGAAGGATTCCAGCTTCCAAGTAAGTGAGGGTCATCAACCGAAACGCGCCAGCAGTTCGGCAACCCTGCCGGCGCGCTCGGTGCGCTCCCGGTTTCCGGCCGGCGGTTCCTGCCGGATCATGCACGACACCATCTCGTAGAACGCCCGGTCGAGTGCCTTGCGCGCCGCGGCGAGCTGCTGCGCGATGTCCTCGCAGGACTCGTCCTCGCCGATCATACGCCGCACCGCGCGTACCTGGCCTTCGATGCGCGCAAGGCGCGCGTCCATGGCCTTCTTCGCTTCGGCGTCATGCATCGTGGGTTCGCTCATGCCGCGAATATACACCGTAGGGTATGAGTCGGCCAATTGCCCCTATGCTGCGATGCCGCATAAGAAAAAATGCGCATGGCCATCAGCGGAAACTCTTGGCGCATACTCCTATAGAGTATTAACTTCGCTGCCGAGGAGCCGACTATGTCCGATCCGACCGACCTGGACCGCCTGATCAACGAACGCCTGGAGGCGCTGCTGCCGAAAAAGCTCGCCGAGCTGCGCGCGAAGCAGACGCCGTCGATGACCATCATCGCGACCAAGGGCACGCTCGACTGGGCGTATCCGCCCTTCATCCTGTCCTCGACCGCGGCCGCGCTGGGCTGGAACGTCTCGATGTTCTTCACCTTCTACGGCCTCAGCCTGCTCAAGAAGGACATCAGCGGCCTCAAGGTGAGCCCGCTCGGCAACCCGGGGATGCCGATGAAGATGCCCTTCGGGCCGGAGTGGTTCAAGCACATCAACTGGAACATACCGAACGCGGTGCAGAGCATCGTGCCCGGGTTCGAAACGCTCGCCACGACGCTCATGAAGCAGACCATTCACAACAAGGGCGTCGCCGGGGTCGAGGAGCTGCGCACCGCCTGCATCGAAGGGGGCGTCAACCTGATCGGCTGCCAGATGACGGTCGACCTGTTCGGCTTCACG
>DATKAX010000459.1:0-2714 GCA_035514595.1 Burkholderiales bacterium
TGACGTGGAGCAGCGTCGTCTTGCCGCAGCCGGAGGGCCCATGCACCAACCAGCGCTCGCCGGGCGCTACGGTCCATTCGGGCAGCCGCAGCACCTCCAACTCGCCATAGCGGTGCGACAGGCCGTGGATGGAGATCACGCTCGACTCTTTTCGATGCTCTGGGTCATCTACCTTCTCTCCGTGTTCTTTGTTGTAACGAAGTCCTTCGATTTTGCCGTTGAGCTGCGCTCGATGCCTACCTCGTGTTCGCGGGCTGCGACGTGATCACCTTGCCGCCAAGTTCGCACCGTTGCGAGCGACTGAAGGGTCATAACCACCAGAACCAGGCGACAAACGGCCACCGGAGCAGGTTCGGGTCTCGCCCGCAGGATGAATCCCTGATACGGCATATACCCGGCAAGGCGATCGGCGACGCGCCAGGCGAGGTAGCGCGCTGCCCGCCCTGCGCCGAAGCGCACGGCATGGTCCTTGACCTCGAGGGCAATACCGAGCATCAGTTCACGGGCTCGATGCTCATCACGGTGAACGCCCCGCCGATGACATCGACGTGGAATCTCACCTTGTCGCCTGGCTCGATCCTCTCGAGAAGGGCGGGGTCGCCGACCTGGAAGCCCATCGTCATCGGCGGCATGCCGAGATTCTGGAGCGGGCCATGGCTGATGGTGACGGCATTGGAGCTCTTGTCGACCGCGAGCACCACTCCGTCGGCAAGCGCGCTTGGGTCGCCCGCGTGGCTGGCGTGGCCGCCGGAAGCAACCTCGCCTTCCGGCCGGGGAGGTGTCGGAAGCGAGAACCAGGCAAAAGCGCCCACCGCCAGGACGAACGCCGCGACGATCAGCGTCTTCATCGGCGCTTGACCGGTGACGCCTCGTCGAGCAGGCGCCGCACCCGGTCGAGCGGCATCGCGCCGCTGAAGCGCTCCCCCGACTCGAGGAACCAGGTGGGCGTTGCTCCGGCCCGGATGCCGCGGCCGAACAGCACGAGCTTCTCGACCGGCGTGTCGCAATCACCTTCGGGGCGCGGCTCGATGCGCCGGAACATGAGATCGTCCCAGGCTTTTACCCTGTCCCTCGAGCACCACACCGCCCTCGCCTGACGCACCGAGGTGGGACCGAGAATCGCGTACGGCAGGATATGCACGGTGATGTCGTCGAGCTTCGCTAGGTCCTCCTCCAGGCGCTTGCAGTACGGGCAGTTCGGATCGGAAAGGACCGCGATCTTGCGCCGCCCGGTACCGCGCACCGAGGTGATCGCCCATTGCAGCGGAAGGCTCTCCCATTTGACGGCGTTCAGCTTGCGCTCGCGCTCCTGCGTGAGGTTGCGCCCGGTCTTCGCGTCGAAGACCTTGCCGGCGATGATCACCGTGGCGCTGCTGTCGACGTAGTAGATGGCCGGCCCGTCGGGCGTGCGCACCACCACCTCGTACAGGCCGGCGAACGGCATCTTCTGCACCCCTTCGACCTCGCCGCTGCCGCGCACCTTGTCCTCCACCATGCGGCGCACCGCCGCCTCGTCGGCCGATGCGAACGACGTGAATGCAAGCAGGGCCGCGCCAGCCAGCAGGCGCCTCGCGTGACGCATTTCAGAAATCATGTTTCTCTCCGCATGCAGGCAGGCGAACAGCCCGCCACTCGGTTGCGATCAGGACTGCGACGGCGGCGGCGTCAGCACACCGCCGGGCAACTCGCTATTCGCGGAAATTGCGGAAGAGGATGGTGAGAGAGGCTGCGGCGTGCGGCGCAACGTCGGGCATCGGCACCGGCAGCAACGCGGGCGCCTTGACGAGCCCCGTACCCGGCATCGCGTCTAGAGCGACCGTTGCGGCCGGCGCAGGTGCAATGCCGCCCCGGCTACAGGGGTCATGTTGCTCAAAGCAGGGCACCGCGTGCTCGGGCACGGCGCCACCCGGCAGGGACGCTTTGCTGAGGTCAGAGTGCTCGGATGCGGACGATGCCTGAGCTTGCGCGGCCGGTTCGGCGCTGGGCGCTGCGGCGGGCGCGAAAGCCGCCATGAACGCCAGGAGCAAGCCACCGGCGAATATTAGAAACTTCTCGCGCAAGCCCATCCTCATAGTATAAGCAACCAATGCGGATGATTCCTTCCGTAGCGGCCCATGGCCTCGCGCGCGGTGCAGCGACCGCCGCGGCGATGTTCGTTCTCCTCGGCACCGTTGCCGCCCTCTGGAACAACCCCCTCTTTACGCGCATGACGCCAGTGGGCGGCTTCGAGATCGCGCTGCTGCTGTTGCAGTCGCTCCTTGCCGGCATCTACGTCGGGCTGCCGCATAGCCCGTGCGGAAAGCACACCGCGGGCGCCGGCGCCATCATCGGCTTTCTCGGCATCGCCTGCCCGGTATGCAACAAGGTCCTCGTTCTACTCATCGGCAGTGCCCTTCTGCTCGAGTACTTCGAGCCCGTGCGCCTTTACGTCGCGCTCGGCGGCGCTGCGCTCCTCGCGCTGGCCGTCTGGCTGAAGCTCGCCCGCCCCGAGTGCTTGAAGGCGGAAGCACAGGCCGGCAGCACCCCGGCTTGATCGCCCTCCTCCCGCTGACCGCGGCGATCAAAAGCAATGCAAATAGCGTCTTCACCTGGACACTGGCTGGCGCTCGTTGCCGCCGCGTTTGCGATCGGTGCCGCGGCCTGCGATCCGGAGGCCGCACCGGCCGCGATCCGCGCCCCGGACGTCCCTTACGACCCCACGCCGCACCATATCG
>DATKAX010000460.1:0-3305 GCA_035514595.1 Burkholderiales bacterium
CTCGAGGCCATCACCTTGCCGTTCGCGCCGACGATGAATTCCGACGGCTGCACGATGCTGCGGCGCTCTTCCCACCAGGCGCCGATCTGGTCGGCCATGTCGCGCGTCACGCCGTAGCCGACCGGGAAGGGAAGCTCCGCGGCCACCTCTTTTGCCTTGTCGAGCGGATCGACGCTCGCCGCGACGACCTTGGCGCCGACCGCCTCGAGGTCCTTCGCCATCTTTCCGAAGGCGGCCAACTGCCGCCTGCAGTACGGTCACCAGTGCCCGCGGTAGAAAAGGATCACCTTGTATTTCGCGTCCAGCCCGTCGGGCAGCGCCAGCTTGCCGCCGTCGGCGAGGTTGAGCGTCAGCTTGGGGAAGCTGTCGCCGGTGTTGAGCTTCTCAGCCATCAAATCCTCCTCAAGATTCGGAAATCGGGCTCTGACCCCGATCTCATTATGTGGCGGAAAAGAGTGGGAGTCGAACCCACCAGGGACGTCTGACGCCCCTCACCGGATTTGAAGTCCGTGCGCCCCACCGGGGTGCGATTCTCTTCCCTGGGCCGCGGCGACGAGCACGTGCGCTTCGCCGGCGCGGCGGGTGAATTTTATCCTGTCGAAGTACTCGAGCACCTCGATCGCGAGGTTGCGACCGATACCGGAGCGGTCGCGAAACGCGGCTGCAGTAATCACGCCGCTCGCGCGCGCTTCGGCGCGGGCCATCTCCTGGAGCTGGTGCAGCGCCCCGGGCAGGAAGAACCGGGTCTTCGAGACGCGCACGACGCGCCCCTGCTGCGCAAGTCGCGAGAGCGCGGCCTCGAGCTTCCTGGGCTCCATGACGCAGGCGGCCGAAAGCTCGGCGAGGCTCGGCGGGCGAAGCTTCGCCGCCGCGAGCAGGGGCTCGAGCCTGCGCCAGAGCGCTTCGTCGGCGGGATTCGACTGGCGGCGGTGCGCGGCCAGGCGCAGGCTCGCGCCTTCGCGCACGATTCGCCCTTCGCGGACGAGCTCCTCGATCAGCTCGGCTCCCGAGGGCAGGGCAAGGCGCAATTGCCGGAGAACCTGCTCCTCAGGCGGGCCCGCTGCGTCCGGCGCGCGCGCGTGCCAGGCTGAAAGCGCGGCGAGCGCCTTGTCGCGAAGCGCGCGCCGGTGCGCTTCGGAGAAGCGCCGGCCGCTCATCGCGGGCAGGTTGCGGTTGGCGGTGAAGCGTGCGAGGTCTACCCCGAGCGGCGAGCGCGCAAGCAGCGCCTCGAGCGCCGCAGCGTCGTCCTCCAGCTCCATCGCCTCGAGCCAGGCGAGGCGCTCGGGCTTTGCGCGCCCGCGCGCAGGCGGGAAGACGTCGATCACGCGGCCGCCGCCAAGCGTGCGGCGCGAGGACTGGTCGCGCACGATGAAGCGGTCGCCGCGCAGCGCGCCGATCGGGCGCTCGAGCACGAGCTGGACCAAGCCCGAGGTGCCGGGAGCGATCGAGTCCTGCTGCAGGATCGCGATGCGGCCCGTGACGTCCGCCGCGCCCAGATGCACGTGCACGGGGGTCCAGTGCGCGAGCGGCTTCGACTCCTCCTTCAGCACGCGCAGCCGGGCGTCGATGCGCGCCGCCGGCGGAGGCACCGCGCCCGCGACGATCCAGTCGCCGCGCTCGATGGCGCCCTTCTTCTCCATGCCGGCGAGGTTGAGCGCCAGGCGCTCGCCGGCGCGGCCGCGCTCCGCCTTGGCGTTCTGCGCGTGGATCGAGCGCACGCGCGCCGAGACGCCGGCAATGAGCGCTCGCACTTCGCTTCCCACCGCGATCTCGCCGCTCATGGCCGTGCCGGTGACTACCAGCCCGGCGCCCGCGATGCTGAAGCAGCGATCGACGCTCAGCCGGAAGTTGCCCGCGATCTTGCGCTCCCCGATCGCTTCGGCCGTTCGATGAAGGTGATCTTTCAGTGCTTCCACCCCAAGCCCGGTAATGGAGGAAAGCGGGAACAGCGGCGCGCCCGCGAGGGTGGTTGAAGCGAGCAGCTCCTGGACCTCGGCCGCCACCTCGGCGGCACGCTCCGGGGGCACGCGGTCGACCTTGGTGAGCGCCACCGCGCCGCGCGTCACGCCGAGGAGATCGAGGATCGCGAGGTGCTCGTGCGTCTGCGGCATCGGGCCGTCGTCGGCCGCGACCACCAGCAGCGCGAAATCGATGCCCGAAACCCCGGCGAGCATGTTGTGCACGAAGCGCTCGTGCCCCGGCACGTCGACGAAGCCGAGCTTGCCCAGGTAGGCGAAGCCGAGGTCGATCGTCATGCCGCGCTTTTTCTCCTCGGGAAGGCGGTCGGCATCCACGCCCGTGAGCGCCTTGACCAGGCTGGTCTTGCCGTGATCGACGTGGCCGGCGGTGGCGACGATCATAGTTTCTCGAGCTGCGCCACGAAGGCGGCTTCGTTCTCCAGGCAGCGCAGGTCGAGGACGAGCGCCCCGTCCTGCAGCCGGCCTATCACCGGGACGGGCAGGGCGCGCAAGCGCGCCGCGAGGCTCGCCCTGCCGGGCCGGATAGCGATCCCCGCGCTCGGGATGTGCCGCGTCGGCGCCGCGCCGCTGCCGATCTGGCTCTCGCAGGCGATGATTTGCACTTCGAATTTTCCTCCGAGAACCTCCTGCAGCACGGGGGAGAGGCGCGAAGCCATGGCGCTTATCTCGGAAACCGGGCGCGCGAGGAGCCGCAGCGTCGGCAGTCGGGCGGGGAGGCGCTCGGGGTCCGCATACAGGCGCAGCACGGCGGCAAGCGCCGCAATGGTCATCTTGTCCAGGCGCAGGGCGCGCTTCATCGGGTTGCGGCGGATCTTCGCCACCAGGTCGGCGCGGCCGGCGATGACGCCAGCCTGCGGGCCGCCGAGCAGCTTGTCGCCGCTGAAGGTCACGAGGTCTGCGCCGTTGGCGAGCGTCTCGCGCACGGTGGGCTCGTGCGGCAGGCCGAAGCGCTCGAGATCCACCAGCGTGCCGCTTCCCAGGTCGACGGCGAACGGCACGCCGCGCTCGCGGCACAGCGCGCTGAGCTCCTTTTCGGGCACCGCGGCGGTAAAGCCTTCGATCGCATAGTTGCTGGTGTGCACCTTGAGCACCAGGGCGCTCTTCGGGCCGATCGCCTGGGCGTAGTCCTTGAGATGGGTGCGGTTGGTGGTGCCCACCTCGCGCAGCCGGCAACCCGAGCGCGCCATGATGTCGGGCAGGCGGAACGAGCCGCCGATCTCGATCAGCTCGCCGCGCGATACCGGCACTTCCTTGCGCGCGGCGAGCGTGTTGAGGAGGAGCAGCACCGCGGCCGCGTTGTTGTTCACCACCGTGGCGGCCTCGGCT
>DATKAX010000461.1:0-22160 GCA_035514595.1 Burkholderiales bacterium
GTGTTCCCGGCGAACCTGCACAACGCGCTCAACGGGCTCTCGGTAGAGGGGCTGCCGCAGGCCGGCTGGTACTACTGGGCGCGCCTGCCCTTCCAGCCGCTCGCCGTCTGGTGGGCGCTGTTCAGCGCCGGGCTGATCCGCTGGCCTTTTTCTTCGGCGCGTAGGGATTGCGGCCGGTGCGGAACTCGACGCGCAGGGGCGTTCCGACCAGAGCGAACTTCTCCCTGAAGAAGCCTTCCAGGTAGCGCTTGTAGGACTCGGGAACGCGGTCGAGCGCGTTGCCGTGGATGATGATGCGCGGCGGGTTGATGCCGCCCTGGTGCGCGTAGCGCAGCTTGGGGCGGATGATGCCGCTCTTGGGCGGCGCCTGCTTTTCGACCGCAGCGATCACCGCGCGCGTGAGCTTGGGCGTGGCGATTCGCGCCATGGCGGCGGCATAAGCCGCGTCCACCGAGCGCATCAGGCCGGCAAGGCCCTTGCGCTCGCGGGCGGAGATGGTGTGGACCTCGGCGAAGCGCAGGAAGCCGAGTTTCCACTGCAGCTCCGACTTGACGCGCCCGCGCATCTCCTTGTCCGCCGCGTCCCACTTGTTGAGCGCCACCACCACCGCGCGGCCCCGCTCGAGGATGTAGCCGGCGACATGGGCATCCTGCTCGGTGATCCCGTCGAGCGGGTCGAGCAGCAGGATCGCGACATTGGCCGCCTCGATCGCCTGCAGCGCCTTCACGATAGAGAAAAACTCGACCGGCGTGCCGGTCCGGCCGCGGCGGCGCACGCCCGCGGTGTCGATGAGCGTGTAGCGGCGGCCGTTGCGCTCGAACGGCACCTCGATCGGATCGCGCGTGGTTCCCGGCTCGGCGAAGGCGATCACCCGCTCCTCTCCGACGAGGGCGTTGATCAAGGTGGACTTGCCTACGTTGGGCCGTCCCACCACGGCGATGCGCGGGTGGCTTTTCTCGGTATCTTCAATCTCCTCCTCTTCGGGAAGCCCGCGCAGCGCAAGCTCCATGAGCTCGCGCACGCCCTCGCCGTGCGCGCCCGAGATCGGCGCCGGCGTGCCCAGCCCGAGCTCGTGGAACTCGGCGACCGCGGCGTCGCCCTGCATGCCCTCGGTCTTGTTGACGGCGACCAAGATCCGCGACTTGAGCCGGCGCAGCCGGGCGGCGATCTCGCGGTCGGCCGGCGTCAGGCCGGCGCGGCCGTCGACGATGAACAGCACCACGTCGGCTTCCGCCATGGCCTGCTCGGCCTGTCGCGCCATCTCGGCGAAGATGCCCTGCCTGACGGCCGGCTCGAATCCCCCGGTGTCGATGGCGATGAAGCTGCGCTCGCCGGCGCGTCCCTCGCCATAGTGCCGATCGCGCGTCACGCCCGGCACGTCGTGGACGATCGCGTCGCGGCTGCGCGTGAGGCGGTTGAAAAGCGTGGACTTGCCGACGTTGGGGCGCCCGACCAGCGCGACGACCGGCTTCACGGCGAGAGCGCGTGCAGCACACCGTCGTCGGTCTGCACCAGCAGCGCGCCGGGCAGCGCGAGCGGCGCCGCGCGCACCGCGCCGCCGCCGGTGCCGTAGCGCGCCACGAACTCGCCCGATTCGCGCGCCAGGAAGTGGATATGGCCCTCGAAATCGCCGACCGCGACCAGGTTGCCCACGGGAAGCGGCAGCGACGGCTGGCGGTGCGACAAGCGGTCCTGCTTCCACAGCGTGCGCCCGTTGCTGCGATCCAAAGCGTGCACCGAGCCGCGTTCGTCGGCGACGAAAGCATAGCCGGCGTCGAGGCTCACGCCGTTGAGCGAGGAAAGCTCGCGTGCCCACAGCTGCCGCCCGCTCGTCGCTTCGTAGCAGGCGACGCGCCCCTGGTAGGCGGCGGCGCACACTTCGCGCCCCTGCACGGCAGGATCGCCGACCACGTCGGTCACGCGCTCGAGCTCGGTCGCGCCCTTGGGCAGCGCCACCGTCGCTTCCCAGCGCAGGCCGCCGTTCGAAAGCGCGATCGCCGCGAGCTTTCCGCCGCGGAATCCGGCGTAAGCGGTGTCGCCTTGGATCACCGCGCCGGCCGGCGTGCGCAGGATCAGCGAGGACGGCGCGCGCTGGTAGACCCAGCGGCGCTTGCCCTCGCCGGCGCCGAAAGCGAACACCCGGTTGTCGATGCTGCGCACCAGCACCAGGTCGGGCGCGACCGTGGGCGGCGCGAGCACTTCGCTCGAAACGCGCGCGCGCCAGCGCTCGGCTCCGGTCTGGGCGTCGAGCGCGATGACCAGGCCGTCCTCGTTGCCGACCACGACCAGGCGCTCACCCGCCCCCACCCCGCCGGAAAGACGGGTGTCGAGGTTGACGCGCCAGAGCTCCTTTCCGCTGCGTGCATCGAGCCTCACCACGGCGCCGTCGCGCGCCGCGGCGTAGACCGAGCCGGCGACGTACGCCGGCGCGAAGCTGAAGCGCTCGGACGCGCCCACCTCGGCGCTCCAGAGCTGCTTCACCTTCCTGGCATCGGCCAGGGGCGAGAGCGGCGCCGGCTTCGGTCCGGTCGGCGCGCTGGAGCAGGCCGCAGCGAGCGCCGCAGCGAGCGCGGCCGCGCGCAGGCGCATCGCCGTCACCCGCCCAGGGCGTCCAGGCGCATGCGCACGCTTTCGCGGAAAGCGCTGTCGGTTCCGGCTTTCTCCAGGGCGAGCCGGTACGCCGCGCGCGCTGCTTCGGCCTGGTTCTGCGCCACCAGCACGTCGCCCTTGAGCGCGGCGTACTGCGCCTCGTAGGCCTGCGCATGCGGGCTTTCGAGCAGCTTCAGGGCCTCGTCGTACGCCTCCTCGTGGAGGAGCAGCGCCGCGAGGCGCAGGCGCGCAAGCTCGCGGAAGTCCTCCGAGGACGAGCGCTCCAGCACCCATTGCAGCTGCGCTTTGGCGCTTTTCAGGTCATCGCGGTCGAAATAGAAGCGAGCCGAAACCAGCCCGCCCATCGATGCATAGAGGTTGCGCGGGTAGTTCTCGGCAAGCGCGCCCGACGCATCGCGCAGCGCCTTCGCGTCGCCGGCCTGGACCGCCTGCACCAGCGAGTCGTAGAGCGCGCCGGCCTCCGCGGCCTGGCGCTGGTCGTAGCCGCGCCATGCCTGCCAGCCGCCGAACGCGAGCGCAACCGCCGCGAGCACCGCGAGGATTCGCGTGCCGTGCTGCTTCCACCACGCCTTGAGCTCGGCGACCTGCTCCTGCTCTTCGAGATCCAGTGCCATCAGTTTCCTTTCAGCGCTTCAACCAGCCCTTCCCGCCTGATGCGGAACTGCTCGCTTTGCGTCCTCATCGGCTTGACCGACACCTCGCCGGCCCTGAGCTCGTCTTCGCCGAGGATCAGCGCGTAGCGCGCGCCGCTCGCATCGGCTCTCTTCATCTGCGACTTCAAGCTGCCGCCCCCCGCGTGCAGCACGACCCCGAGACCGCTCGAGCGAAGATCGTGCGAAAGCCTGAAGGCATGCTCGAGCGCGCCCTCGCCCTGGTAGACCACATAGCCGTGCAGCGGTTGAGGTGCGCTCGCGCGGCCGGCATCGCGCAGCAGCGCGATCAGCCGCTCGTTGCCCATCGCGAAGCCGCTCGCCGGGGCGCTCCTGCCCCCGAGCTGGGCGAACAGACCGTCGTAGCGGCCTCCGCCGCACACCGTCCCCTGGGCGCCCAGCCGGTCCGAAATCCACTCGAATACGGTGAGGTTGTAGTAGTCGAGCCCGCGCACCAGGCGGGGATTGATGCGGTACTCGATGCCGGCTGCGGCAAGCAGGCGCTTGAGGCCGTCGAAATGCGCGAGCGAGTCCGCGCCGAGATAGTCCGTGAGCGCGGGCGCAGTGGCGACCACTTCCTGCACCATGGGGTTCTTGGAGTCGAGCGTGCGCAGCGGATTGCTGCGCAGCCGTCGCCTCGCGTCGGCGTCGAGACGCTCCTCGTGCTTCTCGAGGTGGCGCACCAGGTCCGCCCGGTAGCGCGCGCGCTCTTCCGGCGAGCCGATGCTGTTCAGCTCGAGGCGAATGTCCTTCAGCCCCAGCAGCCGCCACAGCTCCGCGCACATGGCGATGTGCTCGGCGTCCACGTCCGGGCCGGCATAGCCGAGCGCTTCCACCCCGTACTGGTGAAACTGCCGGTAGCGGCCTTTCTGCGGGCGCTCGTGGCGGAACATCGGCCCCGCGTACCAGAGCCGCTTGGGCCCGTCGTGCAGCAGGCTGTGCTCGATCGCGGCTCGCACGCAGGAGGCGGTGCCTTCCGGGCGGAGCGTCAGCTCCTCGCCGTTCAGCTCGTCGCGCCAGGAGTACATCTCCTTCTCCACGATGTCGGTCGCCTCGCCAATGGCGCGGCGAAACAGCGCCGTGGGCTCGACCAGCGGCATGCGGATGTTGCGGTAGCCGCAGCGCTCCAGCCAGTCCTCGACGCGCGCTTCGAATTCGCGCCACAGCGCGGCCTCGCCGGGCAGCACGTCGTTCATGCCGCGAAGCGCCTGGATCGCGCTCATGACCCGGCTTTGACCGTAACGCCGTACTTCGCCTTCACGTAAGCTTCGACGATCGCCTGGAACTGCTCCGCGATGCGCTCGCCCTTCAACGTGACGGTCTTCTTTCCGTCCACGTATACCGGCGCGACCGGGACCTCGCCGGTGCCCGGCAGGCTGATGCCGATGTGCGCATGCCTGGACTCGCCGGGCCCGTTGACCACGCAGCCCATCACCGCGACACGCATGTCCTCCACGCCGGGGTGCGTCTCGCGCCACACGGGCATTTGGCTTCTCAAAAAGGATTCAATCTTCTGGGCGAGCTCCTGGAACACCGTGCTGCTGGTGCGCCCGCACCCGGGGCAGGCGCTCACCATGGGCGAGAATGCCCGCAGGCCCATGGTCTGCAGGATCTCCTGCGCCACCTGGACTTCGCGCGTGCGATCGCCGCCGGGCTCGGGCGTGAGCGAGACGCGGATCGTGTCGCCGATGCCCTCCTGCAGCAGCACGGCGAGCGCCGCGGTGGAGGCGACGATGCCCTTCGAGCCCATGCCGGCCTCGGTCAGGCCCAGGTGCAGCGCGTAATCGCAGCGCGCCGCGAGGCGGCGATACACCGCGATCAGATCCTGCACCTGGCTCATCTTGCACGAGATCACGATGCGCTCGGGCGCGAGCCCCATCGCCTCGGCCTGGCGCGCCGACTCGAGCGCAGACGTGATCACCGCCTCGCGCATCACCTCGCTCGAATCAAGAGGATCCTTCTGGTTTGCATTTTCGTCCATCATCCTGGCCAGCAGCTCCGCATCGAGGCTGCCCCAGTTGACGCCGATGCGCACCGGCTTGCCGTAGCGCAGCGCGCATTCGATCAGGGTGGCGAACTGCGGGTCGCGCTTCGCCCCTTTGCCGACGTTGCCCGGATTGATCCGGTACTTGGCGAGCGCGCGCGCGCAGTCGGGATACTGCGTGAGCAGCTTGTGGCCGTTGTAATGGAAGTCGCCCACCAGCGGCACGTCGCAGCCCGCGGCGCCGAGCCGCTCCCGGATGCGCGCGACCTGCGCCGCCGCCTCGGGTGTGTTCACGGTGATGCGCACCAGCTCCGATCCGGCCCGGGCGAGAGCCGCCACCTGCCGAGCCGTCGCCGCGGCGTCGGCGGTATCGGTGTTGGTCATGGACTGCACCACGATCGGCGCGCCGCCGCCGATCAGGACCCCGCCGACCGAGACCTGCCGCGAGCGCCTGGCTGACGGAACGCTCATTTCAGGGTGAATCTCGCGACCTCGGCCCGCGTGTGCGGCCGCAGATCGATTTCGCGGTCGCCATAGGTCAGGCGCACGTGCTGCGCGCTGCCGATCACCAGCGAAAACGGCGGCACGCCTTCGACCACGCGTTCGGTACCCGCCGGATTGAGCGAGTAAACGAGCAGGCGGTCGGCGCCGTCGCGCACCTCGATCCACGACTCCTCCTCGCAACGCAGGACCAGGCGACGCCTCTCGGCGGTCGCAGCAGGCGCCTCCTTTTCGACCGGCACCACCTTCTCCGCCACGGGCGCCTCCGCCTTCGTTTGTGCCTTCGCCGCCGGCTTCGCCTTGAGCTGCGGCTCCGCCATCGCGAGCGCGCGCGGCGGCTCGGGCGCCGGCTCGGACACCAGCTCGGGCGCCGGCTCGGGCGCCGGCTCGAGCGCCGGTTCGAGCGGCGCGCTCGCGGCGGGAACGAAGGCGAGCTCGGCCGAGCGCTCGCGATGCCACTCGTAGGCGAGCGCGCCGACCAGTCCCAGGATGGCGAGCGAAAGCCCGAGATAGGCGATCGTCGAGTGCCGCGTGCTGCTGGAGAAAGGCACCGACTGGCTGTAGCGCGCCGCGAGCTGATCGGCGTCCTGCGCATCGAGCCGTTCGGCGATGCGCTCCAGAAGCGGCTCGGGGTCGAGCCCTACCAGCCGCGCGTAGTTGCGCACCATGCCGCGCGCGATCGTCGGTCCCGGCAGCGACTTGAAGCGCTCCTGCTCGAGCGCCTCGATCTGGCGCGGGACGAACTTCAGCTGCTGCGCGGCGTCGCTCGCCGCGAGGCCCATCGCCTCGCGTGCGCGGCGCAGCTCCTCGCCTACGCCGGTGAGCCCCGGATCAGTCAAATTCACCCCGCTGCAGCGCCTGGTATTCGGCCGATTGCGGATAGCGCCGGCGCAGCTGGTTGGCGAAGCCCTGCTCGGCCAGGCGCTCGCCGAGCCTGCGCTCGATCCGCGCCGCGAGCCACAGCGACTCCGCGGTCGGCGTCACCAGCTTGTTGAATCGCGACACCAGCTTGCGCGCCTCGCCGATGTTCCTCTGGCGGTAGCGGATCTGCCCCAGGTTGAGCAGCGCGACCGGCTCTTCCGGCTCGGCCTTGAGCGCGCGCTCGAAGAACTCCTCGGCGCCCTTGACATCGTTCTGGCGCAGCGTGCACACGCCCGCTGCGGAATACGAGCGCCACGGCGCCGCGTACAGCGGGTTGCGCAGCGCCTGCAGGAAATAGCGGATCGACTCCGCCTCGCGCCGGCTCTGGCACAGGAACCAGCCGTAATTGTGGTTGATGTCGGGATCGTTCGGCGACAGGCGCAGCGCGCGCTCGAAGCTCTCCTCGGCGCGCGCGTCCTCCCCGAGCTCCATGTGCACCAGCCCGAACATGGCGTGCGCGGTCGCGTAGCTCGGATCGGCGTTCACCGCGATGCGCAGCTCCTCCAGCGCCACCGGCATGTTGCCCCGGCCGTAGTAGAGGGCGGCGAGCTCGGTGTGCACGCGCGCGCGGTTGCGCGGGTCGCCGACCTCCCCCACGATGGTGCCGGTCTCGACCCCCGTGGGATTGGACGGCCCGCCGGCGCAGCCGGCGAGCAGCAGGACAACCAGCCCGCAGAATAGCCGCCTCACGGGCGTACCTCCTTGAGCGAGTGCGTGCGGCGCGCCGCGCGGCGCGTGCGGTCTGCCACCTCGCCGGCGAGCTGTCCGCACGCGGCGGCGATGTCGTCGCCGCGGGTCTTGCGCGTGGTGACGGTGACGCCGGCGCGCTGCAGCGTCTCTGCGAAGCGGCGGATGCGTTGCGCGCCCGAGCGGCGGAACGCCGTGCGCGGGAACGGATTGAAGGGAATCAGGTTGATCTTGCAGGGCACGCTTGCCGCGATCGCCGCCAGCTCGCGGGCGTGCAGGTCGGCGTCGTTCACCTCCTCCAGCATCACGTACTCGAAGGTGATGAAGTCGCGCGGGGCGCGCTCCAGGTAGCGCGTGCAGGCGGCGAGCAGCTCGCGCAGCGGATATTTGCGGTTGAGCGGCACCAGCCGGTCGCGCAGCGCGTCGTTCGGCGCGTGCAGCGAGACCGCGAGCGCCACCGGGCACTCGTCGCGCAGGCGATCCATTCCCGGGATCACGCCAGCGCTCGACACGGTCACGCGCCGCCGCGACAGCCCGTAGGCGTTGTCGTCGAGCATCAGGCGCAGCGCGGGGATCACGCTGTCCAGGTTGAGCAGCGGCTCGCCCATGCCCATCATCACCACGTTGGAGATGATTCTTCCGGCTTCGCTTTCGCGGTGCAATTTCCTGCTGGCGAGCCAAAGCTGGCCGATGATCTCCGCCGTGGTCAGGTTGCGGCTGAAGCCCTGCTTTCCGGTCGAGCAGAACGCGCAATCGAGAACGCAGCCTGCCTGGCTCGAGACGCACAGCGTGCCGCGATTCGTCTCGGGGATGAACACCGCCTCCACCGCGTTCGCGCCGTCGACCTTGAGCAGCCACTTGCGCGTGCCGTCCGCAGCGAGCGTGTCGCCCACGATCTGCGGCGCCTCGATGCACGCGATCTGCGCGAGCCGCTCGCGCAACGGCCGGGCGAGGTCGCTCATGCGCTCGAAGTCGCCCTCGCGGCCGCGGTGGATCCAGCGCAGCACCTGCCGTGCGCGGAACGGCTTCTCGCCCTGCGTCTCCAGAAAGGCGGCGAGGCCCGCGGCGTCGAAGTCGAGCAGGTTGCGCTTCAACGTGAGAACACCTCGCACACCGGGAAGAAATAGGCGATCTCGGTGCGCGCGGTGTCGGCCCCATCCGAGCCGTGAACCGCGTTCGCGTCGATCGACTCGGCGAAGTCGGCGCGGATCGTGCCTTTCGCCGCCTTCTTCGGGTCGGTGGCGCCCATCAGCTCGCGGTTCTTCGCGATCGCATCGTCGCCCTCCAGAACCTGCACCAGCACCGGCCCGGACGTCATGAACGCCACCAGGTCGCGAAAGAAGGGCCGCTCGCGGTGCACGGCATAGAAGCCTTCCGCCTCGGCACGCGACAGATGCATCATGCGCGCGGCGACGATGCGCAGCCCGGCCGCCTCGAAGCGCGCCAGGATCCGGCCGATCGCGTTCTTGTTCACCGCATCGGGTTTGACGATGGAAAGGGTCCGCTCGACCGCCATCCGGTTCTCCGTGGTTTCCCGCAAAAATTGAATCGTGAATTATAAAACAGAGGCTTACGCCGATTCGAACAAATCCGGATGTCAGCCACGGCGAAACTGCGGCAGCCAGCCGGCGGCGCGCGCCGGCGCCTGATAGCGCGCGTCGACGCCCAGGCCGGGGACCCATACCAGATCCTCGCCGCAGTAGAGCAGCGGCAGGCGCTCGCGCTCCCAGGCCGGCACGCCGGTCTCCTGGAACAGGTTCTTCAGCGTGCGCCGCGGGCGCCGCGGATCCGGCTGCAGGCGCTCTCCGCCCGAGCGCAGGCGCACCGACCACGGGCGCTCGCCGAGCGTCCGCGCGTCGATGCCTGCGCCGCGCGCGGCGCGAAAGCGCAGCTCGCCGCCCAGCGCCGGCAAGGGAATGCGCCGCTCGCCGCTCCAGCTTACCGGCGTGAACTCGCGCTGCGGGAGCGCCCGGCTGAGCGCCACCTTGCCGCGGTAGACGCGCAGGCGCATGCCGTCGTGCTCGATCAGCGTGCGGCGCCCCGCGGAGCTGAGCTGCTTCAGCATCTCGACGAGCTTCGCCTCGCTCGGGGCGCGCAGCCCGCGGGAGGCGAGAAACTCGCGCACCAGGAGCCGCGCCTCCTGGTCGGCCGCGGAGAAATGGCGCGCCGCCCGGGCGAGCGCCTCGCGCCATCCCGGGTAGCGCGAAGCGATGAGCGGCCCGAGCCGGCGCCGCACGAAGTTGCGCGTCAGCGCCTCGTCGGCGTTCGACTCGTCCTCGACCCAGGGCAAGGCGTGGCTGCGGGCGTACGCGACGATCGCCTCGCGCGGCGCGTCGAGCAGCGGGCGCAGCAGCCATTTTCCATCGAGCCGCGCGCGCGCCGGCATGCCGCTCGCGCCGCGTGCGCCGGCGCCGCGCAGCAGGTTCATGAGCACCGTCTCGGCCTGGTCGTCGAGGTGGTGCGCCAGGGCGATCACATCGACCTTGAGCTGCTTGAACGCCTCGTAGCGCGCCTCGCGCGCCGCGGCCTCCAGGCCTTTGCCGCTCTTGCGCACGGTTACCTTCGAGATCCTCAAAGGGACCTTCCAGGCCCTGCACACCCGGCGGCAGAAGCGCGCCCAGGCATCCGCGTTCGGGCTCAGCCCGTGATGCACGTGGATTGCCGAAAGGCGCAGGCCGCGCCGCTGCTTCAGCAGGTGCAGCAGGACGACCGAGTCGACCCCGCCGGACAGGGCGACCGCGATGCGCGCGCCCTGCAGGGCGCGCGTGTCCAGCGACCGGCTGAGCGCTGCGGCCAGGTCAGCGCTCGGCCGCTTCCTTGAACTTGCCATAGCCCATCAGCCGCTCCAGGCGCTCCTCGACGAGCTCTTTCGGCTTCTTCTCCTGCACCTGCTTGAGCGCCTCGGCGAGCGCCTTTTTCAGCGACTGGGCGCTCGCCTGCGGGTCGCGATGCGCGCCGCCGAGCGGCTCGGGGACGATTCTGTCGACCAGGCCGAGCGCCTTGAGGCGCCCTGCGGTGATGGCCAGCGCCTCGGCGGCATCCGGGGCTTTGTCGGCGCTGCGCCAGAGGATCGACGCGCAGCCTTCGGGCGAGATCACCGAGTAGGTGGCGTACTGCAGCATCATCACGACGTCGCCGACCGCGATCGCGAGCGCGCCGCCCGAGCCGCCCTCGCCGATGACGGTGGCGATGATCGGCGCGCGCAGGCGCGCCATCTCGAAGAGGTTTCTCCCGATCGCTTCGGACTGGCCGCGCTCCTCGGCGTCGATGCCCGGGTAGGCGCCCGGCGTGTCGACGAACGTGAACACCGGCAGCGCGAACTTCTCCGCGAGCTTCATCAGCCGCAGCGCCTTGCGGTAGCCCTCGGGCTTCGGCATGCCGAAGTTGCGCAGGATCTTCTCCTTGGTGTCGCGGCCCTTCTGGTGCCCGATGACCACGCAGGGCTCGCCGCCGAAGCGCGCGAGGCCGCCCACGATGGAGGGATCGTCGGAGAACGCGCGGTCGCCGTGCAGCTCCTCGAAATGGGTGAACAAGGCCTGCACGTAGTCGAGCGTGTACGGGCGCTGCGGATGGCGCGCAACCTGCGCCACCTGCCAGGGCGTGAGCTTGCCGTAGATGTCCTTGGTGAGGCTCTGGCTGCGCTTGGTGAGGCGCTGGATCTCCTCCGAGATGTCGGCCGCCGAGTCGTCCTGCACGTAGCGCAGCTCCTCGATGCGCTGCTCGAGCTCGGCGATCGGGTGCTCGAATTCGAGGAACGTGGTCTTCATCGGCGCGCGAGGGTCCGGGGGGTCAGTATTCTACCGGCAGCGGGTCGAGCGAGCGCCACAGGTACCAGGTGGCGACCGAGCGCCAGGGCTGCCAGCCTGCGCCGAGCCTGATCATGGTTTTCAAGGAGACTTTGCGGCTCCTGAAATAGGCGAGGCGAATCGCCTTCTGCAGGCCCAGGTCGTCGAGCGGGAACACGTCGGGGCGCAGCAGGTTGAAGATCAGGAACATCTCCGCGGTCCAGCGGCCGATGCCGCGCACCTGGACCAGGTCGGCGATGATCGCCTCGTCCGTCATCTCGGGCCAGCGCTGCACGTGCACCAGCCCGTCGGCGAAGCGCCGCGCCAGGTCCGCGATGTACTCGACCTTGCGCTCGGACAGCCCGCAGGCCCTGAGATCGGTTCGATTCTTTTCGAGAATTTTCTGTGGCGAAATCTCGCCGACGCACGCGACAACCCGATCCCACACGCTCTGGGCCGCCTTCACCGAGATCTGCTGCCCGACGATGGCGCGCGCGAGCGTAAGGAACGGCTCGCCGCGGCGCATCAGGAATACCTTCGGCCGCGAGCGGATGATGGACGCCATCACCGGGTCGCGGCGCGCCAGCGCGCGCTTTGCGCGATCCCAGTATTCAGGCTTCATGCAGGGGAAGATTGACGATCAGGTTCTGGGGCTTCATGCGCACCACGCCTTCCTCGTTCGCAGCGAGGCCCAGGACCACCGTGCGGCCGGCGATGTCGGCGCGCATCGCCGCCGGGTCCTCGAAGCGCAGCGCGAACAGCGCCAGCAGGCGGCGCATGCGTCCGGCGTCGATCTCGCCGCCCGCCCACAGCTCGTTCAGGATCGCGCTCGACTCGGCGTCGAGCCCCACGTGCCAGGCCCAGCGCGGCTCGTCGACCCGACGCACCGGCCTTACCGTGACCCGGATCCCGAGAAAGTGCGCCACCCAGCGCTCGATCACGCGGGCGAAGGCGTCGAGCGCCGGGCGGCCGTGGGTGAGGCTGATCACGGTGTCGTGGCGCGACTCGCGCTCCCAGTACAGCGCGGCGTTGGCGCGGTCGAGCACGTCGAGCTCGACCGCTGCGAGCTCGCCTTGCGCCTCGACGATGAGGCGGCCGACGCTTCCGTAGCGGCTGCCCGCGGCGTGCATCTCGACGGTCTCGAGGTCGGCGAGAAGCACGTGGCCGTCGCGCACCGTGGCCTTCTGCTCGCGGAAGAAGATCTCGGCCGCGCGCGGCTCGAGCGGGTCCTCGCAGCCCTCCAGGACGTTGCGCAGGATGACGTGTGCGAGCTGCTCGACGAACAGCGGCGGCACGTCCACCCCGCCCTTGAACAGGCTCATGTAGCAGCCTTCGACGGTGCCGGCGTCGAGCAGCTTGCGGCGGAAATTCAGCACCACCCGGTAGTTGTCGCGCGCATCCGCGTCCTCGATCGACTCGAGGTGTTTCTCGTCGATGCGCCTTGCCGGGTGTTCCATGAGCGCCGCATGCAGCGCGCGCTCGGCGTCGCACGACGCCTCGACCGGATGGATCTCCGGCCTCAGGTAATAGGCGCGCAGGAAATCGTGCGTGACCCGCAGCCGCCCGGCGCCATCGCGCGCCAGGAGATGGAAGCCGCTGTTGCGCCAGAAATCAGGCAGGGGCGGGGACCAGGCGCGAGTGCGATCCCAGGTGCTGGCTGAGGAACTCCATCTGGTCGGAAAGGATGCGCCGGTTCGTGAGGATCAGGTACTCGGCCTTGTTCGGCACGTAAGGCGCGTAGAGCAGCTCCATGCCGCATTCCTGCGGCAGGCGGTTCCGCTTGTGGCCGTTGCAGTGCCGGCAGGCCGTCACCACGTTCATCCAGGTGTCGCGCCCGCCGCGCGAAAGCGGCGTGATGTGATCCCGGGTGAGCCGGAAATAGCCGAACTCGCCGCCGCAGTAAGCGCAGGTATGCCGGTCGCGGCGGAACAGCTCCCGGTTGTTGAGGGGCGGCACCCGGTGGAAGCCCTTCGCCGCGAGCGCCCGGCCCTTCACGGCGATGATCGAATGCGCGGTGATGCTGGAGCGCTCGCCGGTGAGGCGCGAGATGCCGCCGTAGTAAGTGAAGGTCGCATCGCCCAGCGTCCACGCCACCAGGTTCTTGGCGTAGTAGAAGCACGCCTGCTGCCAGCTGATCCAGCGATGCGGGACGCCGTGGGCGTCCAGGGAAAGGATGAGCGGGCTGTCCATCTGCAAGGTTCGTGGCAAGGTTCGTGCTTGGCGAGGCATTCTGCCAAGCCGGCCAGCGCTTTGCAATGCCCGCGAAAACAACGGGCTGCGAGGAAACGGCTAGCTCTTGTCGACGGCCTGCCTGAACCCCTGCCCGGCCGCGAAGGCCGGAATGGTCTTGGCCTCGATGTGAATCGCCTTGCCGTTCGCCGGGCTGCGCCCGAGGCGCGCCTTTCGCCTGCGCGGCAGGAACGTTCCGAAGCCGACGACGGTCACGCGCTTTCCCTTCGCGACGTTGGCGACGATGGCGTCGAACACCGCGTTGACCGCCTCGCCCGCCGCCGCCTTGCTGACGTTGCCGGCTTTCGCCGCAACCTGGACCAGATCGGATTTGGTAACCACGTGTGGCATGGTCTCTCCCCTTTTCTCGCCCGCCCTCCGACAAGCCAGCGAGGATGCATCGTATCCAAACCGAATTCGAAAGACAACGCGCGCGAAAGGCGGTGCAGCAATGCGACATTGAGCACGCATGCCTGCAAACATTTATCATGGCGGCTCAAAGGAGGAGTCACCATGACGAAGCTGAACAAGCTCGCGCTCGGCGCGATCTGCGGCGGTGCCGCGCTCGCGGCGCCCGCGCAGGCGCAGACGACGCTCACCTTCTCGACCTGGGTGCCGCCGTCGCACCACCTCAGCGTCTGGCAGGCGAACTGGGCTAAGGACGTCGAGAAGGCGACCAACGGACGCGTCAAGTTCAATTACCTGCCGAAGCACCCGTCGGCGCCGCCGGGAACCTTCGACGCGGTGCGCGACGGGCTGGTGGACCTGTCCTACGTCACGGCGAGCTACACGCCGGCGCGCCACATCCTGCCGCTGATGGCCGAGCTGCCCGGCGCGGGCGACACCGCGGTGGTGAACTCGGTCGCCTTCTCCCGGATCCACTGGAAGCACTTCCACAAGGTCGGCGAATACAAGGGCGTCAAGCTGCTCGGCGTGTGGACCCACGGTCCCGGGCAGATGTTCACCAAGACGCCGGTGGCCGGAATCGGCGACGTCAAGGGCCTCAAGATCCGCACCGGCGGCGGCATCGCCGAGAGGGTGGCCAACGCCCTGGGCGCGTCCGCCTTCGTCAAGCCCGCCCCGGAGTCCTACGAGCTCTTGAAATCCGGCGTCGCCGACGGCGTGTTCTTCCCGCTCGAGTCGGTGGTCTCATTCAAGCTCGACACGGTGCTCGCGCAGGCGACCCTGTTCCCCGGCGGCATGTACAGCTCGTCGTTCGGCTTCTTCATGAACCAGGACAAGTGGAACAAGCTGCCGAAGCGCGACCAGGCGATCATCGAGAAGATGGCCTACGAGTACGTGGCGCGCAGCTGCGGCGAGTCCTGGGACAGCGCCGACCGGAAGGGGCTCGACCAGCTCAAGAAGTCGGGCGTCAAGATCGTGCGCGCCGACCCGCGGTTCGCCGCCGAGGTCGCCAAGCGCTCCGCGTCGATCATCGACGACTGGATCAGGCAGGCGAGCGCCAAGGGCATCGACGCCAAGGCGGTGCTCGCCGAGTTCCGCGCCGAGCTGAAGAAGGTCGAAGCTTCCAAGAAGTAGCCGTGCAGTGAAGCTCGAGTGGGAGAGGCGGGTCGACGCCGTGCTCGGCGTCGCCGCCTCCGCCATCCTGTTCTGCATGATGACGCTCACCTTCGTGGACGTCGTGGCGCGCTACGTCTTCAACCGCCCCCTGCGCGGCGCCTTCGAGGTCACGGAGCTGATGCTGCTGGTGCTGATCTTCGCCGGCCTGCCGCTGGTCACGCACGCCGGCGAGCACGTCACCATGGATCTCATCGACCGGTACCTCGGCGCGCCCGCGCGCCATCTCATGAGCCGGCTGGTCGAGCTGGGGAGCGCCGCGCTCATGTTCCTGCTCACCTGGCTGATGTGGATCAAGGCCGGGCGCATCGCGGGCTACGGCGACACCACCGACGTGCTGCGCATCACGGTGGGGCCGTTCGTGTACTTCATGACGGCGATGATCCTGCTCTCGGGCCTGATCCATCTGTACCGGGTCTTCTCTCCGAGTTCCAGATGATCGAAGGGCTCGTCGGCCTGGTGGCCATGCTCGCGCTCGCATTCGTGCGCATCCCGATCGCCTTCGCCATGGCGATCGTCGGCGTGGTGGGCTACGCCTACATGCGCGACTGGAACTTCACCGTGGCCTTCGCCGTGGTGCAGACCAACGTCTACGAGACCGGGCGCAACTACACGCTGTCGGTGGTGCCGCTGTTCATTCTCATGGGCACCTTCGTCGCCCGCGCCGGAATCGCCCAGGAGCTGTTCCGCGCCGCCTACACCTTCATCGGGCACCTGCGCGGCGGGCTCGCGATGGCCACGGTCATCGCCTGCGCCGGCTTCGGCTCGATCTGCGGCTCGTCCATCGCGACCGCCGCCACCATGGCCAAGGTGGCCTACCCGTCGATGAAGCGCTTCCACTACTCGGACCGGCTGGCCGCGGGCGCCATCGCGGCGGGCGGCACGCTCGGCATCATGATCCCCCCGTCCACCCTGATGGTGATCTACGGCGTGTTCACCGAGACCAACATCGGAAAGATGTTCGCTGCTGGCATCCTTCCCGGGCTTCTCGGCGCGGTGCTCCTGTGCCTGGCGGTGCAGTGGTCCTGCTGGCGCGACCCGCGGGCCGGCCCGCCGGGCGAGCGCGCGAACTGGCGCGAGCGCTTCGCGTCGCTGCGCGGCATCTGGCCGGTGGCGGTCCTGTTCGTGTTCGTGATCGGCGGCATCTACGGGGGCCTGTTCACCGCCACCGAGGGCGCCGGCATGGGCGCCTTCGGCGCCATGGTGTTCGCGCTGTGGCGCCGCGCGCTCACCTGGAAGACGCTGTATCTCTCCCTGGTGGAGAGCGGGCGCACCACCGCGATGCTGTTCATGATCCTGATGGGTGCGCTGATCTTCGCCGACTTCGTCAACATCACCACCATGCCCGCGGACCTGCGCGGCTTCGTCACGCGCTTCGAGCTCAGCCCGGTCCTGGTGGTGGCGGCGATCATGGTGATCTACGTCCTGCTCGGCACGGCGATGGAGGAGCTCTCCATGGTGCTGCTCACGCTGCCGGTGTTCTTCCCGCTGATCGTCAGCCTGGGGCTCGACCCGGTGTGGTTCGGCGTGCTGGTGGTGACCATCGTCGAGATCGGGCTCATCAGCCCGCCGGTGGGGATGAATCTCTTCGTGCTCTCCACGCTCCTGCCGCAGGTCCCGACCACGACCGTGTTCCGCGGCGTGCTGCCCTTCATGGCCGCCGACGTGGTGCGCCTTGCGATCCTGATCCTGTTTCCGGCGATTGCGCTGTGGCTGCCGAGCCTCGTCTAGTGCGGCAGGTCCTGGCGCAGGCCTGCCGCATCCTGGCAGCCGAAGGCCACGAATCCGGCCTCGCCGGCCAGGTCACCGCGCGCGGCGACCAGCCGGGCACGTGGTGGACGCTGGACTTCGGCACCGGGTTCGAGGAAGCCACGCCGGATCGGATGATCCTGGTCGACGAAGATCTCACGCCGCTTTCCGGCGGAGGGCCCAACCCGGGCGTGCGCTTTCACATCTGGATCTACCGCAAGCGAGCCGACGTGAACGCCATCGTCCACACGCACGCGCCTTACGCCTCGGCGCTCGCGGCGACCGGCAAGCCGCTGAAGACGATCCACATGGACAGCGCGATGCTGCACGGCTGCGCCCATCTGGCGGAGTGGCCCGGCGTGCCGCTGGGCGACGAAGAAGGGCGCATCATCTCCGGAGCGCTCGGCGAGGCAAAAACGATCCTCCTCGCCAACCACGGCCTGCTTGCGGCGGGCAGCAGCGTCGAGGAAGCCGCCTACCTCGCCGTGTTCTTCGAGCGCGCCGCGCGCATGTAGCTGCGCGCCATGGGCGCGGGCGGCTTCAAGGAAGTGAAGCCGGCGCTTGCCGCCGAAGCGCGCGAGTTCCTGCTCCAGCCCTCGATCGTGCGCGCCACCTTCGCCTACTGGGCGAGAAGAATCGGGCTCTGACCCCGATTTAGTTGTGGTCCACCAGGACCGAGGGCTCGAAGGAACCCGAGCTTCATTTCGCCTTGCCTCCGCTGTGAGTGACCGCGCCGCGGTAGGCCGAGCCGACCAGCGCCGCATACTTTTCGAGCGCGCCGCTCAGCGCAGGCCTCCTCGGCAATCTGATGCTTCGTTTCTTCAGCTCGGATGCGGAAAGCTCCAGTTGCAAGACCCCCCGGGCGGCGTCGATACGGATCCTGTCGCCGTTCCTGACCAGCGCGAGCGGGCCGCCGACGGCGGCCTCGGGCGAGACGTAGCCGATCATCATGCCGCGCGTCGCGCCGGAGAAGCGCCCGTCGGTGAGCAGCGCCACGCGCTCGCCCATTCCCTGCCCGTAGAGGAGCGCGGTGACGCCGAGCATCTCGCGCATGCCGGGACCGCCCTTGGGACCCTCGTAGCGGATCACCAGCACCTCGCCCGCCTGGTAGGCGCGTTTCTTCACGACCTCCATGCAGGCCTCTTCCGAGTCGAACACGCGCGCGCGGCCTTCGAAGGCAAGCGACTTCAGGCCCGCGACCTTGATCAGCGCGCCGTCGGGCGCGAGGTTTCCCTTGAGCACCACGATGCCGCCGGTTTTCATGATCGGGACCTTGCGGACCACCTCTCCGTCGGCACCCGCCTGGCTTTGCAGTGCCTCTTCAAGGGAACTCCCCGAAAGCGTGAGGCAATCGGCATGGAGGGCACCGTGCGTCAGCAGAGTCTTGAGCACGGCGTAAACCCCGCCCACGGCGTGCAGATCCTTGGCGAGGAAGCGCCCGCCCGGCTTCATGTCGGCCACGAGCGGCGTGCGCTTCGCGACGCGCGCGAAGTCATCGAGCGTGAAGCGGATGCCGGCCTCATGCGCGATCGCGCAAAGATGCAGCGCCGCGTTGGTCGAGCCGCCCGTGGCGGCGACCGCGGCGGCAGCGTTCTCCAAGCTCTTCCGGGTCACCAGCTCGCGCGGCAGGGGCCCGCCGTCCTTCAGCAGCCGCATCACTTGTTTCCCCGCCTTTTCCGCGAGTGCTTTTCTATCGGGGGCGACGGCAGGCAAAGTCGCGGTTCCGGGCAGCGCGAGGCCGAGCGTCTCCGCGACCATCGCCATCGTGTTGGCGGTAAACTGCCCGGGACAGGAGCCGAGCGTGGGCAGGCAGACGCGCTCGAGCTCGTCGAGATCGCCGGCCTTCATGTCGCCCGCCATCACCGCGCCAACGGCTTCGTAGGTGTCGAGCACCGTCACGTCGCGGCCGTGCCACTGCCCGGGGAGGGCGGCGCCGCCGTAGACGAACACCGAGGGCAGATCGAGGCGCACCATCGCCATCATCATGCCGGGCAAGGTCTTGTCGCAGCCGGCGAAGGTGACGAGCGCGTCGTAGGCGTGGCCGCGCGCGACCGCCTCGACCCCGTCGGCGATGATCTCGCGCGACAGCAGCGAGTAGCGCATGCCGCCGTGGTTCATCGACATCGAGTCGGCGACCGAGGCCGAGGCGAAATCGAACGGCACGCCGCCGGCCTCGCGCACCGCCGCGCAGGCGGCGCGCGCGAACTCGCCGAGCAGCGCGTTGCAGGGCGTGACGCGGCCGTCGGTCGACGCCACGCCCACGAAAGGCTTCGCGAGGTCCGCGTCGCCCAGTCCCAGCGCGCGCAGGAAAGCGCGGTGCGGGGCGCGGTCGAGCCCCTCAACCGTGACGCGCGAGGGCAGGATCGGAATGCGTTTTCTGGTACTCATCGACGATTTCCTCGATGCTCGCGCTGTGGCGCAAGCCGAGCTGCGCGGCCCGCGCCGAAAGCGTCGCCTTCGGCACCGCGTCCATGATCTCCTGGATGCGCGCATCCGGCTGGAACATCACCTGGCCCTTCGCCCGGGGCCTCACTGCCTCCCACATCTCGCGCGCGGAAACCGGGATGCCGGTCAGAAGAAGGGAGCGGCTTGGGCCGATCCGCTCGCCGGGCAGCTCGCACACCTTCATCAGGGACTCCACCACCCGGCCGACCGAGATGCACGCCATGCGCGTATCGGGCCGCACCGGGCAGACGGTGTCGCGCCCGGCAAGCGGCTCGCGGATGATCGCGCTCGCCCAGCCCGACACCGCGGTGTTCGCGCTGCCGGGGCGCACCATCACCGTCGGCAGCCTGAGCGCGCGCGCATTCACGTAGCCGCGGCGGGTGTAGTCGTCGAGCAGAATCTCGCAAATGAGCTTCTGCGCGCCGTAGGAGATGCGCGGCGAAGGCGGCGTATCGTCCGTGACCGGATCGGGCAGCGCGCCGCCGTAGACTGCGATGGAGGAGGCAAAAACGAACTTGGGGCGATGCCCGGCGAGCCGGCAGGCTTCCAGGAGATCGCGCGTCGCGTCGAGGTTCACCTTGGTGCCGAGCTCGAAGTTCTGCTCCGCCCCGCCCGAGACCAGCGACGCGAGATGGAATACGGTGTCGACCTCCGGTGTGATGAGCGAGCGGGTGAACGGCGGATACGCGAGGTTGCCGGTCACCACGGTTCCGGAGCGCGCCCTCGACTGGTCGGTTGCGACGACCCGCGCCCCCGAAGCGACCAGCGCCGCGGCGAGTGCGGAACCGATATAGCCCGCCGCGCCGGTGACGAGTATGCTCATGGCCCGCGATTATTTTAAGCGGCAACCCGACACGGAGGAGACATGGTTCGCGCACTGGTGGCATCGCTTCTGCTGTCGTTCGGCCTGTCGGCGTGGTCTCAGGCTTATCCGACGCGCACGGTGAGAATAGTCGTTCCCTACGGCGTCGGCGGCTCGGCCGACGTCTATGCGCGCTACCTCGGCGCCAAGCTGCAGGACACGATGGGCCAGCCCTTCGTGGTCGAGAACCGGCCCGGCGGCGGCGCCATCGTCGGCACCGATCATGTCGCGAAATCGGATCCGGACGGCTATACGCTGCTCATGATGTCGAACACGCACACCGTGAACGAGACGCTGATCCCGAAAAAGCCCTACGACCTGATGCGCGACCTCGCACCGATCACCGGCGTGAGCTACTCCGACCTTCTGATGGTGGTGCACCCCTCGGTGCCGGCGAACAGCCTGCGCGAGTTCATCGCGCTCGCCAAGTCCAAGCCGGGCGTCCTCAACTACGCCTCCTCCGGCCCGGGGACGCCCTATCACATGGCGGGCGAGCTGTTCAAAGCCATGGCGGGCGTCGACATCGTCCACATCCCGCACAAGGGCAGCGACGGCGCCCGCACCAGCATCCTCGGCGGCCAGGTGCAGATGATGTTCGACGCCGTGCCCACCATGGCGGCGAACGCGCGCGCCGGGAAGGTGAAGGCGCTCGCCACCACGGGCAAGTCGCGCTCGCCGGTGACCCCGGACGTGCCCACGGTCGCGGAGGGCGGCGTTCCGGGCTACGAGGCGGGCCTGTGGCTCGGCCTGATGGCGCCGGCCGCCACGCCGCGCCCGATCCGCGAGCGCCTCAACGCGGAGGTAAACAAGCTCATCAACTCGGCGGAAATCAAGGAAGCCTGGCTGAAGCAGGGAACCCTCACCATGGGCATGTCGGTCGACCAGTTCGACAGGTTCCTGCGCGACGAGATCGTCAAGTGGGCCGACGTCGTCAGGCGCTCGGGCGCGACCCAGCAGTGACATGACGCCGGATCAGCTCGATATCGTCGAGGTGGTGCACAACTGGGCGCTGTGGCGCGACGCCGGCGACTGGGAGCGCTTTCGCACGGTCTGGCACGACGACGGCTGGATGAGCGCCACCTGGTTCCAGGGTCCCGCCGCCAAGTTCATCGAGGTGAGCAAGGCGGGGTTCGACAAGGGCGTCAGCATCCTGCACGTCCTCGGCGGCTCGAGCGTCGAGGTGAAGGCAGGACGCGCGATCGCGCAGACCAAGATGACCATCAGCCAGCGCGGCGACCTCGATCGCGAGCTCGTCGACGTGGTCTGCACCGGGCGCTTCTACGATTTCTTCGAGAGGCGCGCCGGGCGCTGGGCGATCGTGCGCCGCCAGCCGATCTACGAGAAGGACCGCATGGACCCGGTCGATCCGTCGGTCGCGCTGAAGCTCGACCCCGATCGCCTGGGGTCTTACCCGGAGGGCTACCGGCACCTCGCCTACCTGCAGTCGAAGCTCGGCTTCACGATCAAGCTCGACATGCCCCAGCTCAAGGGCGAAGTCGTCGAGCGGCTGTACCGGCATGGCCGCGCCTGGCTCGAGGGCGCGGCCTCCGCCTTCCCGGCGCAGGACCGGCCGAAGTAGTCCTAACGGCGGCGCGGGGCCCTGCGCGCGTACTGAAGTCGTGCAATGCGCGGGCTTCAGCATGTCGGGGCATGCGCGTTCTGGTGCTGGGCGACTACCGGCAGACGGTCACCGTGGTGCGCTCGCTCGGGCGAGCCGGGTACTCGGTCACGCTCGGCACCGACGATGCGCGCAGCTCCACGGCGCTCTCGCGCCACGTCTGCCGGGTGTGGCGCTACGACGGCGCCTGCCCGGCGCGCTTCCTCGACCAGCTCGAGGCGCGCCTGCGAGCCGAGCAGCCCGAGTTCGTGTTCACGGTCGGCGAGACGCCGCTGCGCCGCCTGATCGGCGAGGCGGCGCGCTTCGAGCCGCTCGCGACTTTCGTCAATCCCGACCCTGCGACGATCGCGCGCTGCTTCGACAAGCGAGTCATCTACGAGCTCGCGGCAGGCCTGGGCATCCCGGCGCTGCCGTGGCGCTCGTTCGGCGACGCCGAGGGCTGGCGGCGCAGCGCCCGCGAGATGGGCTTCCCGCTCGTGGTCAAGCGCAAGGATTCGTCCTCGCAGGTGCGCAACCGCAAAGCCCTCATCTTGCGCAGCCC
>DATKAX010000462.1:0-20386 GCA_035514595.1 Burkholderiales bacterium
GAGCGCGCCAAGCGTCCCGAGCAGGCGATCCTCGGCCTGCGCAAGGCGCTCGGGCTGTTCGCCAACCTGCGCCCGGCGCGGGTTCACCCCGAGCTCGCGGCGGCTTCCTCGCTACGCCCGGAGCTCGTCGCCGGCCTCGACATCCTCATCGTGCGCGAGCTTACCGGCGACATCTATTTCGGCCAGCCGAAGGGAATCCGCACGAAGGGTGGCGAGCGCGAAGGGTTCGACACCATGCTCTACAGCGAGAGCGAGATCCGGCGCATCGCGCGCGTCGGCTTCGAGGCCGCGCGCAAGCGCGCCGGGCGCCTGTGCTCGGTCGACAAGGCCAACGTGCTCGAGACTTCGCAGCTCTGGAGAGACGTTGTCATCGAGGAATCGAAGAACTACGGCGATGTGGAGCTCTCGCACATGTACGTCGACAACTGCGCGATGCAGTTGGTGCGCAGCCCCACCCAGTTCGACGTCATCGTGACCGGCAACCTGTTCGGCGACATCCTCTCGGACGAGGCGTCTATGCTGACCGGGTCGATCGGCATGCTGCCCTCGGCCTCGCTGGATGCCGACGGCAAGGGTCTGTACGAGCCGATCCACGGCTCGGCGCCGGACATCGCCGGGCGCGACGCGGCCAACCCGCTCGCCACCATCCTGTCGGCGGCGATGATGCTGCGCTATTCCCTGGGCAGGCCCGAGGAGGCCGCTCGCGTCGAGACGGCCGTGGCGAGCGTGCTGCGCGCCGGGTATCGCACGGCGGACATTCATACGCCGGGTACCCGCCGCGTCGGCACGGAAGAAATGGGCGACGCGGTCGCCGCGGCCTTAAACTAGCCGCATGTTGCGGGTCGCAATCGTCGGCTGGCGGGGCATGGTGGGCTCGGTGCTCGTCCAGCGCATGCGCGAGGAGCGCGACTTCGACCATGTCGAGCCGGTTTTCTTCTCCACCTCGCAGGCCGGCGGCAGCGCTCCCGCGATCGGAAAGCCGGTCGCTGCGCTGCAGGACGCGAAAGACATCGCGGCGCTGAAATCGTTTCCGGTCGTCATCTCCTGCCAGGGCGGGGACTACACCGCGGAGATCCATCCGAAGCTGCGCCGCGACGGCTGGAAGGGCTACTGGATCGATGCGGCGAGCGCGCTGCGCATGCAGGACGATGCCGCGCTGGTCCTCGATCCGGTCAACATGCCCGGGATCAAAAAGGCGCTCGGCAGCGGAATCCGGAACTACATCGGCGGCAACTGCACCGTGAGCCTGATGCTGATGGGCCTGGCCGGGCTGTTCCAGCGCGACGAGGTCGAGTGGATGACCACCATGACCTATCAGGCCGCCTCGGGCGCGGGCGCGGCGCACCTGCGCGAGCTGGTCGAGCAGATGGCGCGCATCGGCGAGAGCGCGAAGCGCCTGCTCGAGGATCCGGCGACGAGCGCGCTCGACCTCGACCGCGCGGTGAGCGAGGTGATCCGCTCGCCCAGCCTGCCGAAGACGAGCTTCGGCCATCCGCTCGCGGCGAGCCTGCTGCCCTGGATCGACAAGGACCTCGGCAACGGACAGAGCCGCGAGGAATGGAAAGGCCAGGCGGAGACCAACAAGATCCTCGGGCGCAATGGCAACGCCGTGCCGATCGACGGCGTGTGCGTGCGCGTGGGCGCGATGCGCTGCCACAGCCAGGCGCTGACCATCAAGCTGCGGCGCGCGCTGCCGCTCGACGAGGTCGAGGGCATGCTTGCCGACGCCCATGACTGGGTCAAAGTGGTTCCCAACCGGCGCGAGGAATCGCTCGCCGAGCTTACGCCCGCCGCCGTGACCGGAAAGTTGTCGGTGCCGGTGGGCCGGCTGCGCAAAATGCCGATGGGCGATCGGTATCTTTCCGCCTTTACGGTCGGAGACCAGCTGCTTTGGGGCGCTGCCGAGCCGCTGCGACGCATGCTCCGAATCCTCCTGGATTCCGGGGTGAAAACCTGAAAAAACCGAGAAATTTTCTCAACTTGCAGCCGTAAGATCATGATGTTAAGGTAGTTGGTCCGACAAGAAGACTCTGGGGGTTGGGGCATAGTGGGCAGATCCATAACCATCGCTATTCTCGCGGGCGCACTGTGGCTGGTGATGCCGCTCGCGCAGGCGGCGGGACTTGGCAGGCTCACCGTTCTTTCCCCGCTTGGCCAGCCGCTGAGCGCCGAGATCGAGATCGTCGCGCTGCGCCCCGGAGAGCTCGAAGGATTGAGCGCGCGACTCGCGGATCCCCAGGCGTTCACCGAGGCAGGAATCGAGCTCAGCCCGGCGCTGCTCGGCATGCGCTTCAACGTCGAGCGCCGCCGCGGTGCTTCCGTGCTGCGCGTGACGACCTCGCAACCGGTCAACGAGCCTTTCCTCGAGTTTCTCGTGGAGCTGGTGTGGGATACGAACCGCCTGGTGCGCGAGTACACCGTCCTGCTCGATCCCCCGGAGTACAAGGCGCGCCAGGCGATCGCCGCAGCGCCGCCGCCCTCGACCGCCAAGCCCGCCCCGGCGCCGGTGCGCAAACCCTCGCCGCCGGTCGAGGCGAGGCCGCTCGAGCCGTCGCCCGCCGCGCCGATGGCTCCTGCGCCCGCGGCTCCTTCGCCTGCGGCTCCTGCGCCCGCGGTTCCGGCACCGGCCGCTTCTGCGCCGGCCGCGCCGGAGCCGGCGGCTCCTGCGCCGGACGCGCCAGCGCCAGCGCCTGCCGCGACATCCGAACAGGCGCCGGCGGCGGACGCCTCCAGGACCTACGAGGTAAAGAGGGGCGACACACTCGGCCGCATCGCCCGCCAGAATCTGTCGCCCGGCGTGACGCTCAACCAGATGCTGATCGCGATCTATCGCGCCAACGAGGACGCGTTCATCCGCGGAAACATCAACCTGATGCGTTCGGGGCGGATCTTGCACATTCCCTCGGCGGAGCTGATCGGAACCGTGGATCAGGATGCGGCGAGCCGGGTCGTGAGCTCCCACATGGCGCGGTTCAACGAGTACCGCAGCCAGCTCGCGGCGCTGCCGGCGCAGGCAGAAGGCGCTCCGGGCGAGCGCTCGGCCACCGGGCAGATCGAGGTTAAGCCGGAGCCGCCGGCGCCGCCTGCGGCGCAGGATCAGCTGCGGCTGTCGAAGGCCGATCCGGCCGGTCCGGCCGTTGCGGCCGGTCCGGCTGTTGCGGCCGGTGCGGCCAAGCCGGCCGCGCCCGGCGCAGCGGCGGCGGCAGAAGACGACCGCGTCGCGCGCGAACGCGCGCTGGGCGAGGCGGAGTCGCGTGTCGCCGATCTCGAGAAAAACGTCGCAGACCTGCAGAAGCTGCTCGAGCTGAAGAACCAGCAGCTTGCGGAGCTGGAGAAGCAGGCTGCCGCGAAGCCTGCGCCGGCGGCGCCGGTGGCGCCTGCGCCCGTCGCTCCTTCGCCGGCAGCCAAGGCCCCCGAAAAGCCCGCTGCCCAGGCGGCAAAGCCGGCGCCGCCGGCCGCGGAGACACCCGCCGCTCCTGCGCCGAAGCCACCGGCGACGGTAGCGAAACCGGCGCCCCGGCCCAAGCCGGCACCGCCGCCCCCGCCCTCGCCGCCCGGCCTTCTCGACGATATTCTGGAAAACCCTCGCTATCTCGCGCTGCTCGGCGCGCTCATCGTTCTGCTGATCGCCTATGCGGTGATTTCCTGGCGCAGGAAGCGGGCAACGCAGGCGCAGTTCCAGAACAGCGTGGCGGGGGCCGCCGCGGCGACCGGGCCGACGCTGGGTCAGCCAAGCGTGAAGCCGACCGGGAGCGTTCCACCGGTGTCGCAAGCGCCGGTCAGCCAGGCGCCGGCGGGAATGGAAGCCGAGGAAGTCGATCCGATCGCCGAAGCGGACGTCTACATGGCCTATGGCCGCGATGCCCAGGCCGAGGAAATTCTGAAGGAAACGCTGCACAAGGACCCGAGCCGGGCCGCGGTGCACGCGAAGCTGCTGGAAATCTATGCCAATCGGCGCGACGCCAGTTCGTTCGAGCAGACGGCGCTCAAACTGAAAAACCTTACCGGCGGCGCCGGGCCGGATTGGGACAAGGCGGCAGCGCTCGGGCGCTCGATCGAGCCGCACAACACTCTCTATAGCGGGGCTGGCCTGGCGGCCGCCCCGGCTGCGGCTGCTGCGCCGGCGCTCGATTTCGACCTGGGCGGGACATCGCAAGGCGGTGCTTCTGCGCCGGACATCCCCCTCGACATGCCCCAGAAGGACATTACCGCCTCGGGCATGGACTTCGACCTCGGTACGACGGCCTCCGGAGAGGCGCCCGAGTCGTTGCAGACCATGAAGCTGCCCGCCCTCGAGACCGACAGGACTTCGGCGGACCTCGAATTCAATCTGGAGGGCCAGGAGGAGAAGGCGCGGCCCGCCGTGGCGGCTGCCGCTCCTGCCGAGTCGGACGAAGGCCTCGAGTTCGATCTGAAGCTCGACCTCGGCGGCGAGTCGCCGCCGGAGCCCGACCAGCCTGCCGCCGCCTCGAGCATGGATCTCGCTTCGATCAGCCTCGACCTCGGGTCGCCCGGAGAGCCCTCTTCGGCGGGCTCGGATCCGAAGTGGCAGGAAGTGGCCACCAAGCTCGACCTCGCGAAGGCCTACGAGGAGATGGGCGACAAGGATGGTGCCCGCGAGCTGCTCAACGAGGTGATGAAGGACGGCGACGCAGCGCAAAAGGCCCAGGCGCAGCAGGTCCTCGCCAAGATCGGCTGAGAATCGCCCTCGGACTGGAGTATGACGGCAGCCGCTTTCTCGGCTGGCAGACTCAGCCGGGCGGAGGCGCCGTGCAGGATGCCCTGGAGCCGGCGCTCGCCGCCATCGCCGGCGCTCCGATCCGCGTCACCGCCGCCGGAAGGACCGACCGCGGCGTGCATGCCCGATTGCAGGTAGTCCATTTCGACACCGAGGCGACCCGCCCCGGGTCTGCCTGGGTGCGCGGCGTGAACGGCATGCTTCCGGACGCGGTGGCGGTGCTATGGTCGAGGCACGTGGCGAACGACTTCCATGCACGCTACAGCGCGCGCTCGCGCACCTATCGCTACGAGCTTCTCAGCCGACCGGTGCGCCCCGCGCTCGCCGCGACGCGCGCCGGCTGGTTCCATCTGCCGCTCGACGTCGAGAAGATGAGGCAGGCGGCGGCAATGCTGGTCGGCGAGCACGACTTCTCGGCGTTCCGCTCGGCCGAGTGCCAGGCGCGCTCTCCGGTGCGCACCCTCTTCGGCCTGGAGATCGAAGCGCGAGGCGAGCGCATCGATTTCGTGCTGCGCGCCAATGCCTTCCTGCACCACATGGTGCGCAACATCGTCGCTACGCTGATCTACGTCGGCAAGGGCAAGCACCCCCCGCAGTGGGTGCGCGAAGTCCTGACGTCGAGAAACCGTGCCGGGGCGGCACCGACCTTCGGTCCCGAAGGGCTTTACCTGGAGGCGATCGAATACGAAGCCCGCTGGCAGCTGCCGGCATGAGACCGCAGTGAGAACGCGCATCAAGATCTGCGGCATCACCCGGCCGGCGGATGCGCGCGCCGCCGCCGAGGCGGGCGCCGACGCGATCGGGCTGGTGTTCTATCCGCCCAGTCCCCGCTACCTGAGCGCAGAGCGTGCGGTGGAGATCCGCGACGCGCTGCCGCCGTTCGTGCAGACCGTGGCGCTGTTCGTCGATCCGGACGCGGCGCAGGTCGCCCAGGTGCTCGGCCGGGTGCGGCCGGCGATGCTCCAGTTCCACGGCGACGAATCGCCCGCGTTCTGCGCGCAGTTCGGCGTGCCTTACGTCAAGGCATGCCGGGTAAGGGCGGGAGTCGATTTGCTAGAATACCTGCGAGCGTTCTCAGGCGCTGCGGCGTGGCTGCTGGACAGCTTTGTCGAGGAGTACGGCGGTGTCGGCGAGCGCTTCGACTGGTCGCTGGTGCCCGCCCGGCGCGACCGGCCGCTCATCCTTTCCGGCGGGCTTGCGCGCGACAACGTCGCCGAGGCGATCCGGCGGGTGCGGCCCTGGGGCGTGGACGTGTCGAGCGGAGTCGAGTCCGCCAAGGGAATCAAGGACGCCGCCAAGATTGCCGCTTTCATCGCAGAGGTAAGACATGCGGATCTATGACTTGCCCGACGCGCGCGGGCATTTCGGGCCCTATGGGGGCGTGTTCGTCGCCGAGACGCTCACCCAGGCGCTCGACGAGCTGCGCGCCGCCTACGAGCGGGCGCGCCGGGATCCGGCCTTCGAAGCCGAGTTCCGCTACGAGCTCAAGCACTACGTGGGCCGCCCGAGCCCGACCTATCATGCGCGTCGGCTGTCCGAGAACTGCGGCGGCGCGCAGATCTACATCAAGCGCGAGGACCTGAACCACACCGGGGCGCACAAGATCAACAACACCATCGGCCAGGCGCTGCTCGCCCGCCGCATGGGCAAGCCGCGGGTAATCGCGGAGACCGGCGCCGGCATGCACGGCGTGGCGAGCGCCACCGTCGCCGCGCGCTACGGGATGCAGTGCGTGGTGTACATGGGCTCGCAGGACGTGAAGCGCCAGCTCCAGAACGTCTACCGGATGAAGCTGCTGGGCGCCGAAGTGGTCCCGGTCGAGTCGGGATCGCGCACCCTCAAGGATGCGCTCAACGAGGCGATGCGCGACTGGGTCACGAACGTCGAGAACACTTTCTACATCATCGGCACGGTCGCCGGCCCGCATCCTTATCCGATGATGGTGCGCGACTTCCAGTCGGTGATCGGCGAAGAGTGCCTTGTGCAGATGCCGGAGATGGCGGGGCGGCAGCCCGACGCGGTGCTCGCCTGCGTCGGCGGCGGCTCCAACGCGATGGGGATCTTCTATCCCTACATCCAGCACGAGAAGACCAGGCTCATCGGGATCGAGGCCGCGGGCGAAGGGCTCGCGAGCGGCAGGCACGCGGCCTCGCTTTGCGCCGGCAAGCCCGGCGTGCTGCACGGCAACCGCACCTACCTGCTGCAGGACGCGAACGGCCAGATCACCGAGACCCACTCGATCTCGGCCGGGCTCGATTATCCCGGCGTCGGCCCGGAGCACGCCTGGCTGAAGGACAGCGGGCGCGCCGAGTACGTCGCCGTGACCGACGAGGATGCGCTCGAGGCGTTTCACGCGCTGTGCCGCTGCGAAGGCATCATCCCGGCGCTGGAATCGGCGCACGCCATTGCCCATGCCATGAAGATCGCTCCCGGCATGCCGAAGGACGCGATCCTGCTCGTGAATCTCTCCGGGCGCGGCGACAAGGACATGCACACGGTCGCGCAGCGCTCCGGGATCCAGGTCTGAGATGTCGCGCATCCAGGCGCGCTTCGAAACGCTCGGCCGGGCGAAGCGCAAGGCGCTGATCCCCTTCATCACCGCGGGCGATCCGCATCCTTCCCTCACCGTGCCGCTGATGCGCGCGCTGGTGGAGGCGGGCGCCGACATCCTGGAGCTCGGCGTGCCGTTTTCCGACCCGATGGCCGACGGACCGGTGATCCAGCGCGCCGGAGAGCGCGCTTTGAAGCATGGCGTCGGGCTTGCGGATGTCCTGAAACTCGTTACGGAATTCCGAAAAGCGGATTCGGCAACGCCCATCGTGCTGATGAGCTACGCCAACCCGATCGAGGCGATGGGCGTGGAAAAGTTCGTCCACGCGGCGAGCGCAGCCGGCGTCGACGGCGTCATCGTGGTGGACTACCCGCCGGAGGAGTGCGCCGAGTTCGCCGCCCTGCTGAGAAAGCGCGGGCTGGATCCCGTGTTCCTGCTTGCGCCGACTTCCACCGACCGGCGCATCAGCGAGGTGGCGCGCATCGGCAGCGGCTATCTCTACTACGTCTCGCTGCGCGGCATCACCGGGGCGGCGAACATCGACCTCGACGACGTCGCGGCGCGCATCCCGAGAATCCGCGCAGCCACCCGGCTGCCGATCGGCGTGGGCTTCGGCATCCGCGATGCGCAATCGGCGCGCCGCGTCGCCCAGGTCGCGGACGCGGTGGTGATCGGCAGCCGGATCATCCAGGAAATCGAGACCGCCGGGCAGGAGCACGCGGTCTCCCGCGTCAAGGAGTTCCTCGCTCCCATCCGAAAGGCGCTCGACGCGTGAGCTGGCTGCAAAAGCTGCTTCCTCCCAAGATCCAGCGCGCCGTCGGCGGCGCGCGCAAGACCGTTCCTGAAGGGCTGTGGACCAAGTGCGCCGCGTGCGACGCGGTGCTGTACAGCACCGACCTGGAGAAAAACCTCAACGTCTGCCCCAAATGCTCGCACCACGAGCGCCTCGGCGCGCGTGCGCGCCTGGACGGGCTGCTCGATGCCGAGTCCCGCTTCGAGATCGGCGCCGAGGTGATGCCGCTCGACCCGCTCAAGTTCAAGGACTCGCGCCGCTATCCGGAGCGGCTCGCGGAGGCGCAGGAGCAGACTGCCGAAGGCGATGCGCTGGTCGTGATGCAGGGCTCGATCAAGGGGCTGGGCGTGGTGTGCGCCGCGTTCGAGTTCGAATTCATGGGGGGCTCGATGGGCTCGGTGGTCGGCGAGCGCTTCGTGCGCGGGGTACAGGTGGCGATCGAGCACAAGCTGCCGTTCGTCTGCGTCACCGCCTCCGGGGGCGCCCGCATGCAGGAGGGCGCGCTCTCGCTTCTGCAAATGGCGAAGACCACGGCGGCGCTCACCGATCTCGCGGAGCGGCGGCTGCCGTTCGTCTCGGTGCTGTCCGACCCCACGATGGGCGGCGTCTCGGCCAGCTTCGCGATGATCGGCGACGTGGTGATCGCGGAGCCCAGGGCGCTGATCGGCTTTGCCGGCCCGCGCGTGATCGAGCAGACGGTGCGCCAGAAGCTGCCGGAAGGCTTCCAGCGCGCCGAGTTCCTGCTCGAGAAGGGGGCGATCGACATGATCGTCGACCGCCGGCAGCTGCGCGACAAGCTGCACCTGCTGTTCTCCGCGATGCTGGGCCTGCCTCCCGATCCTGCGGCGTGACACTGCTTGCCGATGTCGCGCGCGCCTCGCAAGCGGTCGCAGGCACATCGAGCCGGCTCGCCAAGATCGCCCTCCTCGCGAAGCTGCTGCGGCGGCTCGAGCCCGACGAGACCGGGATTGCGATCCCCTTTCTGAGCGGCGACATCCGGCAGGGGAAGCTCGCGCTCGGCTACGCGACGCTGCATCAGGCGAAAGGGGCGCCGGCGCCGGCACCGGCGCTCACGCTGCGTGACGTCGACGCCGCTTTTGACGATCTCAAGCGCATCAAGGGGCCGCAAGCGCTCGCCAGACGCGCGCAGCGGCTCGCGACGCTGTTCGCAGGCGCCACCGCCGAGGAGCAGGACTTCCTCGTCCGCCTGATCCTCGGCGAGCTGCGCCAGGGCGCGCTGGAGGGCGTGATGCTCGACGCGCTCGCCGCCGCGGCCGACGTCCCGGCCGCCGAGGTGCGCCGGGCGGCGAGCTTTGCGGGCGGCGTTGCAGCGGTTGCTCCTGCCGTGCTCGCGGGCGGCGCAGCCGCCCTCGAGGGCTTTTCGATCCGCCTGATGCAGCCGGTGCTGCCCATGCTCGCACAGCCCGCCGAGCACGTGCAGGCGGCGCTGGCCGGGCTCGGCAAAGCGCTGCTCGAGTGGAAGGTGGACGGCGCGCGGGTGCAGGTTCACAAGGCCGGGAGCGAGGTGCGCGTTTTTACCCGCAGCCTGAACGACGTCACCGGAGCCGTGCCGGAGGTCGTGTCGGCCGCGCGCGCTGCGCGCGCCGAATCGCTGGTGCTTGACGGCGAGGCGATCGCTCTGCGCGCCGACGGCAGGCCGCAGCCGTTCCAGGTGACGATGCGCCGCTTCGGCCGCAAGCTCGACCTCGAGCCGCTGCGCCGCGAGCTGCCCCTTTCGGTGTTCTTCTTCGACTGCCTGCTGCGCGACGGGCAGGCGCTGGTCCAGAAGGGAACCGCGGAGCGCCGCAAGGCGCTCGAGGAAGTGCTGGCGGCCCCGGCCGTCACGCCCTCGCTCCTCACCGCCGACCCCGGCGAGGCCCAGGGCTTCTACGACGAGGCGCTGCGCCGCGGCCACGAGGGCATCATGGCGAAGGCGCTCGATGCGCCGTACCAGGCCGGCCGCCGCGGTGCCGGCTGGCTGAAGGTGAAGCGCGCGCACACGCTCGACCTGGTGGTGCTCGCCGCCGAATGGGGGCATGGCCGGCGCCGCGGCTGGCTCTCCAACCTGCACCTGGGGGCGCGCGACCCGGCAAGCGGCGGCTACGTGATGCTCGGCAAGACGTTCAAGGGCCTGACCGACGAGATGCTCGAGTGGCAGACGCACGAGCTCGCCGCGCGCGAGATCTCGCGCGACGCGTGGGCCGTCCGGGTGCGGCCCGAGCTGGTGGTGGAAGTGGCCTTCAACGACGTCCAGGAAAGCCCGCAGTACCCGGCCGGCCTGGCGCTGCGCTTCGCCCGCGTCAAGGGCTATCGACCGGACAAGCGCCCCGGCGAGGCCGATACCGTCGAAACCGTGCGGGCGATCTACCGGCGGAGCCTGTCGTGAAGTCCCTGGACGAGTGGCTCTCCCATATCGAGCGGCAGCACCCGCAGCCGATCGCGCTGGGGCTGGAGCGCGTCTCGCGGGTCCTCGCGCGGATGAAGATCCGGCTCGACTGCCCGGTCATCAGCGTCGCAGGAACCAACGGCAAGGGCTCGACCTGCGCCATGCTCGAAGCGATTCTGCGCGCCGCGGGCTACCGCGCCGGCCTGTATACCTCGCCGCACTTCCTGCGCTACAACGAGCGCGTGCGCGTCGCGGGAGCGGAAGCCGGCGACGATGCGCTGGCGCGGTCGTTCGCAGCGGTCGAGGGCGCGCGCGGCGGCGTTCCATTGACCTACTTCGAGTTCGGCACGCTCGCGGCGCTGCAGCTTTTTTCCGCGAGCCGCCTCGATGCGGCGGTCCTCGAGGTCGGCCTCGGCGGGCGTCTGGATGCGGTGAACGTCGTCGATGCGGACTGCGCCGTGCTGACGAGCGTCGGCATCGATCACGTGGAATACCTCGGCGCCGACCGCGAGGCGATCGGAGCCGAGAAGGCCGGCATCTTCCGCGCCGGGCGGCCCTCGGTCGTCGCCGAGCCCGATCCGCCGCGCTCGGTGCTGCAGGCGCCAGGGAATCTGCTGCTGCTGAACCGCGACTTCGGCTACGCCGCCGAGCGCGCGCAATGGAGCTACTGGGGCCCGAGCGGGCGCCGCGGCGGCCTCGAGCATCCCGCGCTGCGCGGGGCGGCGCAACTGCGCAACGCGGCGGCCGTGCTGTGCACCCTCGATGCGCTGCGCGATCGCCTCCCGGTCGCGATGCAGGAAGTGCGCCGCGGGCTCGCGGAGGTGATGCTCGCCGGGCGCTTCCAGGTGCTGCCCGGCCGCCCGCAGGTGATCCTCGACGTCGCGCACAACCCCCAGGCGGCGCGTGCGCTCGCGGACAATCTCGCCGCGTCCGGGTTCGCGCACGAAACCATCGCGGTGTGCGGCATGCTGCGCGACAAGGATGCCGCCGGCGTGCTGCGCGAGCTCGCGCCGCGCATCACGCGCTGGCACTTCGCGTCGCTCCCCGGCCCGCGCGGCGCGGATGCTGCGGCGTTGAAGAACAACCTTCCTTCGGAGAACGAGAATGTAGAGCTGCACGCATCGCCTGCGGAGGCGTTCGAGGCGGCGAGGAGGCACGCGGGCGAGGGTGATAAGATCGTCGTGTTCGGATCCTTCTTGACGGTCGGCGAAGTGATGGCATGGCTGAAATCCAGGACGTCGAAACGCTGAAGCGTCGCGGGCGCAGGCGCCTGGTCGGCGCAGTCGCCCTGGTCCTGCTCGCCGTGATCGTTCTGCCGATGGTGTTCGATCGCGAGCCGCGCAAGAGCGCGCCGGCGGTGAGCGTGCGCATTCCCGGCGAGAACGAGGCGCCGTTCGCGCCCAAGCCGGCGGCAAAGGCGGCAGCCAAGCCGGCGCCGAAAGCGCCCCGCGAGGAGTACGTCGTCCAGGTGGGCGCCTTCGGCAATCCGGAGAGCGTGCTGGCGAAGCTTGCCGCCGCCAAGCTCCCCTATTACACGGAAACCATCAAAGGAAACCTGACGCGCGTGCGCGCCGGCCCGTTTCCGAGCAAGGAAGCGGCCGAGAAGGCGCACGCGAAGCTCAAGGCGCTCGGGCTCGAGCCGGGCTCGGTGAGCGCCAGGCCGGGATGAACTGGCTCGATTACGCCCTGATCGGCCTGCTGGCGGTGTCGATCGCCTGGGGAATCTGGCGCGGCCTGGTGCACGAGGTGATGTCGCTCGCGGGCTGGGTGCTCGCCTTCGTTGCCGCCAACGTGTTCACCGCGCCGCTCGCCGAGCTTCTGCCCGATTCGGTGTCGCAGCCCGAAGTGCGCATGCTGATCGCCTTCATCCTGGTGTTCCTCGGCACGCTGATTGCGGCGACCGTCGTCACGGTGCTGCTGGCGAGGCTGGTCAAGACCTCCGGACTCCTCAGCCTCGACCGCACCCTGGGCGCGGTGTTCGGCGCGGCGCGCGCCGTGGTCATCGTGCTGGCCTTCGCGCTGCTCGCGGGGCTCACCGCGCTGCCGCAGAAGCCGTGGTGGAGGGCCTCGGCGAGCGGCGTGCCGCTGGCGAGCGCGGCCTTCGCCCTGCGGCCGTGGCTGCCGCCGGCCTTCGCCGCGCGCTTGCGCTATCATTAACCGTTAACCACGGCGGGAATCCTTCCCCATGTGCGGAATTCTCGGAGCTGTCGCGCGTTCTCCCGTCAACCAGCTTCTCTACGACGGGCTGCTGCTACTGCAGCACCGCGGCCAGGACGCCGCCGGCATCGTCACCTGCGAGCGCAATTCGTTTCATATGCACAAGGCGCCGGGCATGGTGCGCGACGTGTTCCGCACGCGCAACATGCGCTCGCTGCCGGGCAACATGGGTATCGCGCACTGCCGCTATCCCACCGCAGGCTCCGCCTTCAGCTCGGCCGAGGCGCAGCCCTTCTACGTCAATTCGCCCTTCGGCATCGTGCTCGGTCATAACGGCAACCTGACCAACGCCCGGCAGCTCAAGGAGGAGATGTTCCGCACCGACCTGCGGCACATCAATACCGGCTCGGATTCGGAGGTGCTGGTCAATGTGCTCGCGCACGAGCTGGAAAAGGCCTCGGTGAGGCAGCGTCTCGAGCCGCAGGCCATCTTCGCCGCGGTTTCCAACGTGCACCGGCGCCTCAAGGGCGCGTACGCCGTGGTCGCGATGATCGCGGGCTACGGCGTTCTCGCCTTCCGCGACCCCTTCGGCATCCGTCCGGCGGTGATCGGCTACAACGAGACCGATGCCGGCACCGAGTACATGGTGGCCTCCGAGTCGGTGGCGATCGACGCGCTCGGCTTCCGCGTGCTGCGCGATGTCGGCCCCGGCGAGGCGGTGCTCATCGACGAGCACGGCGAATTCCACAGCGAGCAGTGCGCGCCGAACGCGAGCCTCAACCCCTGCATCTTCGAGTACGTTTACCTGGCCCGCCCCGACTCGCTCATCGACGGCGCCTCGGTGTACGAGACGCGCCTCAACATGGGAGAGAAGCTCGCCGACAAGATCCGGCGCCACTACCGGCACCTCGACGTCGACGTCGTGATTCCGATTCCCGACTCGAGCCGCCCCTCGGCGCTGCAGCTCGCCCACGGGCTGGGCGCGCCCTACCGCGAGGGCTTCGTCAAGAACCGCTACATCGGGCGCACCTTCATCATGCCGGGCCATGCGGTGCGCAGGCGCTCGGTGCGCCAGAAGCTCAACCCGATGGCGATGGAATTTGCCGGCAAGAACGTGCTGCTGGTGGACGACTCGATCGTGCGTGGCACGACCAGCCGCGAGATCGTGCAGATGGCGCGCGAGGCGGGCGCCCGCAAGGTGTTCTTCGCCTCGGCTGCGCCGCCGGTGCGCTTTCCCAACGTCTACGGCATCGACATGCCCACGCGCGCCGAGCTGATCGCGGCGCATCGCAGCGAGGACGAGGTGGCGCGCGAGATCGGCGCCGACGCCCTCATCTACCAGGACCTCGACGCCCTGAAAGACGCGGTGCGGCGGGGGAATCCCAGGCTGACGAGCTTCGAGACCTCGTGCTTCGACGGGGTCTACGTCACGGGCGACATCACCAGCGACTACCTGCGGGCGATCGAGATCCAGCGCGACGCCGCCCGCGACGCCGGGGAGGATGCCGAGACCGCGCAGCTCGACCTGAACCTGGCAGCCTGATAGAATCACCCGCTTCGCGCCGATTTGAGCCACAGCTTGCGGGCGCGTAATAAATGCCGCTAAAGCGTGCCGAGAAGACCCGGTCCGCTTGATTCGATAGAGAGGGCCGGGTTTTTTTATGGCTAAGGAATACGAGCTGGCAACCAAGGGCGTACGCGCTGGGCAGGTGCGCAGCCAGTTCGGCGAGCACGCCGAGGCGCTCTACCTCACCTCGAGCTATGTCTTTGCCGACGCCCGTCAGGCGGCGGCGCGCTTCGCCGGCGCCGACGAGGGGATGGTCTATTCGCGCTACACCAACCCCACGGTGGCGATGTTCCAGGACCGCCTGGCGGCGCTCGAAGGCGCCGAGAGCTGCGTCGCCACCGCCTCGGGCATGGCGGCGATCCTCGCCACGGCCATGGTGCACCTCAAGAGCGGCGATCACATCGTGTGCTCGAACGCGGTGTTCGGCGCCACCATCCAGCTCTTCGGCGGCATCCTGTCGCGCTTTGGCGTCGAGACGAGCTTCGTTTCTCCCACCAGGACCGCGGAATGGGAGAAAGCCGTGCGCGACAACACCAAGCTTTTCTTTCTCGAGACCCCTTCGAACCCGCTGACCGAGGTTTCGGACATCGCGGCGCTCGCGCGCATCGCGAGATCCGCCGGGGCGCTGCTCGCCGTGGACAACGTGTTCTGCACGCCTGCGCTGCAGCGTCCGCTCGAGCTCGGCGCGCATCTCGTGGTGCATTCGGCGACCAAGTACCTCGACGGGCAGGGCAGGGTGCTCGGCGGCGCAGTGCTCGGCGCAAGAGCGCTGGTGGGAGACCCGATGAGCGCGTTCCTGCGGACCGCGGGCCCGGCGCTCTCGCCGTTCAATGCCTGGGTGCTGCTCAAGGGCCTGGAGACGCTCGAGTTGCGCATGCGCGCGCAGTCGGCTGCCGCCTTGGGGCTCGCACGCTGGCTGGAAGCGCATCCCGCGGTCGCCCGGGTGCATTACCCGGGCCTCCCCTCCCACGCCCAGCACGAGCTCGCGCGGCGCCAGCAGCGCGCGGCCGGGGCGGTGGTTTCGTTCGAGGTGAAAGGCGGGCGCGCCGCAGCCTGGCGGGTGATCGACGCAAGCCGGCTGATCTCGATTACCGCCAACCTCGGCGACGTCAAGACCACCATCATCCATCCGGCCAGCACCACGCACGGGCGCATCTCCCCCGAGGCGCGCGCGGCCGCCGGGATCAGCGATGGCCTGGTGCGGGTGGCGGTGGGGCTGGAGGCGGTGGCCGACCTGCAGGCCGACCTGGAGCGCGGCCTCGGCTAAGCCTGCGTCTTCTCGGTCTCGCCCAGGAGCGCCTGCTTGCGGCTGGCCATCTCGGCCGCGAGCGATTCGAAGTCGAGATCCTTCGCCTTCTTCGCCTGCGGGAACATCTCGTCCTCCTCCTCCTTCACGTGGTGCATGACGTATTCGCCGAGCACGATGAAGGTGGCAAAGTAATTGGGGTCGTCGGGACCCATGTTCTCGAGCTGGTCGATCAGCATCTTGGCGGTCTCGTGCTCGACGGCGGCCTCGTTCATGAGGTCCTCGTCCTCGATCACCTCGCGCACCGCCGGGTAGAAAATCTCCTCCTCCAGGGTGGTATGCACCTTCAGGTCCTCGCACACCGAGCGGATCAGCTGCTGGCAGCTTTCCGTGTCCTCGCGGTCCATCTTCTCGAATTCCTTGAAGGCCTTCTTCACCTTATCGTGGTCCTCCTTCAGCATCTCGATCGCCTCGGGAGACTTGCTGCGGCTCTTGGTCATGGGACGTCCTTTCAGGGTTGACAGAAAGGCGCGAGCAACCGTCGTACCCGCCCGCCCCGAACGGTAAGAATTACCAGTGCACGAGGCGGGGGACGCCGTCCGCGACTTCGAGATAGCCGCCCGGCCGGTACCAGTCCGGGAGCACCCAGCGCTCGCGGGGCTGCCCGTCGACATCGTGCCGATGGCGCCCGGGGCGGTGGGTGTGGCCGTGGATCAGCCGGCGCACGGCGTGGCGGCGGAATGCCTCGCGCACCGCTTGCTCGTTGACGTCCATGATCTCCGCGGGCTTCGCCTGGATCACCTGCCGGCTTTTCTCTCTCAGGCCGCCCACCAGGCGCCGCCGCTCCTCGAGCGGCTTGGAAAGGAACTCGTGCTGCCACGCCGCCGAGCGCGCCGTGCGCCGCCACGCCTGGTAATCGGCGTCATCGGTGCACAGCGTGTCGCCGTGCATCAGCAGCGTCGGCTCTCCGAGCTGCACCACCGCCGGATCCTCGAGCAGGACGGCGCCGGTCGCGGCGCAGAATCGCTCCCCGATCAGGAAATCGCGATTGCCGCGCATGACGTGGACTGCCACGCCGCCGCTCGTCAGGGAGCGGAAAAAGCCCGTCATCACGGCGTTGAAGGGCTCGCCGAGATCGTCGTCGCCGATCCAGTACTCGAACAGATCGCCCAGGACGTAGAGCGCGTCGGCGGAGCGCGCCGTGCCCTCGACGAATGCGATGAACCTCTCGTTGGCTTCCGGGCGGGAGTCGGTGAGGTGCAGATCGGAGACGAAAAGGGCTCGCAAAACCTACTTGCCGCCCACCACGGTCATCGACTCGATCACCACCGGCGGGCGCGGCACGTCGCGCGGAAACGGGCCGCCGGCACCGGTGGGCGTCTTGGCGATCTTCGTCACCACGTCCATTCCGGACACGACCTTGCCGAACACCGCGTAGCCGTTGCCGTCGCTGCGCGGGTCGCCCCAGTTGAGGAACGTGTTGTCGCCGACGTTGATGAAGAACTGCGCGGTGGCCGAGTTGGGGTCCGCCGTGCGCGCCATCGCGACCGTGCCGAGCTCGTTCTTCAGGCCGGCCTTGATCGCGGACTGAGCCTCGTTGCGGATCGCGGCCCGCGTCGGCTTCTGCTTGAAGCTCGCGTCGTAGCCGCCGCCCTGGATCATGAAGCCGTCGATCACCCGATGAAACAGCGTGCCGTCGTAATGGCCGTCGCGCACGTACTTCAGGAAATTCTCGACCGTCGTCGGCGCCTTCGCGGGGTAGAGCTCGAGGCGGATCGTTCCGGCGCTGGTCCGCACGTCGACCTGCGGCTCGGCCGCCGCCGCGCCCGCCGGGACGATCGCCGCGGCGGACAGGATGAACAGGCGCCCGAGCTTCAACCCGCGCCCTCGTAGAGAATCTTCCATCGGCCGTCTTCCTTGATCCAGTACTGGCGTTTGCGAATCACGTTGGACAACCGGTCGGAACGGTAGTCCTGCTCGAAGGCGACGACCACGAAATCGCCCTCGCGCGGATAGCGGAACATGGCGACGCGCGACACGCCGACCTCGATCCAGCGCTCCGCCGCGTTGACCCGGCGCTTGTGCGCGGCCCAGGCGGCGTGGTCCCGCCCGCCCGAGGCGAAGCGCTCCGAGTAGTGCGCGATATAGCGCTCGCTGTCGCGGCTCTCCCAGTCGGTGCGCCACTGCTCGAGCGCGGCGGCGAGCGAGCTGCGCTCGGCCTCGATCGCAGCGGCATCGCTCCATTCGATCTCATCGGCGATGATCACGGGGGTCAAGCCGACCTGCAGGTAGCGGCCCACCGACTCGAGGTCCGGGTTGGCGAGCACGATGCAGCCATCGCTCGCCCGGGGCGGGCGGCTGTAGACGTCGGGAGGCACGCCGTGCAGCCAGATGCCGTAGCCGTTGCGCCCCAGGCGACGGTCCCATTCGTTCGGATAGTTGATGGGGAAGGCGCCGGCGCCGTAGAAGTCCGTGAGCTTGCTGCGCCGCAGGTTGGCGGTCACGTGATAGACACCCACCGGCGTCTTCTGGTCGCCTTCGCGGGTCTTCTCCATGCCGTTCTTGCCGAGGGTCACGTAGTAGTCGGCGATCAGCCGGGGGCGGCCCTGCGCGTTCGCGTAGACATAGAGCCGCGAGCGGCGCGAGTCTACCACCAGCGCGTGCTTCTGCTCGTCGTGAAACTGGAGCACGTAGCGCGGCAGGAGGTCCTCCGACGGGCGCTGGCGCATGGCGCGCACGCGCGCCTGCGCCTCGTCGCGCAGGCCGTCGATCCTGTCCTGCGGCACGGTCTTCACCACGTCGCCCAAGGTCTGCAGCGGGCGGGAGCGCGCGAGCAGCAGGTCGCCGCGCACCAGGTGCGCCAGGCGGAAGTTGGGATGCTCGCGCAGCAGCGTCTCGACCCGGCCCAGCGCCAGCTCGAGCCGGTTCGACTCGATCGCCTCGAATACCTGCGAGAGGCGGTCCTCGGGGCCGGGCGGCGCGGCCTGGGCCGCGGCCGCGACGATGAACGCCGCGAGAGCGAACGCGAAGCGCATCAGTCGCCTTTCTCCTGGACGATCTGCCAGCGGTTGTCCGACTTCACCATCTCGAGCGTCTTGCTGCTCGTGCCGTTGAATAGGTCCGAGCGGTAAGTCTGCCTGAAGCTGATGCTTGCGCGATCGGCTCCCAGCATGGTCACCTTGGGCGATGCGATGTCCACCGCGATCGACCGGGGTGCCTCGATGCGGCTGCGCCGTAGCTTCTCCCAGGCGGCGCGCGACTGGCCTTCCGGGGTGTCGAAATCCTGGGCATAGTGGGAGAGGTAGGCGTCGACGTCTTTGCTGGACCAGGACTGCGCCCAGGCGCTCACCGCCTGCAGCACTTCTTCGCTCGGGTCGGCGGCGGGCGCGGGCGCCGGCCCCCCGACCAGCTCGCGCACCAGCGAGAGCTTGTTCTGCGCGCCGGCGTTCGAGGCGTCCAGCTGCAGCGCCTTGTTGTAGGCCTGGCTCGCGAGCTTGGCGTACACGTCGCCGAGGTTCTCGTAGGCGGTGGCGTAGCTCGGGTGCGTGCGGATCGACTGCTCGAGCGCGGCGCGGGCCTTGTCGTAGTGGCCCTGGCCTGCATAGATGACCGCGAGGTTGTTGTACGGCTCGGGAAGCTCGGGATAGTCGCGGGTCAGCGCGCTGAAGACCTCGATCGCTTCCTGGTCGTTGCCCTGCTCGGTGAAAATCAGGCCCCTGAGGAAGCGCGCCTGCGGGTCCCGCGGCTTGTCGGCGAGCACCTCGTCGACGCGCTGCAGCGCTTCCTGGTGTTGGCCGGACTTGAGCAGCCAGGCGGCTTCCTGCAGATCGTCTGCGGAGGCTGGTGCGGCGGCGCACAGCGCAACGGCGCCCAGGGCGGCCAGTCCCTGGCGCAGCGAGCTGCTGAAATTCTGCATTGTGTTAATATTTTCAAGGCACTACGAACTGGCGCATTCTAGACCAACGCCCGTCGCTTCACAATCTGAACCCGCAATCCTGAAGATCTACAACAGCCTGGGCCGGGCAAAGCAAGACTTCGTTCCACTGCGTCCCGGCGAAGTGCGCATGTACGTATGCGGCATGACCGTCTACGACTACTGCCACCTCGGCCACGCGCGCGTGCTGGTCGTCTTCGACCTGGTGCGCCGCTGGCTGCGCGCGAGCGGCTACCGGGTGATCTACGTGCGCAACATCACCGACATCGACGACAAGATCATCCGCCGCGCGCTCGAGAGCGGCGAACCGATCGACGCGCTCACCGAGCGCTTCATCCGCTCCATGGACGAGGATGCCGCGGCGCTCGGCGTCGAGAAGCCCGACCACGAGCCCAGGGCGACGCGCTTCGTGGCCCAGATGCTCGACATGATCGGCAGGCTGCAGGCAAAAGGACTCGCCTACCAGGCGGCCTCCGGCGACGTGAATTTCGCGGTGCGCCGCTTTCCCGGCTACGGCAAGCTCTCGGGCAAGTCGCTCGACGAGCTGCGCGCGGGCGAGCGCGTCGAGATCGACGCGTCTAAGGAGGACCCGCTCGACTTCGTGCTGTGGAAGCGCTCCAAGGCCGACGAGCCGAAGTGGCCTTCGCGCTGGGGCGAGGGCCGGCCCGGCTGGCACATCGAGTGCTCGGCCATGGGCTGCGCGCTGCTCGGCGAGTCGTTCGACATCCACGGCGGGGGCCAGGACCTGCAGTTCCCGCATCACGAGAACGAGATCGCGCAGTCCGAGGGCGCGAGCGGCAGGCCCTTCGTCCGCTACTGGATGCACAACGGCTTCGTGCGCGTCGACGAGGAGAAGATGTCGAAGTCGCTCGGCAACTTCTTCACCGTGCGCGAGGTGCTGAAGCGCTACGACCCCGAGGTGGTGCGCTTTTTCATCCTGCGCGCGCACTACCGCAGCCCGCTGAACTACGCCGACGCCCACCTCGAGGATGCGAAAGCCGCGCTGACGCGGCT
>DATKAX010000463.1:0-7657 GCA_035514595.1 Burkholderiales bacterium
AAAAAACAGGGCGGTGAAGACGAACGAGCCGATGAAAGCCGGCACGACGACGCCCCTGTACGTCGCCATCACCAGCCACAGCAGGAGCACGATGAGGCCGATCTTGACGCCCTCGGCCGCCAGCGCGCCGACCAGAAGCTCGCCCGCAGACTTCGCCTTCCACTTCGACGCCACCACTGCGGATACCGCTCCGGCGCAGACGCTGACCGCGCCGCCGAGAGCCGCGGAAAGCGCTCCATCGACCCCGGCCAGGGCGCCCCCTGCCAGCGCAAGCGCGACGCTCGCAGCGAGTTGCCACCGAAGCGCAGTGCGGATCGGCTTGCGCAGGACGCCGAGAATGGCGCTCATCGTCTTGGCATCCCGCAAAGCCGCGAGATTTTAGCGGTTTGCACCAATCGAGGTCAACGCATTGCGCTGCAGCATGGGGGCCGTTTCACCGCAGCTTCTTCAGCAGCTGTTCGAGATGATCGAGGCTCGAGTACTGCAGCACCAGCTTGCCGGTGCCCTTGCGGGCCGGCCGGATCTGCACGGTCGTACCCAGGCGCTCCGAGGCCTCCTCCTCCAGCCGCGCGAGGTCGCGGTCGGCTCGCGGGCGGCGGCGCGGCACTGGCCCGCGCAGCAGCGCCTGCACCAGCGCCTCGGTTTCGCGCACCGAAAGCCCTTTCGCGGCGACGCGATGCCCGGCCTCGATCTGACGCGCCGCGTCGAGCGCGAGCAGCGCCCGGGCGTGCCCCATCTCGAGCGCTCCCTCCATGACCATCTCCTGCACCGGCCGCGCAAGCTTCAGCAGCCGCAGCAAGTTGGTCGTCGCGCTGCGCGAGCGCCCGATGGCGTCGGCGGCCTGCTCGTGGGTCATCTTGAACTCGTCCACCAGGCGCTGTACTCCCGCGGCCTCTTCCAGCGGGTTGAGGTCCTCGCGCTGGATGTTCTCGATGAGCGACATGGCGAGGGCGGCGTCGTCCGGTATGTCGCGCACCACGGCGGGGACTTCCTCGAGGCCCGCCATCTGCGCGGCGCGCCAGCGCCGTTCGCCCGCGATCAGCTCGTAGCGATCGCGCTCCACCGGCCGGACCAGCACCGGCTGCATCAGTCCTTGCGCGCGGATCGACGCCGCCAGCTCGGCGAGCGCCTGCTGGTCCATTCTGGTGCGCGGCTGGTAGCGGCCGGGGCGGATCTGCGCGACCGGAAGCGTCATCAGCGCCTCGCGAGGCGCCTCATTGCCGCCGAGCAGCGCATCCAGGCCTCGCCCTAGTCCTTTCGCTTTCATGCGGGTTGCCCCTGGGCAAGAATTTCGTCGGCGAGCGCAAGGTAGGCCTGCGCGCCTTTCGAGGCCGCGTCCCACAGCACCGCGGGCACTCCGTAGCTCGGCGCTTCGGCAAGCCGCACGTTTCGCGGCACGAGCGTGCGGTACACCTTGTCGCCGAAGTGAGCCTCGAGCTGTTCCGAGACCTGCTGCGACAGCGTATTTCTCGGGTCGTACATCGTGCGCAGAAGTCCCGCGATCTCGAGGCTGGGATTGAGGTGGGCGCGGACCCGCTTGATCGTGCCCACCAGGTCCGAGAGGCCTTCCAACGCGTAGTACTCGCATTGCATCGGTATGACCACGCGCTGCGCCGCCGTGAGCGCATTGACCGTCAGCAGGCTGAGCGAGGGCGGGCAGTCGATGAGGATGAAGTCGTACTCGGCCTCGACTCGCGCAAGCGCGCTCTTGAGGCGCGTCTCGCGCGCCTGCAGGTCGACCAGCTCCACCTCTGCGCCGGCGAGCTCGCGGTTCGCGGGTACAAGGTCGTAACCGCCGCGCTCGGCGCGCAGGCGCACGGTGGCAAGCTCGCCCAGTCCGAGCAGGACGTGATATACCGTTCGCGCCGCCGAGCGCTTGTCGACACCGCTGCCCATGGTCGCGTTTCCCTGGGGATCGAGATCGACGAGCAGCACCCGGCGGCCGGCTTGCGCCAGCGCGGCGGCGAGGTTGACACTGGTCGTGGTCTTGCCGACCCCGCCCTTCTGGTTCACGACCGCGAAGATCCGCGCCGTCACGTCAGCGCTTCGCCCGGCACAGCACGAGGTGCCGGGCGGCATCGAGCAAAGGAACCTTGAGCGCTATCACGTCGACGCATTCGAACCCGACCGGCAATCGCTCGAGCTCCGCTCGAGGAAAGACACCCTTCATTGCTGCCAGCACGCCGCCGGGCAGCAGCAGGTGGCGGCAGGCGGCGATGAACGCGGCCAGCTCGGAAAAGGCACGCGAGATGACCACCGCAAAGCCGGCCGCAGGCCGCCAGGCTTCGACGCGCCCCTCGTGGACCTCGACGTTCGGCAACGGCAGCTCGATGGCCGCCTGGCGCAGGAAGGCCGCCTTCTTGTGATTCGACTCCGCAAGCACGATGCGCCAGGCGGGCCGGGCAATGGCGAGCGCGACGCCCGGCAGCCCCGCCCCGGCGCCGGCATCCGCGAGCGCGGGCTGATCGCGCGGCATCGGAAGGTGCGGCGCCACGGCAAGCGAATCGAGCAGGTGGAGGCTCACCATCTCAAAAGGATCGCGAATTGCGGTCAGGTTGTATGTTTTGTTCCATTTCGCGAGCAGCTCCAGGTACTGCAGGAACCGGTCGCTCGCGCCGGCGGGCAGCTCTAATCCGAGTTCCGCCAGCCCGCGCTCAAGCGCAGCGCGAGGCGTCATGCTGTCTTCTTCTGCGGCGGCTGAAAGCCTCGCTTCAAATGCACCAGCAACAGGGAAATCGCCGCCGGCGTGACGCCGGAGATTCGGGCCGCCTGGCCTACCGTTTCCGGGCGGTGCCGATTCAATTTCTGCTGCACCTCCGCGGAAAGGCCCCGCACCTGCTGGTAGTCGATGTCGGGAGGCAGGCAAAGCGACTCGAGCTCCTCGCGCCTCGCTACCTCGGCGCGCTGGCGCTCGATGTAGCCTTCGTACTTGGCTTGGATTTCCACCTGCTCGGCCACCGCAAGGTCGATCGCAGGCTCGCCGACTAAGCGCTGATACGTTTCCTCAGGCCTGCGCAAAAGCTCGTAAAGAGAGTGTTTTCGTTGTAAGTTTGCGCTCACATATGTCGTGAGCAGCCGTTCTGTTTCACAGGCTATGGCATCGCGCTTACGAGTAAACGCGCTCCACCGCGCATCGTCCACCAACTTCAGTTCGCGTCCCTTGTCAGTCAAGCGCAGGTCCGCGTTGTCCTCGCGCAGCATCAGCCGATATTCCGCGCGGCTAGTGAACATCCGGTACGGCTCGGATACACCCCGGGTCACCAGGTCGTCGACAAGCACGCCGAGGTAGGCCTCGTCTCGCCGAGGGCACCACGGTGCCTCGCCCCTGGAGGACCGAGCGGCGTTGAGCCCCGCGAGCAGGCCCTGCGCCGCAGCTTCTTCGTACCCGGTCGTGCCGTTGATCTGGCCCGCGAAGAACAGGCCAGGGATGCCTTTCGTTTCCAAGGAGGCGCGCAGGCTACGAGGGTCGAAGTAATCGTATTCGATCGCGTAGCCGGGTCGCACGATGTGCGCCTTCTCGAGTCCGCGGATCGAATGCACCAGGTCGAGCTGCACGTCGAAAGGCAAGCTGGTCGAGATTCCGTTGGGATAGATCTCGTTGGTCGTCAGCCCCTCCGGCTCGAGAAAGATCTGGTGACCCGACTTGCCGGCGAAACGATGGATCTTGTCCTCGATCGATGGACAATAGCGCGGCCCGATCCCCTGGATCACCCCGGTAAACATCGGCGAGCGGTCGAGTCCGCGACGAACGATGTCGTGAGTGGCCTCGTTAGTGTGGGTGATCCAGCACGGCAGCTGGCGGGGATGCATCTCGCGCCGGCCCAAAAAGGAAAACACCGGCTCCGGCGCGTCGCCCGGCTGCTCTTGCATCCGGCTGAAGTCGATGCTCCGTGCGTCCAGCCTTGGAGGCGTGCCGGTCTTGAGTCGCCCCACCGGCAGCTTGAGCTCGCGTAGCCGTGCGGCCAGGGTGGTCGATGCCGGATCGCCGGCTCGTCCCGCCTGGTAGCTCTGCAGACCGACATGGATCCGTCCGGCGAGAAAAGTGCCCGTCGTAAGTACGATCGCGCGCGCTCGGAAGCGGATGTCGGCTTGTGTGACCACACCGACCGCGCGCCCGCCTTCGACCACAATGTCGTCGACCGCCTGCTGGAACAGCGTGAGATTGGGCTGATTCTCGAGTCGGCGACGGATCGCCTGCCGGTACAGGCTGCGATCCGCTTGGGCGCGGGTGGCGCGTACTGCGGCGCCCTTGGAAGAGTTCAGGATCCGGAACTGGATACCCGCCTCGTCGGTGGCAATGGCCATGGCGCCTCCCAAGGCGTCGACCTCCTTGACGAGGTGCCCTTTGCCGATCCCCCCAATCGAAGGGTTGCACGACATCTGCCCTAGCGTTTCGATGCTGTGAGTCAGGAGCAGGGTCCGCGCTCCGGTCCGCGCCGCGGCGAGCGCCGCCTCGGTGCCGGCATGACCGCCGCCGACCACAATGACGTCGAACTCGCTGGGAAAACGCATCGGAGGGCGAATTTTACGCGACGGTTCCACGTGAAACCAGCGCGCTGCGGTTCCACGTGGAACACCCTCGTCTTGCTGCATTGCAGCACTCGCCACGGTCGGCATGCGCGCGCGGTCTCGGGATGGATACACGCGGCGCGCTCCCCGGCGTCGCTTCTTGGGCCGCTTGCCGAAAAAGGGTTTCCGGCGCTGCTCGGCATAGGCACCGCGTACGCAATCGTTTTCGGACTGGTCGAGATTGCCCTGACCGCCTTCACAGCGGGCGGTCTTGCCTACGGCAGCCGCTACTGGCACATGCCACTTTCAGCGCAATGCGCGATGTGGGCCTTTGCCAGCGCCTGCGCTGTAGCCGGCGTCGCCATGGCGCAGCCGCTGATCATCCAGTCGACCCTGGTCGCGAAGACGGTAAGCGCGCGCTACGCTACCGAGGGCTTCACTTGGTCGATGACGGCTTTGCTATGCGGCATCGGGATAGGCCTCGCAGCCGGCGGGCTGTTCCTCGAACGGGCAGCGTGTCTCAGCTGTTTGGCGCAGCCGCGGTAATCGCCCTGGCCGCTGCAGGGCTTGCATTAATGCTGTTGCGCGACGGCAGGGCGGCGCGGCCGGCCTAGATCGCGAGCCTCTCATGCATGCGGCCGCGCCGCGCCTCGAGGGCAGCGGGCAGATGCGCACCCAGCTTGCCGAACAGCTCGTCATGCGAATGCAACTCCTCCTTCCAGGCCGAGGCATCGATACGCGCCAGTTCCGCGTACTGGGTCGCCGAGAGCTTCTCGAGACCTGTCCAGTTCAGATCCTCGAAGCGCGGCATGGTACCCAGCGCGGTATCGACGCCGCCCGCGCGCCCTTGGCAGCGCTCCACGATCCATTGCAACACCCGCATGTTCTCGCCGAATCCGGGCCAGATGAACTTACCGCTGGCGTCGCGGCGAAACCAGTTCACGCGGAAGATCTTCGGAGGCTGCTGCACCGCTCGTCCCATCTTGAGCCAGTGCGCGAAGTAATCGCCGATGTTGTAGCCGCAGAAAGCGAGCATCGCCATCGGGTCGCGCCGCACCACGCCGACCTTGCCGGTGATGGCGGCGGTGGTCTCGGAGCCCAGCGTCGCCGCCATGTAGACACCCTCTTCCCAGCTCGGAGCCTCGACCACCAGCGGCACGGTGGAGGAGCGCCGTCCGCCGAATACGAAGGCCGAGATCGGCACCCCCTCGGGGTCTTCCCACTTCGGGTCCATCGAAGGGCACTGTGACGCAGGAACCGTGAAGCGGGCATTGGCATGCGCGGCGAGCCGCCCGCTTTTCCTCGCATCCTCCGGCGTCCACTCTTTGCCCTGCCAGTCGATGAGCCGCGCGGGCGGCTGATCCGTCATACCCTCCCACCATACGTCGCCTTCCGGGGTCATGGCGACATTGGTGAAGATCACGTTCTCGCGCAGCATCTTCATCGCGTTGGCGTTGGTGTGCTCGGAGGTTCCCGGTGCAACGCCGAACAGTCCGGACTCCGGGTTGATGGCGCGGTAACGGCCATCCTTCCCGGGCTTGATCCACGCGATGTCCTCGCCGATGGTGGTCACCTTCCAGCCCTTGAACGCCGGCGGCGGGATGAGCATCGCGAGGTTGGTCTTGCCGCAGGCCGAAGGGAAGGCGGCGGAAAGGTAGGTCTTCTGCCCCGATGGCGCCTCGACCCCGATGATCAGCATGTGCTCGGCGAGCCAGCCTTCATCGCGCGCCATCACCGAGGCGATGCGCAACGCCAGGCACTTCTTGCCGAGCAACGCGTTGCCGCCGTAGCCGGAGCCGAAGGACCAGATCTCGCGGCTCTCGGGAAAATGGACGATCCACTTTTCCTTCTCGTTGCACGGCCAGGCCACGTCCTTCTCGCCGGCACCCAGCGCAGCCCCCACCGAGTGCACACAGGGCACGAACGCGCCATCTTCGCCGAGCCATTCGGCGACGCCGCGCCCCATGCGGGTCATGATGCGCATGTTCACCACGACATAGGCTGAGTCCGAGATCTCCACCCCGATCTGGGAGATGTGCGAGCCGACCGGCCCCATGGAGAAAGGCATCACGTACATCGTGCGCCCGCGCATGCAGCCGTCGAAAAGCCGGTTCAGGGTCGCGCGCATCTCGCGCGGCTCTATCCAGTTGTTCGTCGGACCTGCATCCTCCCGGCTCTTGCTACAGATGAATGTGCGGTCTTCCATGCGGGCCACGTCGCTCGGATGCGAGCGCGCCAGGTAAGAGTTCGGCCGCAGCCTGTCGTTGAGCTTGACAAAGGTTCCGGCGCGCACCAGCTCGCCGCACAAGCGGTCGTACTCGGCCTGCGACCCGTCGCACCAGAAAATGCGCTCGGGCTTCGTGAGCCGCGCAGTTTCCGAGACCCATTGCCGTAAGCCGCGGTGGCGCACCCAGGCGGGGGCGTCGGAATGGTCATCGGGCGCGGATGCGGGAGCATTCATCACTCAGACTCCAGAAAGGCAAACGGCCCAGCAAGAGCTGGGCCGGTGAGATGAAAAACCGGTCGTACGGAGATTTTAGCACCGCAGGTCCGCCGAGCCATACTCAATGACCTCCGTCACGCGCCGAAAGTTTCATGGTTACAACGGCTTATGCGCCTCGAAATCGCGCTCGGAGCATTCTCATCGTGCGATAGTCTGCAGCACCCCGCCGGCCGCGGAGGCAGGGCCCACGATCACCACACGGCGATGCGCAGCGACTGCGCAAGCGCCACGCGGTCTGCGCGCGCCCCGAAGCGCTCCCCGAGTACGGTCATCTCCGTGGCGCCTCCCGGCACGCTCGCGAAGAAAGCCGTGGTGCGGTCGGTGCCGGTGATGCGAGAGAGTATCCAGCCACCGCACGCGCCGAGCAGAATCGCGAAAGCGCCCACGAGCAGCAACACCGACCAATACGCCGCGACTTCGCGTGCAACGGCCGGCGTGAAGTACAGCCCGAGCCCTGTGCATGCAGACATCGCCACGAGCGGCCCGATCATCCAGGGCAAAGGGCGGTCTCATGGACGACTATTTGCCGATGCAGAAGCGGGCGAAGATCTCTCCGAGCAGGTCGTCCGCGGTGAACTCGCCGGTAATGCTGCTCAACGATGCATGGGCAAGGCGTAGCTCTTCCGCAAACAATTCCCAGCGCCC
>DATKAX010000464.1:0-6615 GCA_035514595.1 Burkholderiales bacterium
TTGTTCATCACCGGGGCGGGGTTCGGGGCCTGGCCGTTGATCAGCGCCACGACGGCCGCCGCGCAGACCTTGGCCTGCGAGTTCGTGATGTGCCCCGATTTCGGCATTCCGGGGGCCGAAAGCGTGGCGTCGCCCAGCACGTGAATTCCCTTGACCGCCTTGGATTCGCAGGTGCGCCAGTCGACTTCGCACCAGCGGTTGTTGTGCGTGATCAGGCCGGCCTTGACCGCGATGTCTCCCGCGCGGTGCGGCGGAACCACGTTCAGAACGTCGCCGGACACGGTGTCGAACTCGGTGCGCACCGCAATCGACGCGGCGTCGATTGCCACGACTTTCGCGTTGCCGCGGTACTCGATCATTCCCGGATAGAGGTCCTGCCAGGCGCGCTTGAACAGCGGCCCCTTGGACGTGACGTCGGGATTGGCGTCGAGAATCAGCACCTTAGAGCGCGGCTTGGCGGACTTGAAATAGCTCGCCACCTGGCTCGCCCGCTCGTAGGGTCCGGGAGGGCAGCGGTACGGCGAAGGCGGAATCGAAAGTACGTACACCCCCCCGTCGCGCATGCGCTCGAGGCTGCTGCGCAGGGCGCTGGTCTGCGGTCCCGCCTTCCAGGCGTGGATCACGCGGCCGCCCGCCATCGCCGCCGCATAGCCGTCGATATCGCCGAACATGAAGTCGATCCCGGGCGAGACGATCAGCCGGTCGTAGGGAAGGTCGCCTCCGCGAGCGAGCTTCACCACGCGCTTCGCGCCGTCCACCGCGGTCGCCTCGTCGTTCACGACCTGAACCCCGTGGCGGCGCAGGCCGGCGTAATCGCGGCGAATCTCCTCGATCCTGCGGTGCCCGCCGATCACCAGGTTCGACATCGGGCAGGAGGTAAAGAAGCTTTCGCGCTCGACCATCACCACGTCGATGCCGGGATCCCACAGGCGGATGTATTTCGCCGCCGTGGCGCCGCCGTACCCGCCGCCGATGACCACCACCCGGCCCTTGCCGCCCCCCGGGGTGGCGCAGGCCGCGAGCGATAACGCGCTCGCCGCACCGGCAAATCTGAGAAAGTCGCGTCGATCGAAGTTGCGCACGGCGGCCTCCTATTTTTTCTGCGCCGCGAAATAGCCGGCGATCATGTCGATCTGCTGATCGGTGTAGCCCTTGGAGAGCTGGTGCATCACGGTCGCCGGCTTGGCGCCCGACTTGAACGCCTGCATGGCTTCGACGATCTCGCTCTTCGGCCGGCCGGCGAGCGACTCGACGCTGCGGGTCACGCTGTGTCCCTGCGGCCCATGGCAGTTGGTGCAGGTCGCCGCCAGGCTGCGGGCAACGGTCGTGTCTTGCGCTGCGGCGCCGAGCGGGAACGCGGCGAGCGCCGCGAGCATCAGCGGAAACCTCATGTCGGAACCTCCCCTTTGGAATGGCTGCGCCGAAAAGTTTCCCCTGCTCGCAGCCCTGCGTCAAGCGCCGCGGTTGGGAATTACTCTATTCGCTGCGGCCATAAAAAAAAGGCCGCATGAAGCGGCCTTTCGCGGTTTGCGGCGGCTGGTCAGGCGACCGAGGCCGGCTCTTCCTCGAAGCTGAGCTTGATCTTGTCCTCTTCGCCGAGGTCGATGGTCACCTTGCCGCCGTGCTGCAGCTTGCCGAACAGCAGCTCGTCGGCGAGCGCGCGCCGGATCGTATCCTGGATCAGGCGCGCCATCGGGCGGGCACCCATCAGCGGATCGAAGCCCTTCTTCGCCAGGTGCTCCTTCAGGCTCTGGGTAAAGTTCGCTTCCACTTTTTTCTCTGCCAGCTGCTCGTCGAGCTGCATCAGGAACTTTTCCACCACGCGCATGATGACCACCGGGTCGAGCGCGCGGAACGAGATGATCGCGTCGAGGCGGTTCCTGAACTCCGGCGTGAACATGCGCTTGATCGCTTCCATCTCGTCGCCGGCCTTGAGCGACGGGGTGAAGCCCATCGGCGTGCGCACGAGCGACTCGGCGCCGGCGTTGGTGGTCATGACGATCACCACGTTGCGGAAGTCGGCTTTCCTGCCGTTGTTGTCGGTGAGCGTGCCGTGGTCCATCACCTGCAGCAGCACGTTGAAGATGTCCGGGTGCGCCTTCTCGATCTCGTCGAGCAGCAGCACCGAGTACGGCTTCTTGGTGATCTGCTCGGTCAGCAGGCCGCCCTGCTCGAAGCCGACGTATCCCGGCGGCGCGCCGATCAGGCGGCTCACCGCGTGCCGCTCCATGTACTCGGACATGTCGAAGCGGATCAGCTCGATGCCCATGCAGTAGGCGAGCTGGCGCGCGACCTCGGTCTTGCCGACCCCGGTCGGTCCGGAGAACAGGAAGTTGCCGATCGGCTTTTGCGGGTTGCCGAGGCCCGAGCGCGCCATCTTGATCGCGGCGGCCAGCGCTTCGATCGCCTGATCCTGGCCGAACACCACCGCCTTCAGGTCGCGATCGAGGTTGGCGAGCGCGCTGCGGTCGTCGGTCGACACGCTGCGCGGCGGGATGCGCGCGATCTTGGCGATGATCTCCTCGATCTCGGTCTTGCCGATGACCTTCTTCTGCTTCGCCTTGGGCGCGATGCGCTGGGCAGCGCCGGCCTCGTCGATCACGTCGATCGCCTTGTCCGGAAGGTGGCGGTCGTTGATATAGCGCGCCGAGAGCTCGGCCGCGGTGGTGAGCGCATTGGCGGTGTACTTGACGCTGTGGTGCGCCTCGAAGCGGGTCTTCAGGCCCTTGAGGATCTCCACCGTCTCGTCGACCGAAGGCTCGACGACGTCGATCTTCTGGAAGCGCCGCGACAGCGCGTGGTCCTTCTCGAACACGCCGCGGTACTCGTTATAGGTCGTCGCGCCGATGCACTTGAGCTGCCCGGTGGAGAGCACCGGCTTGAGCAGGTTGGAGGCATCCAGCGTGCCGCCCGAGGCGGCGCCCGCGCCGATCACCGTGTGGATCTCGTCGATGAACAGGATCGCGTTGGGGTTGTCGACCAGCTGCTTCAGCACCGCCTTGAGGCGCTGCTCGAAATCGCCGCGGTACTTGGTGCCCGCGAGCAGCGCGCCCATGTCGAGCGCGTATACGGTGCACTTCGCGAGGAGATCGGGGACGCTGCCCTCCACGATGCGGCGCGCGAGGCCCTCGGCGATGGCGGTCTTGCCGACCCCGGCCTCGCCCACCAGCAGCGGGTTGTTCTTGCGCCGGCGGCACAGCGTCTGCACGACGCGTTCGAGCTCCCGGTCGCGGCCGATGAGGGGGTCGATCTTGCCGGCCAGCGCGAGCGCGTTCAGGTTCTGGGTGTAATTGTCGAGCGGGCTGTTGGAGGTCTCGGCCGGGCTTTCCTGGTCGGCCTCCTGCTCGGACTTGCCCTGGTGCGCCTGCGGCGTCTTGGTGATGCCGTGCGAGATGTAGTTGACCACGTCCAGCCGCGCGATTCCCTGCTGCTGCAGGAAGTACACCGCGTGGGAGTCCTTCTCGCCGAAGATCGCCACCAGCACGTTGGCGCCGGTGACCTCCTTCTTGCCCGAGGACTGCACATGCAGGATGGCGCGCTGGATCACGCGCTGGAAGCCCAGGGTCGGCTGGGTATCGACCTCCCGGTCGGCGGCGATGCGCGGCGTCTGCTCGGCGATGTGCTGCGTCAGGTTCTTGCGCAGCTCGTCCATGTTGGCGCCGCAGGCACGCAGCACCTCGGCGGCGGTCGGATTGTCCAGCAGCGCGAGCAGCAGGTGCTCGACGGTGATGAACTCGTGGCGTTTCTGGCGCGCCTCGACAAACGCCATGTGCAGGCTGACTTCAAGCTCCTGGGCGATCATGTCCTACGTTTCCTCCTGCCGTTACGTCTCTTCCATCACACACTGCAGCGGGTGCTGGTGCTTTCGGGAGTATGCCGCGACTTGCTGCACCTTGGTGGTCGCGACGTCGCGGGGATAGACTCCGCACACCCCGATGCCCTCGCGATGCACTTTCAGCATGACCTGCGTGGCGCGCTCCCGCGTCATGCTGAAGAACTTCTGCAGCACTAGCACGACGAACTCCATCGGCGTGTAGTCATCGTTCAGCAGCATGACCTTGAACATTGGCGGGGGCTTCAGCTTGGCCCGCTGCGCCTCGAGTATGTTGTCGTCCTTGAACTGCGCCATGCCGCCCGCTATGCGCCCGTGGAGCCCCCCGAAAATCTGACAATGTCCGCTTTCGCCCAGTTCCTCGTGACTATCGTAATCAAACTGGGGGGGCTGCGCAATGCGACGAAGGGACGTGAGCAGGGGATTTGCGGCGCTTTTTCACAGGCTTGCGTGCGCGCAACAGCACCGGGTACGGCCCTTGACGAGCCCCGGGCGGGCGCGTAAAAGCGCTCCTGTGTTTGGATTCAGGCTGTCTGTTTCGCCATCAGGCTGCAATCGGGGCGGCGGGGTCGGGGAGTTCCAGGCATGGCTCGGGTCAAACGCCCGGTAGCTCAATCAACAATCAGGGAGCGCAGATGGCAACAGGCACCGTGAAGTGGTTCAACGACGCGAAGGGCTACGGCTTCATCACCCCGGATGACGGCAGCGAGGACTTGTTCGCGCACTTTTCCGCGATCAACATGGCCGGTTTCAAGACGCTCAAGGAAGGCCAGAAAGTCAGCTTCGACGTGGTGCAGGGGCCCAAGGGGAAGCAGGCCTCGAATATCCAGAAGGTGTAAGGCAAAGCCGCTCAGGAAGGAAAAAAGCCGCCCAGGGGGCGGCCTTTTTTTGGCTGCAGGGAGCGTGTAAGTCCTACATGCGCTCGATCATGGCCTGGCCGAAGCCGGAGCACGACACCTGCTTGGCGCCCTGCATCTGGCGCGCGAAGTCGTACGTGACGATCTTCTCCTGGATGGTCTTCTCCATGGCGCGAATGATTGCATCCGCGGCTTCTACCCATCCCATGTGGCGCAGCATCATCTCGGCCGACAGTATTTCCGAGCCCGGGTTGACGTAATCCTTCCCCGCGTACTTGGGTGCCGTGCCGTGGGTCGCCTCGAACATGGCGACCGTGTCGCTCAGGTTGGCGCCGGGGGCGATGCCGATGCCGCCGACCTCGGCCGCCAGGCCGTCGGAGATGTAGTCGCCGTTCAGGTTGGTGGTGGCGAGTATGTCGTACTCGGCGGGGCGCAGCAGGACCTGCTGCAGCATGGCATCCATAATCACGTCCTTCACCACGATGGCCGGGCCGCCTTTCGGGTTGCGGAAGCTGTGCCAGGGCCCCCCGTCGAGCGGCTTGGCCCCGAACTCCCTGACCGCGAGCGCATAGCCCCAGTCGCGGAAGCCGCCCTCGGTGAACTTCTGGATGTTCCCCTTGTGCACGATGGTCACGGACCTGCGCTTGTTGTCGATGGCGTACTGGTAGGCCCGGCGGATCAGGCGCTCCGAGCCCTCGATGGACACCGGCTTGATGCCGATCGCCGAGGAGCCCGGGAAGCGGATCTTCGTGACCTTCATCTCCTTGATCAGGAAATCGATGACCTTCTTCGCCTCGGGGGATTGGGCGGGCCACTCGATGCCGGCGTAGATGTCCTCGGAATTCTCCCGGAAGATCACCATGTCGACCTTGTCGGGCTCCTTGAGCGGCGAGGGAACGCCCTTGAACCAGCGAACCGGCCGCAGGCACACGTAGAGATCCAGCTCCTGGCGTATGGCCACGTTGATGGACCGGATTCCGCCGCCGACCGGCGTCGTCAGCGGTCCCTTGATCGAGACCACGAACTCTTTGGACGCCTCCAGCGTCTCTTCCGGCAGCCACACGTTTTCACCGTAGACCCGGCACGATTTCTCGCCGGCGAACATCTCCATCCAGACGATTTTGCGCTTGCCGCCGTAGGCCTTCTTCACCGCTGCATCGACCACCTTGAGCATCACGGGAGTGATGTCGACGCCGGTGCCGTCGCCTTCGATGTACGGGATGATCGGATGGTCCGGCACGGCGAGCGAGAAGTCCTTGTTGACGCGGATCTTTTCGCCTCCGGAAGGAACCTTGATGTGCTGGTACGCCATGGATACTCCCCGCGCGAGAGCTGAAAAAGCCCGAAATTATACGTTCCGCGTCAGTTCCGCCGGGGCTCGTTGTGCCGCCGGATGGTCTTGAGCATCTCCACCGGCGCAAAATCGTCGGTCAGCAGCTTGGCGCCCTCCTGCAAGGCGATCGACGTTCTCGCCTTGAGCAGTTCCGTAAGGTCATAGCGCAGCTTGTACCGGGCGGTGAGGGCGGCCGCGCGCTCGCGCAGGCGCTCGGGGGGAACCGGGTCGCCGTCGTAGCCCACGATCACGACGTTTCCGCTCGCCTCGTAGGTCTCGACATTGCGGAACACCGACCCGATGGTCTTGATCGCGCTGTCGAGCACCATCGTCGAGGGCTCGACGTTCTGCGCGACCACGCCGCCGGGATTGAGGCGCTTCTTGATCAGCTCGAAATACTCCTTCGTGAGCAGGTGGAACGGGACGAAGGGCCCGCGGTACGCATCCAGAAACACCGCATCGTAGGTCGCCCGGCTGCGGTTGAGAAAGATCCGGCCGTCCTGCGCGTGGATCTTGAGCCGGTCGCTCTCCTGCGCGCCGAAGTATTTCTTCGCGAGCCGGATCACTTCGGGATCGAGCTCCGCCACGTCCAT
>DATKAX010000465.1:0-3387 GCA_035514595.1 Burkholderiales bacterium
GGGTGATGCGCCGGGCCGAGATAGAAGGTCATCATGCGCACCGAGAGCGGGAAGCCGAGCCCCTCGATCACCTCGGCCGACTTGAGCCAGCCGCCGCTCGGCGTGAAGGAAGCCACGTTGCCTTTCGCGTCCACCGCATCGACATGCACCGTGCCTGGCCCCCAGTCCTTGGGCGTGAAGCGCTCTTCGGCGGGCAGCAGCGCCGCATTGCGCCGGGCGTCGCCCGGGCGCAGCTCCCGGTTGGACTTGCGCATGTCGATCAGCTCGCTGCGTTTTCCGGAATATTCCTCAGACAGGAGAACGTCCCCGGGTACCGCCGCCTGTGAGGGATCTCCGTAGTACTGCTCGCGATCGGCGTAGGCGAGCTTCATCGCCTCGACCAGCAGGTGGCAATAATCGGCGCTCCCGGGCTGCGTCGCTTTCAGCCGCGGCCACATCAGGGCGATCGTCTGAAGCTCGGCCGGCCCCTGCGACCAGAAGCCGCACTTGAAGAGCTCGATGTCGCCGAAGCGCAGCGACACGGGCATCTCGATGCGCGTCTCGAACGAGCCCAGATCCTCGCGCGCGAGCAGCCCCTCGCGCTCGCGGCTGTACTTCGCGATCTCGGCGGCGATCTCGCCGCGGTAGAAGGCCGCGAGCGGATCCTTCTCGTTCGCGAGGTAGTCGAGCGTGCGCGCCAGCGCCTCGTTCCGGATCAGCGTGCCCGCCGCCGGCACTTCGCCTTCGCGCAGGTAAAGCCGCGCGCTCCCCGGCCAGTCGGAGAGGAACTTGTCGCGCAGCGCGGTCAGGCCGTACTTGTGCTGATGGTGCAGGCCGGCGGAAAGCGCGAATCCCTTCGACGCCAGATCCCGCGCCGGCGCGGACACCTCGCGCAGGCTCATCGTCCCCCAGCGCTCGAGGACCGTCATCAGCGCCGAGAATGCCGCCGGCGCCCCGGCCGCGAGCACGCCTTCCTCCGGCACGTCGGCGAGGCCGCGCGCGCGGAACGCCTCCGGGGTCGCGGCGCGCGGTGCGGCGGTGTTGCCGTTCACCGCGATGACCTGCGAAGCGCCCGCCGGCCTGATCAGGATCGGGCACTCGCCGCCGAGCGTGTGCATCTGGGGGTTGACCAGCCCCTCGACCAGCGTCGCCGCCACAGCGGCGTCGATCGCGTTGCCGCCCGCCTTGAGCATGTCCACGCCGGCGTCGACCGAAAGGTAGGAATTGGCCGCGACCGCGCCGTGGCGGCCGATGAGGCGCGGCAGGAAGGTGGTCGAATCGGTGGGGGCGATGCGGTAGGCGCGCAGGCTCATACCCCTAGAATAGAGCATGCTCGCGCTCGAGCTTCTCGCGGAACGCAAAATCGAGGACGCTGTTTCGCGCGGCGAGCTCGAGAACCTTCCGGGCGCAGGACGCCCGCTCGCGCTCGACGACGATCCGCTGGTCCCGGAGGAGCTTCGCCTCGCCTACCGCATCCTGAAGAACGCCGGCTTCGTGCCGCTGGAAGTCCAGCAATTGAACGAGATCCGCCAGCTCGAGGATCTCGTGCTGCGCGGAACGCTCGACGCCCAGGCGAATTCCCGCGCCGTACGCAAGCTCGCTCTACTCAGGACCCACATCGAAAGCCGGTACTACGAGCAGGCCGTCTCCAGGCTCGCGCGCTAGCGCCCGAGGCGGATGAACTCGAGGATCTCGCGCCCGAGGCGCTCCTCGGCGGTGTTGAAGTGGGCGATCAGCGAGGTGTGGTTGTGGCCGGCGAGCCAGGCGAGCCGCGGCGCGCGGCCCTTTGCCGCCGCGAGGCGCTGGAACAGCTCCGCGCAGTGCACGTCGAGCAAGGGGTTCTCGTACTCGGCGATGCCGATCATGGTCGGAACGCTGTCCGCCGAGACGTGGCTCACCGCGGAGCAGTCCTCGTGCACCGCGGGGTCCGGCCCATAGTAGGCCTCGACCTTGCGCGCGTTCGGATTTTCGGCGCGCATCTCGGCGCGCACCCGGCCGCTCAGCACCACCAGCCCCGCGATGCCCGGTCCGGCGCCCGGCTGCAGCCGCCGGTCGTAGGCGTAGGACGCGGCGTGCGCCGCGCCGGCAGAATGCCCGATCAGGAAGATTCTCTCGGGGTCGCCGCCCCGTGCCTCGATGTTTCGCCGCACCCAATCGACGGCAAGCGCAACGTCCTCGGAGCCGCTCGGATAGCGGTGCTGCGGCGCCAGCCGGTACTCGATGTTGACGCCGACGACGCCGTTGCGAGCGAAGTAGTAGAGAACGTTGCTGTAGACCTCGGGCGTGCGATTGCGGTGGCCGTCGACGAAAGCGCCGCCGTGGACGAACACCACCACCGGCAGGTCCCGTCCGGCCTGCGCCTGGAATACGTCGAGCTGCTGCCGGGGATCGGTCCCGTAGGCGATGTCCCGCGCCACCCGTATCCCCGCCTTCGGCGAGTCCGCGAGCAGCGCGCTGAAGCTCTCCATCATGGCGCGCACGTGGCCGGGGATGTCCTCGCCCCAGCGGCGGCCGAGCTCCGCCATCTGCCGCCGCAGCACCTCGGGGATCGCCGGCGCAGCGCTCATGCCGGCGCGAAGTTGAGCTCCACCCCGACGTTGTCCGGGTCGCGGAAGAACACCTGCGTGACGCCGGTGCGCTCGATCACGCGGCTCGTGAACTCGATGCCGTTGCGGCGCAGCCGCTCTTCGAGCTCCTGCACGCTGCCCTTCGCGATGAAGGCGAGGTGATCGACCGCGCCGGTCTGCTTCGTCGGGATCGGCTTGTCGAAGATGATATGAACGATCGGCACGTCGCCGGCGTAAAGCCAGACCCCCGGAAAGCTGAGCTTCGGGCGCGGCCCGGCCTTGAGCCCGACGATGTCCTCGTAGAAGCGCGTGGTGCGCTCGGGATCCGAGCTGAGCAGCGCGTAATGGTCCAATCCGACGACCGCCATGCGTCTCCCCTACTTTCCCGCGTCGCGCAGCATGCGTACCCGGCCCACCGGCCCGTTCGGCGACATGCCCGACCAGCCCTCGACGCGGTCCAGTTCGATGATCAGCGCCACGCCGGTGCGCGCCGGGTCGTGATTGCGCTCGGCTTCGGCCATTTTCTCGTAGATGCGGCGCCGGTCGCCCTCGTCGGTCGAGACGCGCGCGCGCCCCTGGAACTGGTAGGTCGCCTTGCTGTCTTCGTCGCGGTACATGAGCCCCACCTTGGGGTTCGCCTTGATCGCGTTGAGGAAGCTGCCGTCGGAGTTGCGCACCCAGATGGCGAGCCGGTCGTCGCCGAAGGACTGCGTCGAGCCGCGGAACGACAGGATCGGCTGGCCGAGCGCATCGACGTAGGCCACCACCATGGGGTGGCGCGACGCGAGCGCGTTGTCGACGAGCTGCTTGATCTCCTCGGTGAGCCTGACCGGGGTCGCGG
>DATKAX010000466.1:0-5089 GCA_035514595.1 Burkholderiales bacterium
CAAAGCTCCATCACATCAGAACGATATCAAACTGCTCCTGCGTGTAGCCGGACTCGACCTGCACCGACACCGGCTTGCCGATGAAGTCCGAGAGCATCGCGACCGACGCCGACTCGTCTTCCAGCAGCAGGTCGATCACCGGCTGGGAGGCGAGCACCCGGTACTCGCGCGCGTTGAAGGCGCGCGCCTCGCGCAGGATCTCGCGCAGGATCTCGTAGCACACGGTGTACGCGGTCTTCACCGCGCCGCGCCCGTCGCAGGTCGGGCAGGGCTCGCACAGCACGTGCGCGAGCGATTCGCGGGTGCGCTTGCGCGTCATCTCGACCAGTCCCAGGGCGGTGAAGCCGTTCACCGTCATCCGCGTGCGGTCGCGCGCGAGCGCGCGCTTGAGCTCGTCGAGCACCGCCGCGCGGTGCTCCTCGCTCTGCATGTCGATGAAGTCCACGATGATGATGCCGCCGAGGTTGCGCAGGCGCAGCTGCCGGGCGATCGCCTGCGCCGCCTCCAGATTGGTCTTGAACACGGTGTCGTCGAAGTTGCGGCTGCCGACGAAGCCGCCGGTGTTGACGTCGATGGTGGTCATCGCCTCGGTCTGGTCGATGATCAGGGTGCCGCCCGACTTGAGGTCGACGCGCCGCGAGAGCGCCCGCTCGATCTCGGCCTCGACGTTGTACAGGTCGAACAGCGGCCGCTCGCCGCTGTAGTGCTCGAGCCTGCCGCGCAGCTGCGGCATGTAGCGCTCGGCGAAGGCGGCGAGCTTCTGGTAGTTCTCGCGCGAGTCGACCACGACGCGCGCGGTGTGCGCGGTCACCATGTCGCGCAGCACGCGCTGCGCGAGCGACAGGTCCTGGTAGACGAGTTGCGGCGGCTCGGCGCCGAGCGAGCGCTCGCGGATCACGCCCCACAGGTGCCGCAGGTAGCCCAGGTCGGCGCGCAGCTCGTCCTCGCCCGCGGCCTCGGCGAGCGTGCGCACGATGAAGCCGCCCGTCTCCTCCGGAGGCAGCAGCTCCTTCAGCCGCTCGCGCAGCAGCGCTCGGCCGTTCTCGTCCTCGATCCGCTGCGAGATCCCGATGTGCGGATCGTGCGGCAGGTAGACCAGCAGGCGCCCGGCGACCGAGATCTGCGTCGAGAGCCGCGCCCCCTTGGAGCCGATCGGGTCCTTCACCACCTGCACCAGCAGCGGCTGGCCCTCGGCGAGGATCTTCTCGATCGGCCGGGAGGCGTCCTCGGCCTGCTTCCTGTGCTCCCAGATATCGGCGACATGCAGGAACGCGGCGCGCTCGAGGCCGATCTCGACAAACGCCGACTGCATGCCCGGGAGCACGCGCGCGACGCGTCCCATGTAGATGTTGCCGACCAGGCCGCGGCTCGCCGAGCGCTCGATGAGCAGCTCCTGCACCACGCCCGCGCCGGCGATCGCGACGCGGGTTTCCTGCGGCGTGACGTTAATGAGTATTTCTTCGCTCACGGGCAAGCCGCTCGAGCAGCTGCGAGGTCTCGTAGAGCGGCAGCCCCATGACCCCGGAATAGCTGCCGTGCAGCTCGGTGATGAAGCGCGCCGCCCGTCCCTGGATGGCGTAGGCGCCGGCCTTGTCGTCGCACTCGCCGGTCGCGACGTACTGCGCGATCTGCTCCTGGGACAGCTCGGCGAAGCGCACCTGCGAGCGCGACAGCGTACTCTCGAGCCAGTCGTCGCGCTTCAGGGCAACCGCGGTCAGCACCTCGTGCGTGCGCCCGGCGAGCGTGGCCAGCATCTCGGCCGCCTCCTGCCGGTTCGCGGGCTTGCCCAGGATGCGCTCCTCGAGCGCCACCGTGGTGTCCGCAGCGAGGACCGGCGCCGGGGGCAGGTTCCGCTGCAGCATGCGGCGCCACCCGGCGTCCGCCTTGGCGCGCGCGACGCGCTCCACGTACGCCGAGGGCGACTCGCCCTCGGCCGGCGTCTCGTCGACCTCGGGGCCCTCGCCGGGCCGCGAACGGAACAGCAGCAGGTGAAAACGCACGCCGATCTGCGACAGCAGCTCGCGCCGGCGCGGGCTGCGCGAGGCGAGGTAGATGCCGCGCTCGGGTGGGGCGATCATCGCGCCCCAGTGTAGCAGCTAGCCCCTGTGATACGGATGGCCGGTGGCGAGCGTCGCGGCGCGGTAGAGCTGCTCGAGCAGCACCACCTGCGCGAGCGCGTGCGGCAGTGTGAAGGATGACACACGCAGCAGCAGCGCCGCCTCGCGCTTCAAGCCCGGGTCGAGCCCGTCGGGACCGCCGATCACGAAGGCGGTTTCCACCTCGAGCAGGCGGGCGAACTGCGCGGTGGTCAGGTCCCTGCCGTGCTCGTCGAGCGCCACCAGGCGGGCGCCCTTGGGCAGCGCCGCGCGCAGGCGCTCGGCGCGCTTCACCGCGACGCGCGCCACCTCGTAGCCGCGCGGCATGCGCTTTGCGTACTCGGCGCAGGCCTGCTCGGCCCAGCCAGGGAGCCTAGTGCCGGCGGCGAGGACGTGGAGCCTTGGCACGCGCCCCGGGACGGGTCGGCGCCGCGCGCTTCATGCGCACCGGCTTTCCGCCCCAGACCTCTTCCAGGTTGTAGAAGCCGCGCACGGCCGGATGCATGATGTGCACCACCACGTCGCCGAGGTCGACCAGCACCCACTCGCCGAGCGCCTCTCCCTCGATGCCGTAGACGCGCGCACCGTTTTCCCGCATGCGCTCCTGCACGCGGACCGCGAGCGCCTTCACCTGGCGGTTGGACTCGCCGCTCGCGATCACCACGCGCTCGAACATCGACGGCATGCGCGCGGTGTTGAACACGACGATGTCGCGCCCCTTGACGTCCTCGAGCGCCTCGACCACGACGCGCTGTTTCTTGCGGATGTCCATCTAGCGATAGAGCCCGTGGCGCGAGATGTAGTTCGCCACCGGCGCCGGCACCAGCGCCGACAGATCCTCGCCGCGCGCGGCGCGCGCGCGGATGTCGCTCGCGGAGACCGTCATCGGGGGAATCGAGATCCGGCGCACGTCGTCTGCGGGCGCCTTCCAGCCGGGGCGCGCGACCAGCACGATGGTCGCCAGGCGCATCACCTCGTCGGGGCGGTGCCAGCTGTCGAGCTTGGCATACTGGTCGCCGCCCATCAGGAGATAGATCTCGGCCTGCGCGCCGAGATCGCCGCGCAGGCTCTTCAGCGTATCCGCGGTGTACCCGGTGGCGCCGGGCGCGAGCTCGCGGCCGTCGACGGCGTAGCGCGGCTCGCCGGCGAGCGCCAGGCGCAGCATCGCGAGGCGGTGCTCCCCGGAGGCCGCCGCGGGCGCGCGGTACGCGGTCGCCCCCGTGGGGATCCAGATCAGCTGGTCCAGGTCGAGTTGCGCCAGGGCCGCGCGCGCGATCGCCAGGTGGGCATGGTGGACCGGGTCGAAGGTGCCGCCGAGCACTCCGACTTTCAACGCGCGCGCCTCAGCTGCGCACCTCGCCGTGGCCGAGGACCACGTACTTCTGCGTCGTCAGGCCCTCGAGGCCGACCGGCCCGCGCGCGTGCAGGCGGTCGGTGGAGATGCCGATCTCGGCTCCCAGGCCGTACTCGTAGCCGTCGGCGAAGCGCGTCGAGGCGTTCCACATCACCGAGCTCGAGTCGACCTCGCGCAGGAAGCGCTCGGCGCGGCTGCGGTCGCCGGCGACGATCGCGTCGGTGTGCTGCGAGCCGTACTTGGCGATGTGCTCGATCGCCTCGTCCAGGCCCTTCACCACGCGGATCGACACGATGGGCCCGAGCCACTCGGTGTAGTAGTCCTGCTCGCTCGCCGCTTTCGCCGCCGGAATGAATTTCCGGGCGGTCTCGTCGGCACGCATCTCCACACCCTTATTCCCAAAAATGGTTCCTATTGAAGGCAAAACCTTCGAGGCGATGTTCTCAGCGACGAGCAGCGTCTCCATGGTGTTGCAGGTGCCGTAGCGCTGGGTCTTCGCGTTGTCGGCGATGCGCACCGCCATCTCCGGATCGGCGCTGTCGTCGAGGTACACGTGGCACACGCCGTCGAGGTGCTTGATCATCGGGATGCGCGACTCGCGCGCCAGGCGCTCGATCAGCGCCTTGCCCCCGCGCGGCACGATGATGTCGACGTACTGCGGCATCGTCACCAGCTCGCCGACGGCGGCGCGGTCGGCGCTCGCCACGAGCTGCACCGCCGTCGCTGGCAGCCCTGCGGCCTCCAGCCCGGCGCGCACGCAGGCGGCGATCGCGCCGTTCGAGGCGAGCGCTTCCGAGCCGCCGCGCAGGATGCAGGCGTTGCCGGACTTGATGCACAGCGCGGCGGCGTCCGCGGTCACGTTGGGCCGCGACTCGTAGATGATGCCGATCACCCCGATCGGCACGCGCATCTTCGCCACCTCGATGCCGCTCGGGCGGCGCACCCGTTCCGAGACCTGTCCCACCGGGTCGGGAAGCCGCGCCACCTGCTCGACCCCCTCCGCCATCTTCTCGATGGATTTGCGACCGAGCGTCAGGCGATCGACGAAGGCGGCGTCGCGTCCCGCCTCCCCGGCGCGCGAGACGTCCAGGGCGTTGGCTTTCAGAATGGATTTTTCCTGCAGGCGGATTTCGCCCGCCATCGCGGCGAGGGCCCGGTTCTTCGCCTCGGTGCCCGCGCGCGCGAGCTCGCGCGCCGCGGCGCGCGCGGCAACGCCCAGGCCGCGCATGTAGGTCGGGATGTCGATCGCTTCGGTCGCGCGCTCCATGCGGGAGATTGTAATCCCTGCCGCTCGATGCAAGGCTTACCGCCGCTCGCCGTCGCTGGGGACGGCCGACGAGGGAGGGCGCCGGGTCCGTTCGTGGCACGCCGATTGCACCGGGCCGCTCACATTTCCAAAGGAGGGTCCAGTGACATCACTGCTGCAGACGAAGGGCACGAGCCTCGAGCGCCAGAAATTCACGTGGCGCGACATGGTGCAACAGCCCATCAGCAAGCTCGACGACGACGCCTACACGCGCGTCATGGTCATCCTCATGAACGGCATCGAGCTGGAGGCGATGCGCTTCCAGCACAGCTTCGCGCGCATGTGCCCGGACCGCGAGCTCGCGCTCCATCTGGCGAAGGTGCGGCGCAAGGA
>DATKAX010000467.1:0-6782 GCA_035514595.1 Burkholderiales bacterium
GCGATCCGGGACGCGCTCGCCGCCCCGGACAAGGAATGGGTCGAGATCGAAGGGGCGACGCACTACTACGTCGACCAGCCGGCGCAGCTTCAGACCTGCATCGACGCGATCGCCGGCTGGAGCCGGCGCAAGGGCCTGCTCGCGGGCTAGTCGATCAGGCGGTAGGCGGGAAGCGTGAGGAACTCGACGTAGTTGTCGTCGGCGGTGATTCTCTGGAAAAGCTGCGCCGCCTGGTCGTACTTGCTCTCGCCGAAGTCGGCCTTGACCTTGGAAAGCTCCTCGGCGAGGAGCTGCCTGAAGAGCTCGACGGTGACCTTGCGGCCGTCCTCGAGCACGCCCTTGGGCGAGCGGATCCACTGCCAGATCTGGGAGCGCGAGATCTCCGCGGTGGCCGCATCCTCCATCAGGTTGAACACCGGCACGCAGCCGTTGCCGGCGAGCCAGGCGCCGAGGTACTGGATGCCGACCGAGATGTTGTTGCGCAGCCCGGCTTCGGTGATCGGCTTCTCGGGCCGGAAGTCGAGCAGGTCCTTGGCGCTCGCGTTCACGTCCGGGCGCTGCCGGCCGTACTGGTTCGCCTGCGGCATGTGCCGGTCGAAGACTTCCTTCGCGATCGGCACCAGCGCCGGATGCGCCACCCAGGTGCCGTCGCAGCCGTCGGTGACTTCGCGCAGCTTGTCCTGGCGCACCTTTTCCAGCGCTGCCTCGTTCGCCGCCGGGTCGTTCTTGATCGGGATCTGCGCCGCCATCCCGCCCATCGCCGGCGCGCCGCGCCGGTGGCAGGTCTTGACCAGCAGCAGCGCATAGGCGCGCATGAAGGGCGCGGTCATGGTGACCTGAGCGCGATCGGCGAGGCAGAAATCCGGGTTGGCGCGGAACTTCTTGATGCACGAGAAGATGTAGTCCCAGCGCCCGATGTTGAGGCCCGCGGAGTGGCTGCGCAGCTCGTAGAGGATCTCGTCCATCTCGAACGCCGCCACCAGGGTTTCGATGAGCGCCGTGGCGCGGATCGTGCCCTGCGGGATCTTCAGTTCGTCCTGAGCGAAAACGAAGATCTCGTTCCACAGCCGCGCCTCGAGGTGCGACTCCATCTTGGGCAGGTAGAAATACGGCCCCGAGCCGCGGGCGAGCAGCGCTTTCGCGTTGTGGAAGAAGAGCAGCGCGAAATCGAAGATCGCCCCGGAAACCGGCTTGCCGTCCACGGCGACGTGCTTCTCGTCGAGGTGCCAGCCGCGCGGACGCGGAATCAGCACCGCCGTTTTCGCGTTCAGCCGGTAGCGCTTGCCGTTCTGCTCGAGGCTGATGGTGCGGCGCACCGCGTCGCGCAGGTTGACCTGACCGTCGATCATGTTGTCCCAGGTCGGGCAGTTGGCGTCCTCGAAATCCGCCATGAACGTCGAGGCGCCGCAGTTGAGCGCGTTGATCACCATCTTGCGGTCGGTGGGACCGGTGATCTCGACGCGGCGCTCGAGCAGGTCCTTGGGCTGCGCGGCGATCGTCCAGTCGCCTTCCCGGACCGCGCGGGTTTCCGGCAGGAAATCCGGCAGCTTTCCCGAGTCGAACTCCTTCTGCCGCGCCGCGCGCCGGGCGAGCAGCTCCTGCCGCCGCCCTTCGAAATGCCGGTGGAGCTTGGCAACGAAGCCCAGCGCCTCCGCGGTCAGGACCTGGGCGAACTCGGGGGTGATGCGGCCCGAGACGGAAACGCCTTGCGAAAGCGGACTGGACCTTTGCATAGCAGCATTTTATGTAGCCCCATGTGGCGCCGCAACATAAAAGGCGTGGCTGATCGGACCATAAGGCGGCTATTCGCCGGCGTCCTCCTCGATTCCAAGCTCTTGAATCTTTCGGGTAATGGTGTTGCGGCCCATGCCGAGGAGGTTGGCGGCTTCGATGCGCCGGCCTCCGGCGCGGGCCAGCGCCTTGGCGATCAGGGCGCGCTCGAACTGCCGGCCGAGCAGCTCGAGGATTCCGGTATCGCCGCGCGCCAGGCGCCGCTCCGCCTCATGCTCGAGCGCGGAAAGCCAATCCGAGGTCGCGGCCGCCGTCGGGTCGCGAAACTCGGCCGGCAGATCGCCGATGTCGATCACCTGCCCCGGCGCCATGACCGTCAGCCAGTGGCACAGGTTCTCGAGCTGGCGCACGTTTCCCGGAAACTCCAGCCGTGCGAGGTGGGCAAGCGCGTCCTCCGACAGCCGCTTGGACTCGACGCCGAGCTGCTTCGCGCTCGCGACGAGGAAGTGCTTCGCCAGCAAAGGGATGTCCTCCGCGCGCTCGCGCAGGCCCGGCAAGCGCAGGCGAATCACGTTCAGGCGGTGGTACAGGTCCTCGCGGAAGGCGCCTTCGCGCACGCGGTGCTCGAGATTCTGGTGGGTGGCCGCGATGACGCGTACGTTCGCCTTGAGCTGCTGGTGCCCGCCGACGCGATAGAAAGTGCCGTCGGAGAGCACGCGCAGCAGCCGCGTCTGGAGCTCCGCCGGCATGTCGCCGATCTCGTCGAGGAACAGCGTCCCGCCCTCGGCCTGCTCGAAGCGCCCGCGCCGCTGCTGCTGGGCGCCGGTGAAAGAGCCGCGCTCGTGCCCGAAGAGCTCGGACTCGAGCAGGTCCTTCGGCATCGCCGCGGTGTTGATGGCGATGAAAGGCTTCGCCGAGCGTGCACTGTGCCGGTGCAGCGCTCGAGCGACAAGCTCCTTTCCAGTTCCCGACTCGCCGGTGATCAGGACCGTAGCGCTCGACTGGGCGAGGCGCCCGATGGCGCGGAACACCTCCTGCATCGCAGGCGCCTGCCCGAGGATCTCGGGCGCCGCGCCGAGCGGCTCGATCGCCTCGGCCTCGCGGCGGCTCTCGTCCAGGGCGCGGCGGATCAGGTCGAGTGCCTGATCGACGTCGAAGGGCTTGGGGAGATATTCGTAGGCGCCGCCCTGGAAAGCGGCGACCGCCGAATCGAGGTCCGAGTACGCCGTCATCACGATGACCGGGACCGCGGGGTGGCGCTGCCTGACCGTCTGCAGAAGCTCCAGGCCCGAGAGGCCGGGCATGCGGATGTCGGAAACCAGCACTTCGGGCGCCCCCCCGGAGAGGGCCTCGAGCGCCTCCTGGGCGGACGCGAAGGAGCTGTAGGCGATGCCCTCGCGGCTGAGGGCTTTCTCGATCACCCAGCGGATAGAGCGGTCGTCGTCGACGATCCAGACCGGTTTCATGTCAGCGGCAGCAGGATCCTGAATGTTGTGCGGCCGGGCCGTGACTCGAACTCGATGACGCCCTGGTGGTACTGCACGAACGTCTGCGCGAGCGAGAGCCCCAAGCCGGTGCCGCCTTCCCTCCCGGAAACCAGCGGATTGAAGATCCGGTCCTGGATCTCCTCCGGCACGCCCGGGCCATCGTCGACCACCTGCAATTCTAATGCCAGCCGGCAGCGCTGCCGCAGAATCGTGACCTGGCGCAGCGCGCGCGTCTTGAACTCGACCGACCCGGCGCCGGACTGGGCGGCGTTACGCGCGATGTTGAGCACGGCCTGGATAAGCTGCTCGCGGTCGCCGACGAGCTCGGGAAGGCTCGGGTCGTAATCGCGCCGGATCTCGATCCCGAACTCGGCCTGCACCAGGTTGCGCGCGCGCTCGAGCACCTCGTAGATGCTGAGCGCCTCCACGCGCGGCGCCCGGTGCGGCGTGAGCATCCGGTCCATCAGCGCCTGCAGGCGATCGGCCTCCTTGATGATCACCTGCGTGTACTCGCGCAGCCCCGGGTCTCGCAGCTCGCGCTCCAGAAGCTGCGCCGAGCCGCGCAGCCCGCCCAGCGGATTCTTGATCTCGTGCGCGAGATTGCGGATCAGCTCGCGGTTCGCCTGCTGCTCGGAAACCAGGCGCTCCTCGCGCGCGATGCGCAGCTGCTGCTCGATCGGGCGCAGCTCGGCGAGCAGCGCGAGTCCCGGCTGGTCGATGCGCGTCACCGTGCACGACAGGCGCTGCGGCTCGCGCCCGGCGCGCAGGTAGGTGACGTTGCGGGCCGCGTAGTCCCAGTGCGTGCTGCGCGCCTCGCCGAGGGTCCTCTCGAGCTCTTCGCTCTCGGAGAAATGCGGCAGGAAGGGCTGCCCGATCAGGCTTCTCGCGCCGGTGGCAAGCAGGTTCTCCGCCGCCGGGTTGGCATAGCGCACCACCAGCGCCTCGTCGAGCGCCACCACCGCCGTGGCGAGCAGTTCCAGGCCTGGAAACGAAGCCACTTAGCGGTACAGGTTGGCGAGCTCGCGTCTCAGCGCTTCGATGTTCTTCTCGTGGGTCTGGACGCTGTCCCTGTAGGGCTGCAAACGCTCGAGGACGCGGGCGTAATTGTGCTCCTCTCCGGTGCGCACCGACTCCTGCGCGGCGAGCTCCTCGCGCGCCCTCGCGAGCAGCCGCTCCTCGGTAACAAGCTCCTTTTCCAGGATCTCGCGCTGGCGCTCCTTGGCATTGGCGCGGTCGGCAGCCGACTCCTTCGGAAAGGCAGCCGCCGAGCTCGATGCCGGCTTGCGCGACTGCGGCGACACCACATTCACATGGCGCGACACCAGCTCGCACTGCTTGCCCGCCGTGTCGCGCTTGTCGCTGGTATACAGCGGCCGCCCGGAGGGATCGATGCATTTGTAGATCTCGGTGACCTGCTGCGCATACGCCTGCAAGGCGACGCCCAGGCCGAGCAGCCATCCGATGGACCAGCGCATAAGCTAAGTCTATCAAAGAAAAGAAAAAGGGGCGGTCGTGGCGCCCCTTTCGCCGGCCGTCGCGAACCGCTCAGGAAGCGTAGTACATGTCGAACTCGAGCGGGTGCGTGGTCATGCGGAAGCGGGTGAGCTCCTCCTCCTTGAGCGCGATGTAGGACTCGAGGAAGTCCTCCGAGAACACGCCGCCGCGCGTCAGGAAGGCGTGGTCGTCGCGGATGCATTCGAGCGCCTGCTCGAGCGAGGCGCACACGTGCGGCACCTTGGCCGCTTCCTCGGGCGGCAGGTCGTACATGTTCTTGTCGATCGGGTCGCCGGGATGGATCTTGTTCTGCACGCCGTCGAGGCCGGCCATCAGCATCGCGGCGAAGGCGAGATAGGCGTTGGCGGTCGGGTCCGGGAAGCGCACCTCGACGCGCCGCGCGTTGGGGCTCGACACGAACGGGATGCGGCACGCGGCGGAGCGGTTGCGCGCCGAGTAGGCGAGGTTGATCGGCGCCTCGAAGCCCGGCACCAGCCGCTTGTACGAGTTGGTGCCGGGGTTGGTGATCGCGTTGAGCGCCTTGGCGTGCTTGATGATGCCACCGATGTAGTGCAGCGCGAACTCGGAGAGCCCCGCGTAGCCGTTGCCGGCGAACAGGTTCTTGCCGCCCTTCCAGACCGACTGGTGCACGTGCATGCCCGAGCCGTTGTCGCCGACCACCGGCTTGGGCATGAAGGTCGCGGTCTTGCCGTAGGAGTGCGCCACGTTCCAGACCGTGTACTTGAGGATCTGCATCCAGTCCGCGCGCTGCACCAGCGGCGCGAAGCGCGTTCCGATCTCGTTCTGGCCGGCGGCCGCCACCTCGTGGTGATGCACCTCGACTTCGACACCCTGCTGCTCGAGCGCGAGCGCCATCGCATTGCGGATATCGGCGAGCGTATCGATCGGCGGCACCGGGAAATAGCCGCCCTTCACCGGCGCGCGGTGGCCCATGTTGCCCGACTCGTAATCGATGCCCGAGGACCACGGCGCCTCCTCGGACTTGATCTTCACGAAGCAGCCCGACATGTCGACCGACCAGGTGACGCCGTCGAAGATGAAGAACTCCGGCTCGGGGCCGAAATAGGCGACCTCGCCCAGGCCGGTGGACTTCAGGTAGGCCTCGGCGCGCTTGGCGATGCCGCGCGGGTCGCGGTCGTAGGGCTTGCCGTCCACCGGCTCATAGACGTCGCAGCTGATGTTGAGCACCGGCTCGTCGGTGAACGGGTCCATGCGTGCGGAGACGGCATCGGGCATCAGCAGCATGTCGGAAGCCTGGATTCCCTTCCAACCCGCGATCGACGAGCCGTCGAAGGCATGTCCCGACTCGAACTTCTCCTTGCCGAAGTACTTGACCGGCACGGTGACGTGCTGCTCTTTCCCGCGGGTGTCGGTAAAGCGGAGATCGACGAACTTGACCTCCTTGTCCTTGATGAGTTTCAAGACGTCGTCGGGCGTCATCGCCATCTCGGGATCTCCTGGATGCTAGGTGGTTGGTATAGGTGTTGGACCGGCAGAGCAGCAGCATTTTCCATGCCAAAGCCCCGCACAGGAAGCGTCAAGCTTCGCGGCAAAGTTGCGCACCATCTCGGGGCATGCGAATACGGACCGCACTGGAGCAGTGCATGTTGCCGCACTTCTATAATGCAAGGCAACCATGGACGACATCCGGAAAACCGCCGCCGAGCGCGGCCAAAGGGTGGGGCTTACCTACGCCGGCGCCCTGCTTCCGGCCGAAGCGCACCGGCTGATGCAGGCCGGGGCCCGGCTGGTCGATGTGCGCACCCAGCCAGAGCTTCTCTACGTCGGACGCGTGCCCGGCGCTCTCGCCCTCGAATGGCAAACGTACCCGGGCAACCAGCCCAATCCGCAGTTCCTGGAGGAGCTCGCGGCGCTCACCGACAAGGACGAGCCGCTCATGTTCCTGTGCCGCTCCGGCGGCCGCTCGCACGCTGCAGCGCAGGCGGCGACGCAGGCCGGCTGGCGCGAGTGCTACAACGTGCTCGAGGGCTTCGAGGGCGACAGGGACGAGGCCCAGCACCGCGGCACCGTGGGCGGCTGGCGCAAGGC
>DATKAX010000468.1:0-2373 GCA_035514595.1 Burkholderiales bacterium
AGCGCGGCGCCGATCGCGATGCTCGCCGCGAGGCTCCACGGCAGCGTGACGCCGCCCTGCACCATGTCGCGCAGCACCGCGCCGGCGGGACGCTCGAAGTCATCGCGCGCGGCCTTGCCGCCCTCGATGGTGTCGCCGCGCCAGAAGACGTACCACAGGTTGCGCCCCTTCTTCACGCGGTCCTTGAGGAACTGCGCGGTGGCGAGCAGCTCGTCGAACGCGTACGGAATCTGCACCAGCATCGCCGCCGCGCCGAGCAGGCACAGCGCGCACCAGGTGCCGATCACGATCGGCTGGATGATGATGAAGAAGATGCTCACCGCGCCGAGCGGCACGATCATCAGGCCGAAGGCGAGCGTGAGCCAGGGCATGGTGCGCCAGCGGCGCCGGTCGCCGATCGCGCCGGTGACGATCTCGAGCACGTACACCACTGCGCCCAGTCCGGCGTCCGGGACGGGGAAGGCTTCGGACACCGACGAGGTGATCACGCGCTCGGTGCCCTCGCCGAAGAACGGGTCCCAGGCGCGATCGATGTGCCCGAGCTGGTACGCCGCGAGATAGCGCGAGAAGAACAGCCCCACGAAGGCGAGCGCGATGATCGGCACGCGCTGGATCCAGGCCGAAGGGTTGAAATCCCAGCCGGGCGGCACATCCGGCCCCGCGGCGAGCGCCGCCGGGCTCACGCCGGGCGCCGGCGGCACGGCGAGCGCGAGCAGGATCACGAGCGCGCCGACCAGCGTGTCGTTCGCGTACACCGCCGCGCTCGGCGTCCAGAACACGAGCGGGGCGAACAGCAGCCACGTGCCGAGCACGGCGACCGACCAGCGCGCCCAGCCGGCGTCCCGCGAGAGCGAGATCAATCCGAGAACCAGGATTGCCAGGCCTGTCAGGATGTCGCTCCAGTACATCCTGGAATCTTCTATGTTGAAAACCATCGGGCTGAAGATCAGCCACAAACCCAGCGAAGCGTTGGCGAAGTGGCACCACAGCGTGCTTCGCTGGCGCTCGGCGGCGGCGTCCCGCGCGCGCTGCACCAGGCCGCCCGCCGGCTGCTCGATGTCCGCGGCCTGCTCCAGCCACTGCGGCAGCGGGATCTTGTTGGCGCGATACCAGGCCGCCGGCGCGCGCTTGAGCCGCTCGATCATCACCGGAAGCGTTTCGCGCAGCGAGCGCCGCGGCTCCCAGCCGAGGAGCTTTCTCGCGCGCGAGATGTCGAGCTCGTAGTGATCGTCGGCGAGCGGGATCATGAACGGCTGGATGAAGGGCTCGATGCCGCGGTCGATGAAGTCCGGGACCACGTCCTCCATCCGGTGCTGCAGCCAGGCGCCCGCCTTCGCCACGGTCTCGGGAATCGCCCGCGTGCGCCAGGCTTCGCCGTGGATCGCGCGCCCGATCAGGTCCTGCAGCTCGGCGTAGCTCAGGGTCTCGGGCTCGCCCACGAGCACCGTCGCCTCCTCCGGCAGCGAACCGCGGCGCTCCACCACCGCGCGGATGGCGCGCGCCAGGTCCTCCAGGTGCACGAACGACTGGCCGTGCGAAGGATCGCCGGGAAACAGGCGGCTCTCCAGGTGGCGCTCGTAGATGCGCTGGATCTGGTAGGCGAGCGAGGGCACCTCGCCGTCGTCGGTGTAGACCCCGGCGATGCGCAGGATCGCCGCCGGGATCTTCCCGCGCCGCTCGCGCACCGCGCGCTCCGCGGCAAGCTTCGATTTCGGGTAGGGCCACTTCGGCTCGAGCGGCGAGTCCTCCCGGATCGGCCTGCCGGGCTCGCCCGGGGCGTGCACCAGCATCGTGCTCGCGTAGACGAACTGCTCGACCTCGAAGGCCTGCAGCGCGCGCAGCAGCCGCTCGGTGCCGCGCACGTTGACTTCGCGGTACTTCGGATCGTCGCGCCCCGAGAAGTCGTAGAACGCGGCGAGATGGATCACCGAGGCGATGCGGCTGCCGTAGCGCGCGCGCAGCTTCTCGCAGGATCCCTTCAGCGCCTCGTCGGAGGTGATGTCGGTGGCGATGCAGTGCTCGTCGCCCTCGGCGCAGCGCAGCTCGAAGCCGACCAGGGTGCAGTCCTCGCCCAGCGCCTGCGCGATCGCGGCGCCGATCCGTCCCCCCAGGCCGGTGACCAGCACCACGGGCTTCATGGCCCTGAGATCGGCGACGCGTCGCCGAGTTCCGCCGCACGAGCGGCATGTCGATTGCTACCAATCCTGCATGCGGGCCAAGATCCTCAACCAGCAGCACGGCGAGCGCGTGTTCGCGGTCATCTTCGAGAAGAACGAGGATCCGATCACGGGCCTCACGCGCTTCGCCGAGGAGCAGAACCTCAGCGGCTCGGGATTCACCGCCATCGGCGCCTTCAGCGAGGCCACGCTCGGC
>DATKAX010000469.1:0-4105 GCA_035514595.1 Burkholderiales bacterium
AGCGGAAGCGAGAGCATCAGCTCGAGCCCCTTGTCGTTGATCTCGCGCAGCGTGCTCGAGGCGACCTGCGCCGTCACCAGGAACACGGCGCAGGCGCGCAGCCACGCGGCGAGCACTGACGCCTGCAGCTCGCGGCCCTCGGTGAGCGCCACTTGCGAGAGAAACGCGGCAGCCGCAAGGCCCGCCGCGACGGCGCCGGCCGCGAGCCACGGCAGCCCGCTTCGGCGCGCCTCCAGCAGCACCAACCGGGTGAAAATGGCAGCCGGCATGTTCTTGTTTTGTAGACTAGCGGCCGGGGATTGATCATGCAACCTGAAACTCTCCCGGTGCCGCGCTTCGCGCGCGTCGCCGGCGCCGCGTGGAGCCTGAGCCAGCGCTACTGGCGGCTGGTGCTCGTCGCGATGCTCGCGCTGCTGCACGTCGCCGCGTTTCGCGGCGTCGCCGACCCGTGGGCGCGCGCCCTGCTGCTCGCGCATCTCGGATTGCTGCTTCTGTGGCAGCCGTTCCTGCGCGCCGAGCAGCGCGTCTCGCCGATGCAGGGCTTCATCCTGTCGCTCCTGGCGGTGGCGGTGATGCTGTACCTCGACTGGTGGCTGCTCGCCTTCTGGGTGGTGATGCTGGCGGGCCTGGTCGGCGGCAAGGTCTACCAGCACCAGGCGCGCTGGCAGCGTCGCAGCTACCTGGTGGTGCTTGCCTACCTTCTCGCGCTGCTGGTGATCGCGATTCTTCCCGAAATCTCGCCGGGGAGGGATATCGATCCCGAGATCCGCAGGATCGCCGAATTCGTCCTGCCGCTCGCGTTCGTCCTGATCGTGGTGTTTCCCGCCGAGCCGGAGGCGCCGGACTCGCCGCACCTGATCGACTTCTTCTACAGCGTCTTCGTCATGCTGCTCCTGGGAGTCGTGATCCTGGGCAGCTTCACCTTCATGACGCTAACGCGCAGCTCCTACCTCGAGGCGCTCACCTATACCGTGTTCCTCACCGCAGGAGCGATGCTCGTGATCGGGCTGGCGTGGAGCCCGCGCCGCGGCGGCGGGCTGAGCGTGTTCTTCGCTCGCTACCTCCTCGCCATCGGCCTGCCCCTCGAGAAGTGGCTGCGCGTGCTGGCCGATCTGTCGCAGCGCGAAGCGAGCCCGGAGCGGTTTCTCAAGGAGGCGGCGTCCGCTCTCGGGCGGCTGCCGTCGATCTCGGGCGTCGCCTTGCGCTCGGGCGAGCTCAGCGTCGAGGAGGGGCGGCCGACGCTCCACACGGTCGAGTTCGACAACGGCGAGCTCGCGCTGACCATCTACTCGCGCTACCGCCTCAGCCCGGCGCTGCATTGGCACCTGCACCTGCTGGGGCAGGTGCTCGGCGAGTTCTATGTCGGCAAGCTGCGCGAAGAGCGGCTGCGCCAGGCGAGCTACCTGCAGGCGGTGCACGAGACCGGCGCGCGCATGACCCACGACATCAAGAACCTGCTGCAGTCGCTGCGTGTGCTGTGCTCGGTCGCGGCGCGCGAGGAGAATCAGGACTCGCGCGAGCTGCAGGCGCTCGTGCGCCGGCAGCTTCCGCAGATCGAGAAGCGGCTCTCGGAGACGCTCGCCAAGCTGCAGCAGCCGCAGGAGGAGGGCGAAACCTACGTCTCGGCGCGGGTGTGGTGGGAGTCCCTCGCGCGCCAGTACCGCGGCGAGGGCGTCGAGTTCGAGGGCGAGCGCCCGGCCGCCGGCACGCGCCTGCCGAGCGCGCTGTTCACCGGGGTCGCGGACAACCTGATCCGCAACGCGCTCGGCAAGCGCGCCGGCGACGCCAACATACGCGTCAGCGTCGCGCTCGAGTGCGGCGAGCGCACCTCCTTGCGCGTGTGCGACACTGGAGCGGCGATCCCGGAAGAGATCGCGGCCGGCCTGCTGCGTGCGCCGGTGGCCTCGTCGACCGGCCTGGGTATCGGCCTGTACCAGGCGGCGCGCCTCGCGGAAGCAGGCGGCTTCAAGCTCGCGCTGGAGAGCAACCGCGACGGCGAAGTGTGCTTCGCCCTGAGCGGGCCGGCCGCCCCCTAGGGCAGGATGCCGGCCGCCAGGAGCTTGGCGTAAACCATGCCGACCGGGACGAACGTGACGAGATCGTCGAACGTGCCGCCGGTGCTCTGTGCGCTCGCCAGCGTGCGGCTCACGAACACGGCGTCGCCGTCCGTGTTTTCGGTTTCATCGGCTCCGTAGCCAGCCGTATTGTTTCCGTTCTGGCCGGCGGAATAGATGATGAAGAGCGCCGTCTGAGTGCTGATCACCCGGCTGGTGCATGCAGCGCTCGTGCACACGTCGAGATCATTCGGACGGCAGGTGATGCCGTAGGTCCTGAGGTTCGCCTGGGAGGTGAAGACGCGCGTTCCCGCCGGCGGCGTGACGGAGCACGCGGTGACGTCCCTCGCGACCACGTAGCGCAAGCGGTTGCCCCAGATGTCGACCGCAAAACCGTCGCTGTCGGTCGGCGTGACACCGAGCGCCACCGCAGGAAGATAGCCATCGTAGAAATTGGAGCAGTTGCCATGCCCCTGCACCGTCGTAGTCTCGGAGCCGGCGCAGGCTCCGCTCGAAACGGTGCAGAAACTCTCCAGACCCTGGCTATGGCTGGCGCTGCTCGTCCAGCGCGCCGGGCAGGGCAGCCGTCGGTTCACGATGGCGAACGCATGCACCGCTTCGGCGGCGGTATTCAGCCGGCGCTGTACTTCCTCGAGGTTGCGCTGCTCGACCTGCGCGGACAGCGTCATCATCGCGCCGCCGATGAGAAGCGCGACCACCGCGAACACCACCGCGAGCTCGGTGAGCGTGAAGCCGCGGGCCTTGCGCCTCAGTTGCATACCGTCAGCGCGGTCCCGCTGTGCGGCGTGTACTTGAAGGGGCACATCGTCAGCCGGTCGTTGACGGTGCTCGTGACGGTGGAGGCCGTAAATACCAGCGATCCTGCGGCGTGCGTTTCGGATTCCAGCGTCGCCATGGTCTGAGCGCCGATTGGCCGCCCCATCAGCGCGAGCACGAGACGCTTGTCGTCGGCGTTGCCGGTGCCGGAAGGCAGTCCGTTCACGACCAGGCAGCCGGGATCGGTCGCGGCAACGCACGCCGAGCCCGGGTTCGCGCGTACCCCGGGCGAAATGGCGTAATAGACGTGGCGGTCCCAGCCGTTCTGGATGAACCACCGCGTCGTGTCGTCGGTCGCCAGGCCTTCCGCCTCAGGAAGGCGGCTGATTTCCACGACTGCCGTCACCGTACCCGTACAGCACGGCAAGAATACATCCACCGAAACCGTCGCTGCGCCGCTTGTCGTGCTGAGCGAAAGCGACAGGCTATGGGTCGTACCCGCTATGTTGTACGACACGCCGCCGGACGGGACGGGACGACGAAAGCTGCCGGTGACGTTCGGCGCGGTGGCCGTGATGCGCACGGTCAGGTGGTCCCCGGATTTCTGGAACACGCAGCGCCAGGCTCCTGTGCTGGTGGCGCTGCAAGCCGGCGATGCGATCTCCCCCGGCCCCGAGCCGGACACCTTGCCGATGCTGCTCGGACTCCCCCAACGGCTGCAGGTCGAAGTGTCCCGCGCGGTCGGCGGCATGCCTTCGGTGACGCCGACGCCGGACACCGTGTCGCCGCACAGGTCATTGGTGGCCGGGGCACTGAAAGTCGATGCATGCGGCAGGAAGTTCACGCCCCAGTAAGAGCTGGACTGCGTAGAGCGCCAGTACTCCATCCAGGGAGCCACCTGGCGCTGCAGGCGGTCGGCGACCGGGCCGGCGATCGCATCGTTCAGCTCGGCCGCGCTCACGGCGATGACGCGATCGTTGCTCCAGCGCGCGTCGCTGACGCTCGCGTAGCTGCCGGCGGCGTTGCCGCACTCGAAGAACCTCGCCGGATCGAGCGGGCTCGCGTAGCGGTCGGATTGCTGGTTCACCTTGGCGCACGGCGCTGCGGGCGTGTCCGGATCCGAACTCGTATTGAGCGCTCGTCCCGGCGCGATAATGAGCGCCACGGCCCCGTACTCGGCGCCGTCCAGAGGGATGCTGCCCGGCGTTCTGAAATTCAGTTGCCAGTTGGGCCGGGGGCTGGGCGGCGGCGAGGGCAGGGTCGTCGGCACCGCA
>DATKAX010000470.1:0-51571 GCA_035514595.1 Burkholderiales bacterium
CGCGCCGCTGCCGCCGCAGCACGGCGCGCCGCTGCGCCTGGTGGTGCCGCGCTGGTACGGCATGGCGAGCGTGAAATGGCTGCGCTCGATCGAGGCGCTCGAGCAGCCCTTCGACGGGCCGCAGCAGGCAAGGAGTTATCATTTCCGCAGCGTTCCCGGCGAGCAGGGCACGCCCTGCACGCTGATGCGCGTGAACTCGCTGATGGTGCCGCCGGGAATCCCGGACTTCTACAGCCGCAGGCGGGTGCTCGATGCAGGCGTGGTGGAGATCGTGGGCCGCGCCTGGTCGGGCGCCGCGCCCGTGACGCGAGTCGCGTTTGGCGTCGACGGGCAGTGGGCAGCCGCGACGCTCGAGACGCCCGCCTCCCCCTACGCCTGGGCCGGCTGGCGCGCCACGTGGCGGGCGGCCGAAGGCGCGCACGAGCTTTCCTGCCGCGCCACCGATGCAGCCGGAGCCACCCAGCCGCTCGTTCCGCCCTGGGACCTGTCGGGCTTTGGCAACAACTCGGTACAGCGAGTCGCGGTCAACGTCCGCCCGCCTGGTGCGTTGCTTGGCGAGATCCGGCATGGATCGACACCCTCACAGGAGAGGACTCAATGAAGAAGCTGCTCGTTGCCCTGATTGCCTCGGCTTTCGCGTCCACGGCGTTCGCTCAGGCCACCCCGGCGACCCCGGCGACACCGGCGACGCCGCCGGAGAAGTCCGCCGCCAAGGTGGAGAAGAAGAAAGTCGCCAAGGCCAAGACCAAAGCCAAGGTGAAGGAAGAAGAAAAAAAGAAGATGAACTAAGTCTCCAGCCCTGGAGCGAGGCCCGGTTGCGACCGGACCTTTTGTTTTTACGGTACATTTCCCTGCATGAGACGCGTCGCTACCTGGGCGCCCGCCGTTGCGGCGGGAGCGGCTTCCGCGGACGAGACCGAGTGGCGGGTGCCTTTCATCACCACGCCGGACGAGGTCGTCGAACGCATGCTGGCGCTCGCCGGGACGCGCGCCGGGGACACCGTGCTCGACCTCGGCTCCGGGGACGGGCGCATCGTGATCGCCGCAGCGCAGAAGTTCGGCGCGCGGGGCCTCGGGATCGAGCTCGATGCGGGGCTGGTCGAGCGCTCGCGCGAGAACGCGCGCCGCGCCGGGGTGGCCGAGCGCGTCAGCTTCGTGCAAGGCGACGTGCTGACCTCGGATATCTCGAGCGCGACCGTGGTGACCGTCTACCTGCTGCCGCAGCTGATCGGCAGGCTGCAGCCGCGCTTCGTAGACGAGCTGCGGCCCGGCACCCGCATCGTTTCGCACGCCTTCGGCATGGCGGGATGGAAGCCGGACCGCATCGAAGCCATGCGGCTCGCAAAGCCGCATCCCGGCCAGGGCGACGAGAGCACGCTTTTCCTGTGGGTGGTGCCGGCCGACGCGCGCGGTACCTGGCAGGGGGGCGGCGTGCGGCTGCGCATCGAGCAGAACTACCAGAGCCTCGACATCGAGGGAGCGAGGAGCGCAAGCCTGTCGGGCGCCGACATCTCCTGGGAGAACGCGCAGGGGCGCTTCCGCGGCCGGGTCGAGGGCGAGCGCATGGCCGGGGAAATCGTGAGCGCCGGTCGCGCGCAGCCGCTCGTTCTCACGCGCCGCCGCTAGAGCAGCTTGCCGGGGTTCATCAGGCCCCGGGGGTCGAGCGTGCGCTTGAGGGCGGCCATCAGCTCGAGCTCCAGCGGGTCCTTGTGCAGGCGGACTTCCTCGCGCTTGAGCTGCCCCAGCCCGTGCTCGGCGGAGATCGAGCCGCCGAGGCGTGCCACCACGCCGTACACGATGCGGTTCACGGCCTGGCGCTCGGAGAGCAGCGCCTCGGAGCCGACGTTGAAGTGGATGTTGCCGTCGCCGAGATGACCGAAGGCGTAGATCGGCACGCCCGGGTAGGCGGCTTCGAGTGCGCGCCCTGCCTGCTCGATCAGCTCGGGCGTCTTCGACACCGGGACCGAGATGTCGTGCTTGAGGTTCGCGAACTGCGCTTCGGGGATGCTCTCGCGCAAGCGCCAGAAGGCACTCGCCTGCTCGCCGCTGTGCGCAAGCGCCGCGTCGGCGAGCGCGCCGCGCCCGGCGCACTCCAGAAGCGCGCGCTCCATCTGCTCGCGCAGCCACTCCGGCTCGCCGCTGTCCGCCGCTTCGGCGAGCAGGTACCAGGGATGCGGCGCGCCGAGAGGATCCTGGCTGCCGCTCGCGTGGCCGAGCACCGCTTCCAGACAGCTGCGCGAGACGAGCTCGAAGGCGCTCAGTCGCCCTCCCAGCCGCTCGCGCAATGCCGCGAGCAGCTCGACTGCCTGCCGCGCGCTCGCTACCGCGATCCAGGCCGTGGCGGTGGCGGTCGGCCTCGGGTAGAGGCGCAGCACCGCCGCCGTGATCACGCCGAGCGTGCCCTCGGCGCCCACAAAGAGCTGCTTCAGGTCGTAGCCGGTGTTGTCCTTGCGCAGCGCCCGCAGCCCGTTCCAGACTCGCCCGTCGGGGAGCACGACCTCGAGCCCGAGCACCTGCTCGCGGGCGTTGCCGTAGCGCAGCACGCTGACGCCGCCCGCGTTGGTCGAGAGATTGCCGCCGATCTGGCAGCTCCCCTCGGCGGCGAGCGAGAGCGGGAACAGCCGCCCGGCCGCTTCGGCGGCGTGTTGCACGGCGGCGAGCACGCAGCCCGCTTCCACGGTCACGGTATCGTTCAGCGCGTCGAGCTCGCGGATGCGGTTCATCCGCGCGAGCGCCAGCACGATCTCGCGCCGCGCGCCGGTCGGAACCGAGCCGCCGCACAGGCTCGTGTTGCCGCCCTGGGGCACGATCGCCACGCCCTCGCGCGCGCACAGCGCCACCACGCCCGCCACCTCGGCGGTGCTCCCGGGCCGCACCACGCACTCCGCGGCAGCCGAGTAGCGCTTGCGCCAGTCGGTGAAGTAGGCTGCGGTATCCTCGGGCGAGGTGAGGACGTTCGTCTTGCCTACAATTTCGCCCAGACGATCTTTCATGAACGGGATTCTCATATGATCAGTCGAGCAAAGGAAGTCGGAGCGAAGCGCTGGCGCGAATCCGCCGGCCGCTACTACGAGGAGTTCGAGGTCGGCGAGGTCTACGAGCACCGGCCGGGGCGCACCCTGACCGAGGCGGACAACACCTGGTTCTCGCTGCTCACCATGAACCAGCACCCGCTGCACATCGACGCCGCCTACGGCGCAGGCACCGAGTTCGGCCGGCCGCTCGTCAATTCCTGTCTTACGCTCGCGATCGTGACCGGGATGAGCGTCTCGGACGTGAGCCAGAAGACGGTAGCCAACCTGGGCTGGGACAAGGTGCGGCTCAGCGCGCCGGTGTTCGCCGGCGACACGATCTACGCCGAGTCGGAGGTCATCGGCAAGCGCGAGTCGGCCTCGCGGCCGCACCACGGCATCGTCACCGTTCGTACCACCGGCAGGAAGGCCGACGGCACGGCGTTCATGACGTTCGAGCGCTCGGCGCTCATACCGATGCGCGGCCATGCCGTCGATGACAAGCTGGATTACTAGGGTTTTCGGCCTCGGGCTCCTCGGGCTCGCCTCGGCCTTCGCGCAGGCTCCCATCGTCGTCGGCGCGGTCGTTTCGCAATCCGGCGCGCATGCCGAGCTCGCGACCGGCTACGGCAGGGGTCTCCAGGTCTGGGAGTCCGAGGTGAACACCAGCGGAGGCCTGCTCGGCCGCCCGGTCGAGCTGCGCCTGCTCGACGATGCTTCGAGCGCTTCGCTCGCCGGCCGGCTCTACGCGCAGCTGATCCGCGAAGGCGCCGACCTGCTGATCGGCCCGTACGGCTCGGCGGCGACGCTGCTCGCGGCCGCGCAGGCCGAACGCGCGCGCCGCGTTCTCCTGAACGGCGCCGGCCCGGTCCTCGCCGTGCACCAGCGCAAGCCGCGCTATGTCTTCCAGAGCGCGCCTCCCTACGCCGCCTACGGCAGCGGCGTGGTGCAGATGGCCAAAGAGGCGGAGCTCGATCGGGTGCTGATCCTCGCGCGCGACGATCCAGCTTCGACCGAGATGGCCGAGGCCGCTCATGCCGCGGCGCTGAAGCAGGGCCTTTCTTCCCCCGGCATCGAGCTCTACGGCGGCGGCACCGAGGACTTCGCGGCGCAGGTCGCCACGGCGCGCGCTGCGCGGGCCGATGCCTGGATCGCGTTCGGCGGGGTAAGGGACGCCGCCGACATGGTGAAGACGCTGAAGCGCCTCGACTACGCGCCGCGCCTTTTCTTCGCGCGCGGCGCCGCCGAGCCGGGCTTCATCGCGCTCGTCGGGCAGGACGCAGAGTTCAGCCTCGGCGCAACCGAGTACGATGCGCGCTTTTCCACGCCGTCCAACGCGGCGTTCGTCAAGGCGTTCGCCGCGCGGTGGTCGGCGGCGCCGGGCAGGGCGGCGGCGGCCGGCTATGCGGCCGCCACGGTGCTTGCCGAGGCGGTGCGGCGCGCCGGGACGCTCGATCAGGAAAAGCTGCGCGAGACGCTCGCGAGGCTGCAAACCTTCACCGTGCTCGGTCCGCACGAGGTGGATCCCGAAAGCGGCAGGCAGGTCGGCCTCGAGGCCGCCGTGGTGCAGATCCTGAACGGCCGGCGGGAAGTGGTGTGGCCCAAGCCGCTCGAAACCGCGCAGCGGCTGCTGCCCTACCCGCAGTGGGGCGAGCGCCGGCTCATCGAATAGAGGATGACATGCCATTGACTCGTTCGTTTCTGTTTGCGCCCGGGAACGTCCCGCGCCGGGTCGAAAAGGCCTTTACGCTGGAGGCCGATGCCGTGATCCTCGACCTCGAGGACTCGGTCGCGACCTCCGACAAGCCGGCGACGCGCAAACCGGTCGCCGAGGCACTGGCTCGAACGCGCCGCTGCCGCGGGTACGTTCGGGTGAACGCGCCCTCGACGCCGTTCTGCCACGGCGACCTGGTGGAGACGCTCCACAAGGGCGTGGACGGCGTCGTCGTGCCCAAGATCGAGAGCGCCGCCGACCTGCACGCGGTCGACTGGCTGATGGCGAACCTGGAGCGCGAACGGGGCATCACGGAAGGCTCGATCGACCTGATGCCGATCATCGAGACCGCCGCCGGCGTGCAGCGGGTCGACCGGATCCTGCAGGCGAGGAGCCTGCGGGGCTACCACGCGCCCTGGCGAGTCAAGCGTGTCGCGTTCGGCGCCGGCGATTACGCGAACGACGTCGGCCTCGCGCCGACCCTGGACGAGCCCGAGCTCGCCGATGCGCGCGCGCGCCTGGTGCTCGCCTCGCGTGCCGCCGGCATGGAGAATCCGATCGACAGCCCCTGGTTCCACTTCAAGGAAGCGGACGCCTTCCGGCGCGCCCTCGAGCGCAGCCGGCGCAGCGGCTTTCAGGGACGCCTGTGCGTGCATCCCGACCAGGTGGCGCCGGTGAACGCCGCCTATTCTCCGAGCGAAGAGGAGATCGCGCGGGCCGAGCGCATCGTCGCGGCCTTCCGCGAGGCCGAGGCGAAGGGCGCCGCCGCGATCCAGGTCGACGGCCAGATGATCGACTACCCGATCGTGTATCGCGCCCAGGCGCTGCTCGACTCGATCAAACCTTAGCGTGAGCCGCGATGTGGTGCTCGCGCCGGGACTGTGGATGCCCGGCATCGTGCTGGTTGTCGTTTCGGCCCGGCTCGCCGCGCGCGGCTATGTTGCGCATCGCTTCACGTACCGCGGCCGCGAGTCCTTCGACGCGAATGTCGAGCGCTTCGCGGCCTTCGTGCGCGAGCGGCTCGGCGAACGCCCGGCGCACTTCGCCGGTCATAGCCTCGGGGGGGTGCTGATCTTCGACGCGCTGAACCGCCATCGCGACATCAAGGTCGCCTCGGTCGTGCTGCTCGGCGCCCCGGTGCGCGGCTGCGCCGCCGGCCGCAGGTTCGGCGCCAGCCCCTTCGGGCGCTGGATGCTGGGCGGCTGCGCCACGCGCTGGGCGGCTCGCGGGGCGCGCTGGCAGCGGCCGGAGCCGCTCGGCGTGGTGGCGGGCACGGTTCCTTTCGGGCTCGGGCGCATGCTGAGCGCGCTGCCGGGCGATAATGACGGGGTAGTGCGCGTGGAGGAAACGTCGGTCGAGGGCATGAAGGCGCGCGTGCTGGTCGCCCTCGGCCACAGCATGCTGGTCGTCTCCGGTCGCGTGGTGGCCCTGATGGACCGGTTCTTCGCACAAGGACGCTTCGACTGAGAATCGTACTTTTCACAGGGCTCGCCGGGCTTCTCGTCCTGCTGGGCGGCTGCGAATCGCTGCGCTATTACGCGCAGGCGATCGGCGGCCATCTCGGCCTGATGGCTTCGGCGCGACCGGTCGACGAATGGCTCGCGGACCCGCGCACCGAGCCCGCGCTGCGGGAGAGGCTCGAGACCGCGCGCCGCATTCGCGACTTCGCCTCGCGCCGTCTCGGGCTGCCCGACAACGGCAGCTACACTTCCTATGCCGAGCTCGGCCGCCCCTACGTGGTGTGGAACGTCTTCGCCGCGCCGCGGTTCTCGGTCGAGCCGAAAAAGGAGTGCTTTCCGTTCACCGGCTGCGTCGCCTACCGCGGCTTCTATTCCCAGGACGAGGCGCAGCGTCACGCAGCCCGGCTGCGCGAGCAGGGCTACGATGTCCATGTCGGCGGCGTGCCGGCGTATTCCACCCTCGGCTGGTTCGACGACCCGCTGCTCTCGACCTTCATGCGCTACCCGGAAACGCAGGTGGCGCGGCTGGTGTTCCACGAGCTCGCGCACCAGGTCGCCTATGCGAAGAACGACACCACCTTCAACGAGTCGTTCGCGGTGGTCGTCGAGGAAGTCGGCGTGCGGCGCTGGCTGAAGCAGGAAGGGCGGCTCGCGGAGCTCGCCTCGTTCCAGGCCGCCCAGGCGAGGAAGCGCGAGTTCGCCAGCCGGGTGAAGCAGACCCGCGAGCGCCTCGCGGAGCTCTACCGCAGCGATCTGCCGCAGGAAGCGATGCTCGCGGCGAAACGCGCCGCATACGAGCAATTGCGCGCGGCCTATCCGAGAATCGTTCCCGCGGAGGCGAACAACGCTTTCCTGCTGTCGATCGCGCTCTACACCGATCTGGTGCCGGCCTTCGAGAGCCTGCTCGCCGAGAGCGGCTCGCTGGAGAAGTTCTACGAGCGCGTGAAGCGCCTTGCCGCTACCGAGCGGTCCATCCGAGATCCATGGTTAGCGCAGCGCCCGTGATGACCCCGGCCGGCTCGGTGCACAGGTAGGCGGCGAAGTCCGCGACCTCGGCCGGCTCGATCAGGCGCTTCACCGCCGCCGGTGCGAGCATGATCGTCTCGACCACGTCCTTGGGCGACAGGCGGTTGGCCCGCGCCTGGTCGGCGATCTGGCTGTCGACCAGCGGCGTCCTTACGTAGGCCGGGCAGATCGCGTTCACCGTGATGCCGTGCTCGCCGCCCTCGAGCGCCGCGGTTCGCGTCAGGCCCACCAATCCGTGCTTCGCCGATATGTAGGCGGCCTTGTAGGGCGAGGCGACCAGCGCGTGGATCGAGGCGATGTTCACGATGCGGCCCCACTTCTGCTTCTTCATCGCCGGCCAGCAATAGCGCGTGAGCAGGAACGGCGCGGTGAGCATGAGCGCGAGCATGCGCTCCCACTGCTCCTCGGGAAACTCCTCGATCGGCGAGACATGCTGGTAGCCCGCGTTGTTGACCAGCACATGCACGGTGCCGTGCGCGCGCAGCGTCTCGTCGACGAGCTTCCTGCAGCCGCGCCTCTCGGTGAGGTCGGCCGGGACGAAGCTTCCCCTGAGGCGCCGGGCGTGCTCGGCGCCGGCCTGCTGGTTGACGTCGGCGAGCACCACGTGCATGCCGTCGGCGGCGAGCCGCTCCGCGCAGGCGAGCCCGATGCCGCTCGCTGCGCCGGTGACGATCGCGATCCTGCTCACGACAGCGGGAGGTCGACGATCTTCTTGAACGCCGGCCGCGTGCACAGGCGGTCGAACCAGGCCTTGAGGTTGGGATGCGCCGGGCGCTCGATCGGCAGCCGCATCCAGAGCTGCACGTGGCAGCCGAGCGGAATGTCGCCCATCGTGAAGGCGGCTCCGCCAAGGTACGCCCGGCCGGCGAGCGCGGCGTCGGGGATCGCGAGCAGCTCGGCGCACCTGTGCTGCGCTTCCTGGATGGCGTTCGTGTCGCGGCTCTCCGGGGGCGTGCGTATCAGGCCCCAGAACACCGGCCGGAACGCGGCGAGGAAAGTGAATGCCCAGTCCATCCAGCGGTCGACATCGGCCCGCCGCTTGAGGTCCGTGGGCCACAGGGTTCCCGCGCCGTGCTTCGCGGCGAGATAGCGCACGATGGCGTGCGATTCCCACAGCACGAAGCCGTCGTCGTCGATCGTCGGCACCAGCGCGTTCGGGTTCATCTTCAGGTACCCGGGCGTCTTCACCACGCCGAACTGCATCCCGGCGTCGACGCGCTGGTACTTCAGCCCGAGCTCCTCCATCGCCCACAGCGCCTTCTTCACGTTCACCGAGTTGGTACGGCCCCAGATCTTCAGCATGCGCGCTCCTGTTTAAAAGCCCACCGCCTGCCCGTCGCGCCGCGGATCGCTGGCGGCGAAATAGCCGCCGTCGAGCTTCCAGATGAGCTGCGCCGAGCCGAAGTCCATGTAGCCTTCGAGAAGCTCGACGATGCGGTGGCCGCGGCGCTTGAGCTCCTCGAGCACCGCCGGGGCGAAGCCGCCTTCGACGTTGACATCGAGGCCCTGCACGATGCGGTAGCGCGGCCCGTCGGCGGCCGCCTGCGGGCTCTGGCCGTAGTCGGCGATGCGCACCATCACCTGGGCATGGCCCTGGGGCTGCATGGTGCCGCCCATCACGCCGAAGCTCATCACCGGCTTGCCGTCCTTGGTGACGAATCCCGGGATGATGGTCTGGTAGGGGCGCTTCTTCGGGCCGACGCGGTTCGGGTGCCCCGGGGTGGTGACGAAAGTGCCGCCGCGGTTCTGCAGCGAAATGCCGTCGAGCACCACGCCGGAGCCGAAGCCCATGTAGTTCGACTGGATGAACGACACCATCATTCCAGAGGCGTCCGCGGCGGTGAGGTACACGGTGCCGCCTTTCGGCGGCGTGCCTGGGCCGAAATCCTGCGCGCGCTTCATGTCGATCAATCTTGCGCGCGACTTGAGGTATTCCCGGTCGAGCAGCTGCTGCGGCCGGATGTCCATGTGATCGATGTCGGCGACATAGCGCCGGGCGTCTGCGAAGGCGAGCTTCATCGACTCGATCTGCAGATGCAGGCTGTCGGCACCGTCCACCGGGTGCGAGCGCAGGTCGAAATGCTCGAGGATGCCGAGCGCGATCAGCGCCACGATGCCCTGCCCGTTGGGCGGGATCTCGTGCAGCGTGTAGCCGCGGTAGTTCACCTCGAGCGGCGTCACCCAGTCCGACTTGTGCGCCGCCAGGTCGGAGGCGCGCAGAGCCGCGTCGTGCTTTTTCGCTTCGACCTCCAGCCGCTCGGCATACTTTCCTCTATAGAAAGCTTCCCCCTTGGACCGCGCGATCGCCTCCAGGGCGTCCGCATGCGCCGGGAACCTGAAGCGCTCTCCCGGCCGCGGCGCCCTTCCGCCCGGCATGAAAGCCTCGGCGAAACCGGGCTGCGCCTTGAGCTCGGGCACCTGGTTTCCCCACTGCTTCGCGATAGTGGGCGAAACGAGAAATCCGTTGCGCCCGTACTCGATCGCGCGCTCGAAGAGCTTCTCGAAGGGCAGCCTGCCGAACTTCGCATGCAGCTCGACCCAGGCCGAGATGCAGCCCGGCACCGTCACGGTGTTCCAGCCGCGCGTGGGCATCGCCTTCTGGCCGGCAAAGAACTCCGGCGTCCACAGCGCCGGCGAGCGCCCCGAGGCGTTCAGGCCATGAAGCCGCTTGCCGTCCCAGAGGATGGCGTAGGCATCCGACCCGATACCGTTCGAGACCGGCTCGACCAGCGTGAGCGTGATCGCGGCAGCGAGGACCGCATCGACCGCGCTCCCGCCCTGCGCGAGCATCTGCAGCCCCGCCTGCGCCGCGAGCGGCTGCGAAGTCGACACCGCGTTGGCAGCCAACAGGGGCTTGCGCGGCCAGGCGTAAGGGTTGTTCCAGGAAAACGGCGTCGTCATTCCCCAGATTTTACGGGACAGACAGGGTCAAACCGGAACGCGGTTCAACGATTTCCCAGAATGGCGCCGATCGCTCGCTGGAGCGACTCGAGGTCGGTCTCGGCGAGCTTGCCGAGGCGCCGGATGACAAGCGAACGCTCGACCGTGGCGATGACAGGTTTGATCGTAGACGGCTTGAGCAGGCGCGCCGCCTTCCAGTTCTCGATTACGACTTCCCCGAGAGTTCGCATTCGCTGTGACTGGCTCGTGATGGCCATGATGATCACGTCCGGCCGCACCCGATGGTAGGCTGCACTTGAAACTATGACCGCCGGCCGCTTCTTGGTTGTGGATTGATCGGTGAAGGGGAATGGCACCAGAACGACGTCGCCGAAGCTATAGCTCGTCGTAGGCGGCATCGTCCTCGTTATCCCACACCTTGGCGAACGACGGCTCCGAAACGCGCATGGCTCGACCCGTAAGCTTCAGGTCGCTATCGCGGCTGCGGAGGAAGTCGACGAAGTCCTCCACTTCCGCAATGCGTTCAGGCGGCAAGGTCTTCAGCTTCTCGATAAGCGCTTGGGGATCGCGGCTAGCCATGGCTCCGTATCATAGCCGATGTACTTACGTGCGGATCGCCGCTCGCGCTTACGCTATCCCTAGACCCCGCGAACCTGAGCGATGTCGGTGAGTCCCTGCAGCACCTTGGCGATGCCGTCCTGCTTGAGGGTGCGCATGCCGCCGGCGGTGGCGGCGGCGACGATCTCGGTCACCGGGGCGCGCGTCTGGATCAGGCGCTTCACCGTCGGGTCGGCGACCATCAGCTCGTACAGGCCCATGCGTCCCTTGTAGCCGGTCTTGTCGCATTCCGGGCAGCCGTTGGGGCGGTACAGGGCGATGCGCTTTTCGGCGCGCCATTTCTTGAAGATCCTGGCGGCGTCGATGCCGCTGTCGCCGGCGTATTCCTTCATCAGCTCGTCGAGCTCCGCCGCCGAAGGCTCGACCTTGAGCTTGCACTTCGGGCACAGCTTCCTCACCAGCCGCTGCGCCAGCACGCCCAGAAGCGCGTCGGCGAAGTTGAACGGGTCCATGCCCAGGTCGAGCAGGCGCACCACGCTCTCGGGGGCGCTGTTGGTGTGCAGCGTCGAGAGCACGATGTGCCCGGTGAGCGAGGCCTCGATGCCCATCTTGGTGGTCTCGGCGTCGCGCATCTCGCCCACCATGATGACGTCGGGGTCGGCGCGCATGAAGCTGCGCATCGCCGCGGCGAAGTTCCACCCGATCTTGGCGTGCATCTGCACCTGGCGCAGTCCCGGCTGCACGATCTCGATCGGGTCTTCCGCGGTCCAGATCTTGAGCTCGGAGGTATTGAGGTAGGCGAGGATCGAGTGCAGGGTGGTGGTCTTGCCCGACCCGGTCGGGCCGCACACCAGGAACAGCCCGTGCGGCCGGTCGACCAGGCGCTTGATCGCGGCGAGCGCGTCGGGATCGAAGCCGAGCTTGTCGAGCGGCACCGCGTTTGCCGAAGCGAGCACGCGCAGCACGATGTCCTCGAGGCCGCCCGAGGTGGGAATGCTCGCCACGCGCAGATCGACGTCGATCGGCCCGAAGCGCCGGAACTCGATCTTGCCGTCCTGGGGCTTCCTCCGCTCGGTGATGTCGAGCCGGCTCATGATCTTGATGCGCGACACGATCGCGCTTCGGTGCCTGGAGGGGAGCTCCTGGTAGGTGACCAGCACCCCGTCCTTGCGAAAGCGCACCCGCATGTCCTTGCCGGACGCATTGGACTCGATGTGGATGTCGGAGGCCTTCTGCTCGACGGCGTCCACGATGATCTTGTTCACGAGCTGCACCAGCGCGTTGTCGATCTGCGCCGCCCGCGGGTCGTCCGTCTCGAGCTCGACGCTTTCGGCGCTGAGGCGGCTCTTGAGCTCGCCGATGCCGACGTCGAGCCCGGCGCGGCGGCCCGCGAGCTCCGGGTCGCGCGCCGGCCCGTAGACGCGCTCGAGCGCCTCGCGGATGTCGTGCGCGGCCGCCATGACGGAAACCAGCTTGGTCCCGGCGACGAAGCGCAGCTCGTCCATTTTCTCCATGTTCATCGGGTTCTCGAGCGCCACCACCAGGGCGCCGTCGGCATCGGCGAGCGGCAGCACCTGGTAGCGGTGCGCCACCGCCGCCGGCAGGCGCTTGAGCACCTCGGGGGCGATGTTGAAGCTGCGCAGGTTGACGAAGGGGATGCCGAGCTTCTTCGCCATCACGCCGTTCACCACCTCGGCATCCAGCACGCCCATGTCGGCGAGGATCTGCCCCAGGGGAATGGCGCGGTTGCGCGCCTCGATCGCGAGCGCCTCGTCGAGCTCGGCCTCGCTCAGGTAGCCCAGCTCGACCAGGGTTTCGCCCAGCTTCTGCACCGGCCGCGCGCTTTGCTGCTTGAGCGCCGCGGCGAGCTGCTCGGGAGACACGATCTGGTTGGCGGTCAGGTACTCGCCCAGGCGCCGCGTGCGCAGCGACTTCTGCTTCTCGACCGCGGCGTCGACCGCCTCGGCGGAGGCGAGCCGCTCGTCGACCAGCATTTCCCCGATCGGCTTGCCGATGCGGCTATCGGCGATCGCCTGCGCCGGCACGAAGCAGCGGATCAGGGTGCCGTCGGGCTCGGGAAGGAAGAGAAACAGCCCGCACAGCGCGTTCACGTGGCCCACCGTCTCGCCTTCCAGGCCGGTCCCGTTCGCGAGACGCACCGAGAAGCTCTGGCGGTCGGAGGCGGGGAACACCTCGCCGTCGCTTTCGAGCGCGATGTTCTGGCGGCGCGCCGCCACCGGCCGCAGCAGGTGGACCCCCAGCAGGGCGGAGAAGGCGATGGTGACGGCGTTCTTCGCCCTGGACTGCAGGAACTTGAGAGTGACGTCGCCGGGGAGAAAGTCGATGAGCAGCCCGGTCGCCTTCTCGCCGTCCTTGAACAGCAGCAGGCACTCTTCCGAGGGCTGCGCCTGCGAGTCCATGAACTCGTAGTAAGGGGGCGACGGCCAGACGAAGCGCGCCGCCGGCACGCCGCGGCCCGAAGCGTCGCGCTGCAGGCGCATCTTGTCGGTGCGGTCGGCGGGAGGCCCCTTCATGCGGCGAGCGCCTCGAAGTCGAGCACCACGCGCCCGACGATCCGCCCGGCCTTGAGATCCTCGAGCGCCTGGTTCGCTTCGTCCGCCGGCCGGGTTTCGACCGGCGCGGGCCGCAGCTTCCTCTTCTTCGCCAGCGCCACGACTTGCTTCAGCTCCTGGAGGCTTCCGACGTAGGAGCCCACGATGCCGATGGCGCGCTGCGCAATCGGCGGCAGGGGATGGGTGAGCTCGCCGCCGTAGAGCCCGCAGATCACGTAACGGCCGCCCTTGCGCAGCGCGCCGATCCCGAGCGCCGCGGTGGCCGGGCTGCCGACGAAGTCGAGCGCCGCGGCGATGCCGGCGAGTGCCTGCGCCGCCTCCGGCGAGCGCGTATCCAGGACCTCGCGCGCTCCGCCCTTTGCCGCCGCGGCGAGCTTGGCGGGGTCGATATCGCAGCCGACGATATGCTTCACGCCCTTGGCGCGCAGCACCGAGATGCCGATCAGGCCCAGGCCGCCGCAGCCGAGCACCGCGACCCGGTCCTTCGGCCCGAGCGCCGGCAGCTTGGCGGCCGCGCTGTAGGCAGTCACCGCGGAGCAGGCGAGCGTCGAGGCAAACGCATCATCGATGCCGCTCGTGTCGACGAGGTACTTCGGGTCGGGGACCAGCACGTGCGTGGCATAGGCGCCGGCGCGATTGACGCCCAGGAAGCGTGAGCCCGAGACGCAATAGTTGTCCTGGCCAGCCTTGCACACCGCGCACCTGCCGCAGCCGATCCACGGATAGACCAGCCTCTTTTGTCCGACCTTCACGCCTTTGACCTTCGGTCCCAGCGCCTCGACCACCCCGAAAGGCTCGTGCCCGAGAGTGAACGGGGGCACGCAGCCGCGCTCCTTCACGTAGAAGCGTTTGCCGCCGCCCAGATCGAAATAGCCGTCCCAGATGTGCAGGTCCGAGTGGCACACACCGGCCCGTGTGACGCGCACCAGCACCTCCGTGCCCGCCGGTTTCGGCGTCTGCTGGTAAAGCTTCTGCAGCGGCTTGCCGTGCTCGACGATCTGGTAGCTGATCATGCCTTGGATGCCTCCGCGAGCGCCTGGTCGATGTCCCACAGAATGTCGTCCAGCGTCTCGATGCCGACCGAGATGCGGATCATGTCGGGCGTGACCCCGGCCTTGAGCTGCTCGGCCTCGTCCATCTGCCGGTGCGTGGTCGACGCGGGATGGATCACCAGCGTCTTGGCGTCGCCGATGTTGGCGAGGTGGCTCATGAACTGCGCCGCCTCGATGAAGCGCTCGCCCGCTCCTGCGCCGCCCTTGACGCCGAAGTTGAGCAGGCCCGAGGCGCCCTTGGGCAGGTATTTTTGCGCCAGGGAGAAGTACTTGCTGTCCGGCAGGCCCGGGTAGTTGACCCAGGCGACGCGCGGGTGGTCCTTGAGGAACTTCGCCACCGCCAGCGCGTTCTCGCAGTGCCGCTCCATGCGCACGTGCAGCGACTCGAGGCCCTGCAGCAGCAGCCAGGCATTGAGCGGCGAGAGCGCCGGCCCGAAGGTGCGCATCACCTCCATGCGCGCTTTCATGGTGTAGCCGAAGTCGCCGAAGGTCTCGTGGAAGATGACGCCGTGATAGCCCGGCGAGGGCGACGTGAACTCGGGAAACTTGCCGTTGCCCCAGTCGAACTTGCCCGATTCCACGATCACCCCGCCCATGGTGGTGCCGTGCCCGCCGATGTACTTGGTCGCCGAGTGCACCACGATGTCCGCGCCCCATTCCATCGGGCGGCACAGGTAGGGCGAGGGGACGGTGTTGTCCACGACCAGCGGGATGCCGGCAGCGTGCGCGATTGCCGCGAGCGCCTCGATGTCGACGATGTTGATGAGCGGGTTGCCCAGCGTCTCGGCGTACAGCAGCTTGGTGTCCTTCTTGATCGCCTCCCGAAAACTTTCCGGCTTGTCGGCATCGACGAACGTGGTCTCGATGCCGAGCTTCCTCAGGTTGACGCTGAGCAGCGTATGCGTGCCGCCGTACAGCGTCGAGGCGGAAACCACGTGATCGCCGGCGCTGCACAGCGTCAGCAGCGCGGTGACCTCGGCCGCCTGGCCGGTCGCGGCGGCGAGCGCCGAGCGGCCGCCCTCGATCGCCGCCATGCGCTCCTCGAATACCGCCACGGTGGGGTTGGAGATGCGCGAGTAGACGTTGCCGAACGTCTGCAGGTTGAACAGGCTCGCCGCGTGCTCGGCGGAATCGAACACGAACGAGGTGGTCTGGTAGATGGGCGCGGCGCGAGCGCCGGTCGCCGGGTCGGGAATCTGCCCGGCGTGCAGGCAGAGCGTTTCGAAGCCAAACTTGCGGTCGGCCATTGTTCAGCCGATCCGGCCTACGACTCCGTAGGCGGGGGTTCGTCCAGGGGCGCTTTGGCCGTGACGCGCCGGTACTCGGAGGGGGGCACGCCGACCTGGTTCAAAAAGAAGCGCGTGAAGTTGCTTTGCGCCGAGAAGCCGAGCTCGGCGGCCACCTCGGCGATCTTGGCGCGCCCATAGGAAAGGCGCGAGATCGCGGTTTCGACGCAAAGCATGTCGAGGTAGGTGCGCGGCGAGACGCCGGTGCAGAGCTGGAACAGGTCGTAGAAGCGCGAGCGCGACAGGCCGACCTGGCTCGCGAGATCGTCCATGTTCACTTCCTTGTTCGGGTGCTCGCGCAGCAGCGCGATCGCCTGCCGGATGCGGCTGTCCCGGAAGCGCGACCCGTGCCACAGGCGCGAAGAGGCGCGGCGGCGGGCGAGGTAGGTCTCGACGATCGACAGCATCAGCTCCTGCAGCATGAACTCCAGCCGCTCGGTGGAAAGGAAGCGGTCGTTGATCACCTCCACGGCGAGCGTGTCGGCGAGCTGGCGGATGCGCGGCGTGATCGGCTCGCGCGGCTGGGGGAACGGGCGCGGATCATCGGCGCCGAACGCGGCCGGGAAGCTCGCCCGCAGCCATTCGCCCGCGGCATGCAGCACGAGCACCCGCGTGGCGCCCAGGCTGACATGGATTTCGCCGGGATTCAGAAACAGCACTTCGCCGTCGCCCTGCTGCAGCACGATCGCCGGATCCGCCTGGGCCTTGAGCGGATCCCGCGGGGCGAGGTCGGTCAGCACCAGCCGTCCGAACCGGCCTTCGAACAGCCTTATTGTTTTCCCCATGCGGGAAGGATACCTCAGTACGCCAGCCAGCGGGGACGCTTGGCCGAGATCACCCGGGTGTTGACGCCCACCCAGTTGAGCCCCCCGAACAGCCGCGCGTGCTCGATCTTGACGCAACGGTCCATGACCGTCTCCAGCCCGGCGGCGCGCGCGCGCTCGGCGGCGGCCTGGTTCTTCACGCCGAGCTGCTGCCACAGCACCCTGGCGCCGATCGCGATCGCCTCCTCGGCGAGCGGCATGACGTCCGCCGTTTTGCGGAATACGTCGACCATGTCGACGTGCTCCTTGATCTCGGAGAGCCGCGCGTGGCATTTCTCGCCCAGGATCTCCCGGTACTTCGGATTCACCGGGATCACCCGATAGCCGTGCTCCTGCATGTACTTGGCCGCGAAGTAGCTCGGCCGGTACCAGTCCGCCGACAAGCCCACGACCGCGATGACGCGGCTTTCCTTCAGTATCCGGCGCAGCGTGTTGATGTCGTCCATGCGACGGATACTATAATCCGAACGATGTACGTCGAGGAACGGATTTACCAGCTGAAGATCGGCACGGCGCCGCAGTACCTCAAGCATTACGAGGAGGAAGGCATGGCGATCCAGCTCAAGCACCTGCCCCACATGGTGGGCTACTACAGCACCGAGATCGGGCCGCTCAACACGATCGTGCACCTGTGGGCCTACGAGAGCCTCGATCAGCGCGATCGCTGCCGCGCCGCGATGTCCTCGGATCCCGCCTGGCAGTCCTACCTCGGCAAGGTCCGGCCGTTGCTGGAGAGGCAGGAGACGCGCATCCTGAAGTGCGCCCCCTTCTTCCTCGAGCGTCTGAAGAAGATGCTCGCCGCGGCGAAGTGAGCCTGCATCCCCAGGCGGCCTCGCTGCTCGAGCGCGCGGCGCGCTCACCGCTGCCTCCCTACTACAGCGTCACGCCGTTCGTGGCGCGCCGCATCTACCACGACACGCGCGCGGTGCTCGCGCCCGCGGCTCCGGAAATCGGGGAAGTGCGGCTGCTCGTCATTCCCGGGCCGATCGCGGTCCGCTCCTATCGGCCCGCGAAGTCGGAGAGGGAGACGCTTCCCGCGCTGGTCTATTTTCACGGTGGCGGCTGGACGATCGGCGACCTGGATACGCACGATGTGCTGTGCCGGCAGCTCGCCGCCGGCGCGCGCTGCGCGGTGTTCTCGGTCGATTACCGGCTTGCGCCCGAAAACCCCTTTCCGGCGGCAGTGGAGGACTGCCTGGCGGCCACCCGCTTCCTCTACCTCAATGCTGCCGAGCTCGGGATCGATGCCGCGCGCATCGCGGTGGGCGGCGACAGCGCAGGCGGCAACCTCGCGGCGGCAGTCGCGCTGCACCGCGAGATCCCGCTCGTCTACCAGCTCCTCGCCTACCCGGCGACCGACCAGCGCTGCCATTTCGCCTCTCACGAGAGAAACGGGCAGGGCTACCTGCTCACGCGCGAGGTCATCGCGTTCTTCCGCGACTGCTACGTTCCGGACAGCAAGTCCTGGGAGGACTGGCGCGCCTCGCCGCTGCTCGCGCGAAGCCACGAGGGTCTGCCTGCCGCCTTCGTGCTGACCGCAGGCTACGACCCGCTGCTCGACGAAGGGCGGGCGTACGCGGAACGGCTGCAGGCGGCGGGGGTCGAAGTCGAATATCGCGAGTACGAGGACATGGTGCACGGCTTTCTTCTCTTCGGCGGCGCCCTCGACAGCGCCAACGCCGCGGTCGCCGAGTGCTGCCGGCGGCTGCGCGGCGCGTTCGAAAAGGAGGCGGCATTAAACCGGATCTGAAGACCCGGCATGGCGGCAAGATCCTCGTCGACGCGCTGCTGGCGCAGGGCGTGAAGATGGCTTTCGGCGTTCCCGGCGAAAGCTATCTCCCGGTGCTCGACGGCCTGTACGACGCGCAGGAACGGCTGGCCTTCGTCGTCTGCCGCCAGGAAGGCGGCGCGTCGTACATGGCGGAGGCCTACGGCAAGCTCACCGGCGAGCCGGGAATCCTCTTCGTGACGCGCGGCCCGGGCGCCACGAACGGCGCCATCGGGGTGCACACCGCCTTCCAGGACTCGACCCCGATGGTGGTGTTCATCGGCCAGGTCGGCAACGAGTTCGTCGAGCGCGAAGCGTTCCAGGAGATCGACTACCGGCGCATGTACGGTCAGATGGCGAAGTGGGTGGCGCAGATCGACCGTGTCGGCCGCATCCCGGAATACGTGAGCCATGCCTTCCACACCGCCACCGCAGGACGCCCCGGGCCGGTGGTCCTCGCGCTGCCCGAGGACACGCTGTTCTCCGAGGCCGCGGTCGCGGACGTTCCGAAATATCACCGGGTAAGGCCCGCGCCTTCACCTTCCGACCTTTCCGGACTGAAGCAGTTGCTCGAAAAGGCGGAGAAGCCGTTCGCGATCGTCGGCGGCGGCGGCTGGGACCGCGACAGCACGCGCAGGCTGCGGGAGTGGATCGAGGCCGCGGGCCTGCCGGCGGGCACCGCGTTCCGCTGCCAGGATCTGTTCGACAACCGCAGCGCAGCCTACGCCGGCGACGTCGGCATCGGCATCAACCCGAAGCTCGCGCAGCGCGTGAGGCAAGCCGATGTGCTGCTCGTGATCGGCGCGCGCCTGGGAGAGATGACAACCGGCGGCTACACGCTGGTCGAGGCGCCGGTGCCGCAGCAGGCGCTCATCCACGTGCACGCCGGCCCGGAGGAGCTGGGGCGGGTCTACCGGCCGGCGCTCGCCATCAATTCGGGGTATCCGCAGTTCGTTGCGGCCCTGGAGACGATTTCCTTCCGCAATCCCTCATGGAAGGAAAGGACTGAAGCGGCGCGCCGGGAGTACCTGGAGTGGACCGAGCCCAGGCCGATGCCGGGCAAGCTCCAGTACGGCGAGGTGATCCGGTGGCTGAGCGATCGGCTGCCCGAGGAGACGATCGTCGCCGGCGGCGCGGGCAATTTTGCCGGCTGGCTGCACCGGCACTTCCGCTACAAGGGCTTTCGCACCCAGCTCGGGCCGACGAACGGCTCGATGGGCTACGGCTATCCTGCCGCGGTGGCGGCGAAGCTGGCGCAGCCGGAGCGCCCGGTGATCGCAGTGTGCGGCGACGGCGACTTCCTGATGAACGGCCAGGAGCTGGCGACCGCCGTGCAGTACGGCGCGTGTTTCGTCGCGCTGGTGGTAAACAACGGCCTCTACGGGACGATCCGCATGCACCAGGAGCGCGAGTACCCGGGCCGGGTGCTCGGCACCGGGCTCTCCAACCCGGATTTCGCCGCCTACGCCCGCGCCTTCGGCGGCCACGGCGAAACCGTGGAAACGACCGAGGCGTTCGCGCCGGCCTTCGAGCGCGCATCGGCTTGCGGAAAGCCCGCCCTGATCGAGCTCAGGATCGATCCCGAGGCCATCACGCCCGCGACCACCCTCTCGGCGATACGCGACAAGGCGCTCAAGTCAAGGCGATGAACCTGGGGTCGTCCTGGTGGGCGCGCTCGAACTTGAGGAACTCGTAGTAGCCGCAGCGCGGGCTGTCGGGATAGCCCCGACAGACTGCCGGCCGCGCTTCATAGACCGTGCAGCGGCGCGTCTTCTGGTCGAGCAGGGCGCACACCGAGTCGAACACCCGATCCTTGCGGTGGCGTAGCAGGCGCACCTTCTCCTTCGCGTCCCACTTGGTGAGCTGCTCCTCGGCCTGCCGGTAGTCGAGCCCGAAATGCTTCGCCAGGCGGGCAATGTCGCGCGGCGTCACCTCGATCTCGGGATAGCTGCAGCAATAGGCGGGGCACTTGTCGCAGGAATACTTTGCCTTGACCGGGATGGGGAAGGGCTTGCCGTTTTTCATGCGCACATCGCAGGAGCAGAAGGCGCGGATTGTACGCGAGCCGCATGAATTGTCTTACTCGTCGATGTTTCTTTCGGGCGAGCCGACCCGTTCGACCGGAGCGTGCGTTCAAGAGTTGGGTAAACTGCCTTGCGTGGAGGAGGTTCCCGACGAACAGCTCATGCTCGCCTACCGCGATGGCGACGCCGGGGCGTTCGAGACGTTGTACGTGCGCCACCGCGCGCGGCTCTTCCGCTTCCTGCTGCGCAGCATCCGGCAGCGCGCGGCGGCCGAAGAGCTCTACCAGGAGGTCTGGATGCGCGTGATCGAGGCGCGCGGCCGCTACGCGCCGCAGGCGCGCTTCACGACCTGGCTCTACACCATCGCGCACCGTCTTCTGGTCGATCAGTGGCGCCGCGGCGCTCTCTCGGTCGTTCCCCTCGATTTGGTGGAGGTCGAGGGAAGCAGCCCGGACCCGGCGCGGCACGCCGAGGCGCGGCAAACTTTGCACAAGTTCGCGCTGGCGCTGGAAGCGCTGCCTCAGGCGCAGTGCGAGGCGTTCCTGCTGCACGAGGAGGCGGGGCTGACGGCGGTGGAGATCGCCGCCGCGACCGGTTGCGGCGAGGAGGCGGCGAAAAGCCGCCTGCGCTATGCGATGGCGAAGCTCAAGGCGGCGGTGGACGATGGCTGAGAGCGAGCGCGACCCGAACGTCTCGCGGCGCTATCGCGAGCTCGGCGCCGAAGAGCCGCCGCGCGCGCTCGACGAAGCCGTCCTTGCCGCATCGCGCCGCGCCGCCGAGCTGCATCCCGCGCCGCTGGTGCCGCCCACCGGGCGGCGACGCTGGTATTTCCCGCTCGCCGCCGCCGCGGTGATCGTCCTCTCGGTCGCGCTCACCTGGCACATGCAGCACGAGGAGCGCCCCGATCCGGATGGCGTGTCGCTTTCCGAGGCGACGCAGGACCGCCAGGCTGCCCCGGCGGCCGCGGCTCCGGCCGCGAAGCCTGCTGCTGAGCCGAGGACGATGCAAAGGGCGATGCGGGAGGAGGCAAGGACCGAAACCCCGGAAAAGCAGCTCGAGCGCATCGCCGAGCTGCGCCAGGCAGGCAGGCACGAGGAAGCCGACAGGCTGCTTGCGGAGTTTCGCAAGCGCAACCCGGATTACCGCATCTCCGAAGAAATGCTCGGGAAGATCGAGAGGAAATAAATCGGGCTCTGACCCCGATTTTCAGTGGTGCAGGATCTTGGAGAGGAACTGCTGGGCGCGCTCGGAGCGCGGGGTGCCGAAGAATTCCTCCGTGGGGGCGTCCTCGACGATCCTGCCGGTGTCCATGAAGATGACGCGGCGCGCGACCTTGCGCGCGAAGCCCATCTCGTGGGTGACGACCATCATGGTCATGCCTTCCCTCGCCAGCTCGACCATGACGTCGAGCACTTCGTTGATCATCTCGGGATCGAGGGCGGAGGTCGGCTCGTCGAACAGCATCGCGATCGGGTCCATGGACAGCGCGCGGGCGATGGCGACGCGCTGCTGCTGGCCGCCGGAGAGCTGGCCGGGATGCTTGTCCCGGTGATCGATCAGGCCGACGCGCTCGAGGAGTCCGGAAGCCTTGTCGAGCGCCTCCTCGCGGCTGCGGCCGAGCACCTTGACCTGCCCGAGGGTGAGGTTCTCGGTGACCGTCATGTGCGGAAACAGCTCGAAGTGCTGGAACACCATGCCGACACGCGAGCGCAGCCGCGGCAGGTCGGTCCTGGGATCGCCCACCGAGATGCCGTCGACCCGGACCTCGCCCTTCTGGAACGGCTCGAGGGCATTCACGCACTTGATGAGGGTGGACTTGCCGCTTCCCGAGGGGCCGCAGACCACCACCACTTCGCCCTTGGCGAGCTCGGTGGTGCAGTCATCAAGCACCTGGAAGCTGCCGTACCACTTGCTCACATTCCTGATCGAGATCATCGGTCTCCGATCTTGCTGAGCGTGCCTTCCTGGGCGCCGGCGGCAAGGCTACGCCAGTCGCGCGGCGACGTAGCGCACGCGCTCGGCCATGGCGGTGAGCAGCGCCACCCCGAACTCGGGGTTGGTCTTGGTGAGCTGCAGGAATACGGCGCGGTTCATGCCGAGCAGCGCGCAGTCGGTCTCGGCGAGCGCGCTCGCCGCGCGCGGCGACTGGTCGACGAGCGTCATCTCGCCGAAGATGCCGCCTGGGCCGACGCGCTCCACGACCTGCCCACGGATCGATACCTCGACCCGGCCCTCGAGCACCGCATACATCACCACGCCAGCCGATCCCTCGGTCATGATCGTCATGCCCTGCCGGTAGCGCACGATATTCATCGAGCCCAGGCCGCGCTCGAGCGCCGCGAGCAGCGCCTTGTCGAAGACGCGCCTTTCCTTGCCGATCTGCGCGGCGGCGAGCGCGTTGCCTTCCTGCGCGAGTCCGAGCATGGCGCGCAGCCGGCCGGTCATCATGGCGAGCAGCGACAGCGCGAACTCGGGCTTCGACTTCAGTGCCGTCCGGAACCCCCTGTCGTCCAGGCCGATAAGGCGGCATGCGGTGGTCGCGACCGCGGTGGCGCTGCGCGGCGAATGGCTGATCGCGGCCATCTCGCCGAACACCTCGCCGCTGCCCACCGTGCCGATCGGCTTGCCGCCGGCGACGAGGGCCACCTCGCCCTCCAGCAGCAGGTACATCTTGTCGCGCTTGAACAGGCCGGCTTTCTCGTTCTGCGTGAAGAGGGTTTCGCCCGCCGCGATGCTCTCGGCCTTGCCCTCGCCGCGGAAGAACTCGAGCGCGAGCGCCAGGTCGATCAGCGTGGGCGGCGCCTTCGGCAGCGCCGGCCGGGGGGCGGGCTTGCTGAAATCCAGGTCGTCCATGCGCCGAATGATAGTGCCAGAACGCCGCGCCGCGCCGCGCCGCCGGCTCAGGCGAGGTGGCGCAGCTCGCGCAGCGCCACCGAAAGCATGGCCTGGTCGGGGGCGGGCACGGCGCGCAGCTCGGCGAGCAGCGCGCGGGCGCGCGCGAGGCGCGCGCCCTTCGCCTGCGTCCAGGCCTCGAGCAGCGCCTCGGGCGCGTCGTGCGTGCCGCCGCTCGCGAGCACCTGCGCCGCGAGCGTGCGCTGCAGCGCGGCGAGGTCGTCGCGCATCGCCTGCTTGGCGAGCCCCTGCCAGTGCCCGTCGGCGGCGAGCTGGCCGATGCGCTCGCGCAGCCACGCGAGCTCGAGCACCGCGGCGAGCCCGAAGTACACGCCGGCCACGGTCTGCACCTGCCGCTCGCAGGCCCCGGCGATCTCGACGATGTCGAGCGCGGCAAACAGCGTTTCGCAGGCGGCGATGCGCTGCGCGAGCGCTTCGGGTACGCCGCGGGCGGCGAGGCGCGCGGCGCGCTTCTCGAGCGGCTTGCGCGCGCTTTCGTCGAGCACGCGCGGCACCGCGGCGCGCAGCGTCTCGACGGCGGGGGCGAAACGCGCGGCGGTTGCGGCGATGTCCGCTTCCAGGTGCCGCGAGCGCAGGAACCAGGTGGTGGCGCGCACCGTGAGCCGCCCCGCCTCGATCAGCATCTCGGCCTGCACCTCGTCGGGCACCACGTTGTCGAGCGCCTCGATCTCCTGCCACAGCGGCACGAAGCCGAAGATCTCGCGTTGCAGCAGGTAGGCGCGGATCACCTCGGCGGGCCGTGCGCCGGTGGCCTCCATCTGGGCGTGCACGAAGGTGCTTCCGACGCGGTTCACCATGCTGTTCACGACGTGGGTCGAGATAATCTCGCGCCGCAGCGGGTGCCTCGGCATGAAGGCGGCGAAGCGCCGTCTCAGCGCCGCCGGGAAGTAGCGCTCGAGAGCGGTGGCGATCCACGGGTCGTCGGGCAGGCTCGAGGCGAGCATCTCGTCGTAGAGCCAGATCTTCGAGTACGCGAGCAGCACCGCGAGCTCCGGGCCGGCGAGGCCGCGCCTTGCGCTCTTGCGCTCGGCGATGTCCTCGTCCGAAGGCAGGTACTCGATGGCGCGGTTCAACCGGCCGGCACGCTCGAGGAAGCGCACGAAGCGCGCCTGCGCATCGATCAGGCGCACGCCCATGCGGCGCGCGATCGACAGCGACTGGGACTGAAAGTAGTTGTCGCGCAGCACCAGCGTCGCGACCTCGTCGGTCATCTCGGCGAGCAGCTGGTTTCTCTGTTTCCCGGTGAGCTCGCCGTCGGCCATCGCGAGGCCGAGGAGGATCTTGATGTTGACCTCGTGGTCCGAGGTGGCGACGCCCGCCGAGTTGTCGATCGCGTCGGTGTTTAGCCTGATATCGTTGAGGGCGCACTCGATGCGCCCGCGCTGGGTGAAGCCGAGGTTGCCGCCCTCCCCGACCACCTTGCAGCGCAGCTCCGCGCCGTTCACGCGCACCGCGTCGTTGGCGCGGTCGCCGACCTCGGCGTGCGACTCGTCGGCTGCCTTGACGTAGGTCCCGATGCCGCCGTTGTAGAGCAGTTCCACCGGCGCCCTCAGGATGGCGCTGATGAGCTCGTTCGGCGCGAGCGCCGGGGCGTCGATGCCGAGCACCCTGCGCGCTTCGGGCGCGAGCGGCACCGATTTCAGCGTCCGCGGGAACACCCCGCCGCCCTTCGAGATCAGGCTCGAGTCGTAGTCCGCCCAGGAAGAACGCGGCAGGGCGAACAGGCGGCTGCGCTCCGCGAAGGAAGCCTGGGGGTCGGGATCCGGGTCGAGGAACACGTGGCGGTGGTCGAACGCGGCCACGAGCTTGATGTGGCGCGAAAGCAGCATGCCGTTGCCGAACACGTCGCCCGACATGTCGCCGATGCCGGCGACGGTGAAGTCGGCCGCCTGCGTGTCGAGGCCGAGCTCCCGGAAGTGGCGCTTCACCGACTCCCAGGCCCCGCGCGCGGTAATGCCCATCTTCTTGTGGTCGTAGCCGGCCGATCCGCCGGAGGCGAACGCGTCGCCGAGCCAGAAGCCGTACTCCTTCGAGACCCCGTTGGCGTAGTCGGAAAATGCCGCGGTGCCCTTGTCGGCGGCCACCACCAGGTAGGAGTCGTCCGGATCGAGCCGGCGCACGCCGCTCGCCGGGATCACGGCGGTGCCGGCGCGGTTGTCGGTGAGATCCAGCAGACCGCGCAGGTAGTCCTGGTAGCAGGCGACGCCTTCGCGCAGCAGCGCCTCGCGCTCCGCGGCCGCGCGCTTCAGCACGAATCCCCCCTTGGAGCCGACCGGGACGATGACGGTGTTCTTCACCATCTGCGCTTTCATCAGGCCGAGGATCTCGGTGCGGAAGTCCTCGCGCCGGTCCGACCAGCGGATCCCGCCGCGCGCGACGCGCCCGCCGCGCAAGTGCACGCCCTCGAAGCGCGGCGAGTAGACGAAGATCTCGAACATCGGCCGGGGCTCGGGCAGCCCCGGCACTTTCGACGGGTCGAGCTTGAACGAAAGAAACGGCCGCGGTTTGCCGTCGGCGCCGGGCCGCCAGCGGTTGGTGCGCAGCGTGGCGAGCACCAGCGCGAGGAGCTGGCGCAGCACCCGGTCCTGGTTCAGGTTCTCGACGCCCTCGAGCGCCTGCTCGATCGCCTGCACCTCGCGGCCCGCGGCTTCGTCGTCGGGTGCAGTGGGGTGCAGGCGCAGGCGAAACAGGCTCGCGAGCCTGCGCGCGATCGACGCGTGGCTCGCGAGCGTCGCCTCCACGAAGTGCTGCGACAAGGCGAAGCCGGTCTGCTGCAGGTATTTCGTGTAGGCGCGCAGCACCACCACCTCGTCGGCGGGCAGGCGCGCGGCCAGCACCAGGCGGTTGAGGTCGTCGTTCTCGATCTCGCCGCGGAACACCTTGGCGAAGGCCTGCTCGAAGACCTCCTGCACTGCGTCGATGTCGATCTCCTGGCTGCCGAGCGCGGCAAGGCCGAAGTCGTGCAGCCACACCGGCTCGGTTGCGGCGGGCTCGATGCGGTAGGGGCGCTCGTCGAGCACGCGCAGCCCCATGTGCTCGAGCATCGGCAGCGCGTCCGAGAGCGCGAGAGGGGCGCCGAGGTGGAACAGCTTGAAGCGCATCACGCCGCTCGGGGCCTCGAGCGGCCGGTAGAGCACCATGCCGATGGGCTCGGCGGCCGAGAGCCGCGCCATCATCTCGATGTCGGGCACGGCACTGCGCGCCGGGTGCTCCTCGCGGTAGCCCGCGGGAAACGCCGCGCCGTAGGCTCGGAGGAGCTTCGTGCCGCGCGACTCGCCGGCGGCCTCGACCAGCGCAGCGGCGAGGTCGTCCTCCCAGCGGCGCGCCGCCGCGACCAGGCGCCGCTCGAGCTGGTCCTCGTCGAACGGCGGGATCTCGCCCGGGCGGGTGCGCACGGTGATCAGGATCTGGGCGAGCAGCGACTCCGAGAGCCAGACGCTGAAGTCGCTCGCGGTGCCGCGGAACGCCTCGGTGAGGATCGCCTGCCAGCGCCGGCGCAGCTCGGTGGTGTAGATCTCGCGCGGGACGTAGATCAGGCAGCTCACGAAGCGCTCGTAGAGGTCGCGCCGCACGAACAGGCGCGAGCGCTGGCGCTCGCCGAGATGCAGGATCCCGGTCGCAGTGCGCGCGAGCTCGTCGGTGGTGATCTGGAACAGCTCGTCGCGCGGGTAGGCGGCCAGGATGTTGTCGAGCGCCTTGGCGGCGTGGCTCGAGGGCACCAGCCCCGCGCGCGCGGCCACCTCGGCGACCTTGCGTCGCAGAAGCGGCACCTGCTGCGGCGGCGTCATGTACGCGGCGGAAGTGAACAGCCCGAGGAAGCGGTGCTCTCCGCACACCGCGCCCGTTGCGTCGAAGCGCTTGATGCCGATGTAGTCGAGATAGCCCGGCCGGTGCACCGTCGAGCGCGAGTTCGACTTGGTGATGACGAGCAGCCGCGGCTCGCGGGCCCGCGCCCGCACCGCCGGCGGCAGCGCGGCGAAGCTCGCCGACTGGTGCGCGTCGCGCGCCGCGCGCAGCACGCCGAGTCCCGAGTCGACCACCGGGCGCAGCCGCTCGCCGTCCGCCCCGGCCTCGAGGTCGTGGCAGCGGTAGCCGATGAAGGTGAAGTGGTTGGCGAGCAGCCACTCGAGGAACGCCTTCGCTTCGGCGAGCTCCGCGGCCGCGAGCGGCGGCGGGCTGCGCTCGAGCTCGGCAATCACCTCCCGCAGCCGCCCGGCCATCTTGCGCCAGTCCTCGACCGCCGAGCGCACGTCCGCGAGCGCGCGCTCGATCTCGGCGCCGAGCGCCTCGCGCTCGGCGGCCTCGGCGAGGCGGTCGACTTCCACGTGCATCAGCGACTCGTTGACGCCCTCGGCGGCGTTGGGCTCGGCGAGCGCTTTCAGCTCTCCCTGCGGCGAGCGCACCACGCGCAGGATCGGGTGGATCACGAGATGCACCGTGAGCCCGCGCCGGTTTGCCGCCATGGTCGTCGAGTCGACCAGGAACGGCATGTCGTCATTGACCAGCTCGATGACCGTATGCGGCGACTGCCAGCCGTGCTCCTCGATCGCCGGGTTGAGCACCCGCATGCGCGGCCTTGCGCTCTCGCGCCTGCCTGCGAACGCGAGGTGCGACAGCGCCGCGCCGTACAGGTCTTCGGGCGAGCGCTCGGCGAGATCCTCGGGATCGACCCCGGCGTAATACTGGCGCACGAAGCGCTCGGCCTGCGCTCGCCGCTCCCGCGGCAGTCGGGCTTTCACCAGCGCCACGACCGCCTCGATGGCCCCGCTTTCCGCGTTCTGCGCGTCGCGCCTCACGGCTCCTCCAGCGGGCATTCTCCCATCAGATCATCTCGAGCGCGCGCGGACCGCCGGGTGGCGGAAAGATCCGGTCGAGCTCGGCGAGCTGGGCGGCGGCGAAGCGGTGATCGAGCGCGCCGAGGTCTTCCTTCAGGCGCGCGCGGCTCGAGGTCTTGGGGATCACGATCACGTCGCCATTGGCGAGGAGCCACGCGAGCGCGGCCTGGGCAGGGGTCATGCCGTGCCTGTCGCCGAATGCCTTGAGGCCTTTGTTGCGCAGAATCCTGCCTTCCTCGAGGGGCGAATAGGCCATCACCGGGATGCGCCGTTCGCGCAGCCAGGGCAGGAGATCCCATTCGATGCCGCGGCGGGCGAGGTTGTAGAGAAGCTGGTTCGCCTGCGGCTGCCCGCCGCTGGCGATCGACTCGAGTTCCTTCATGTCGGCGAGATCGAGGTTGCTCACGCCCCAGTGCCGGATCTTCCCCTCGTGCTTGAGCCGCTCGAAGGCCTCGATCGTCTCGGCGAGCGGCACGTCGCCGCGCCAGTGCAGGAGGTAGAGGTCGAGCCGATCCGTTCGCAGGCGCTTCAGGCTGCGCTCGCAGGCCGCAGGCGCGCCCCTGCGCGAGGCGTTGTGCGGGTAGACCTTGCTCACCAGGAACACCCGGTCGCGCATGCCGGCGATGGCTTCGCCGATCAGCGATTCGGCAGCGCCTTCGCCGTACATCTCGGCGGTATCGATGAGCGTCGCGCCGAGCTCGAGGCCGAGCCGCAGCGTCGCGATCTCCTCGGCGCGCCGCGCAGGATCGTCGCCGTAGCGCCAGGTGCCCATGCCGAAGGCCGGCACGCGCTCGCCGCCGGGAAGAGCGACGCTTTTCATGTTCTAGGTTCGTCCTTTCCGGCGAGCAGCTCGGTCACGCCGCCCACGGCGGCGGTGTTCACGGTGAGGGTGCGCTCGAGCGCGAAGCGCAGCAGGTAGTGCGGGCCGCCGGCCTTCGGGCCGGTGCCCGAGAGGCCTTCGCCGCCGAAGGGCTGCACACCGACGACCGCGCCGATCATGCTGCGGTTTACATAGGTGTTGCCGACGCGCGCCTCGCGCACCACGTGGTCGACGAAGCCCTGCAGGCGGCTGTGGATGCCCAGCGTCAGGCCATAGCCGGTATCACGCAGCCACGCGAGAACCCGATCCAGGTCCTTTCCTTGATACGTGGCGACGTGCAGGATCGGGCCGAATACCTCGGTGCGGGGCAGCGACTCGATCGGCAGCTGGAAGGCGATCGGCGCGACGTAGTTTCCCTCGGAGGGCGCGGGCGCCTCACCCACCAGGTTGAAACTGGTCTTGAGGTACCCGACATGGCCCAGCAGAGCTTGCCGCGCCGCGGCGTCGATGATCGGGCCGACGTCGGTGTCGGGCTCGGCCGCGTCGCCGACCTTGAGCTCGGCGAGCGCGCCGGCGAGAAGGCGCAGCACGCGCGGCGCGATGCCCTCGTCGACGAACAGGATGCGCTGCGCCGAGCAGCGCTGTCCCGCGCTCTGGAAGGCCGAGATCACCACGTCGTCGACGACCTGCTCGGGCAGCGCCGAGGAGTCGACCAGCATCGCGTTGACGCCGCCGGTCTCGGCGATGAGCGGCACGATCGGGCCGGCGCGCCTTGCCAGGGTCTCGTTGATCCGCTTCGCAGTCTCGAGCGAGCCGGTGAAAGCGACGCCGGCGATCCTCGGATCGGCGACGAGCGGCGCGCCGACGGCTTCGCCGTCGCCGATGGCGACATGCAGGGCGTCGGCCGGGACGCCGGCCGCGTGTAGGATCGCAACCGAGCGCATCGCGATCTGCGGCGTCTGCTCCGCAGGCTTGGCGATGACGGTGTTTCCCGCGGCGAGGGCGGCGGCGACCTGGCCGGTGAAGATCGCAAGCGGGAAATTCCAGGGGCTGATGCAGGCGAACACACCGCGGCCGTGGAGCGAGAGCGCGTTGGTCTCGCCGGCCGGTCCGGCGAGCGAAAGCGCAGCGGAGAAGCGCTTTCGGGCCTCGAGAGCGTAATAGCGGCAGAAGTCGGCCGCCTCGCGCACCTCGGAGACCGCGTCGCCGTAGCTGCGCCGGCCTTCGCGCACGATGAGCGAGACCAGCTCCTCCATGCGCTCCTCCAGCATGGCGGCGGCGCGCTCCAGGATAGCGGCGCGCTGCGCGGCGGGCACGCGCGACCAGGATTCGAAGGCGGCGGCGGCGCGGCCGATCGCGGCGTCGAGCTCGCCGCTCGAGGTCGGCTCGGCCGCCGCCGGTGTTTCGTCTGAGGCGATGCGCTTTTGCAGCGCATCGAGCACCTCGCGCCGCGACAGGTCGAGCCCGAGCGAGTTGCTGCGATCCGGATAGAGGTCGCGCGGCAGCGGGATGCGCGGCTCGGGGCTGTAGGGCTCGGGCAGCGCCTCGAGCGGGTCGGCGACGAGCGTTTCGAGCGGCACCTGGGGATCGGCGATCTGGTGCACGAACGAGGTGTTGGCGCCGTTCTCCAGCAGGCGGCGCACGAGGTAGGGCAGCAGCTCGGTGAAGCGTCCGACGGGCGCATAGACCCGCACCGGAACGTCGTACTCGGAAAGCAGCGCCTCGTAGAGCGCATCGCCCATGCCGTGGAGCTTCTGGAACTCGAATCGAGGGGGCGCAGCGCCGCGGCGCTTCGTGTCTCCTTTTTTCTTTCCGGCTTCCGCCAGCTCGAGGACCGTGGCAACGCTTCGGCAGTTATGCGTCGCAAAGGCCGGGTAGATCCATTCCTTTTCCTCGAGCAGCGTCCTCGCGCACGCGGCATAGGCGATGTCGGTCGCCGCCTTGCGGGTGAAGACCGGGTAGTCGGGCATGCCGAGCTGCTGGGCGCGCTTGATTTCCCCGTCCCAGTAGGCGCCCTTGACGAGGCGAACCGGGAGGCGCAGCTTCATCGAGCGGCCGAGCGCGGCGAGCCAGTCGCACACGGCGAGCGCGCGCTTCTGGTAGGCCTGCACCACGATGCCGAGGCTGCCGGCGCGCGAGAGCGCCGCTTCGTAGAGGTCGAGGGTGAGCTCGAGGCGCTCGGATTCCTCGGCATCGACGGTGAGCGCCACGCCGCGGTGGCTCGCCATTGCGGCGAGCGAGCGGATGCGCGGCAGCAGCTCGGCGAAAAGGCGCGCGCGCTTCGCTTCCTCGAAGCGCGGGTGCAGCGCCGAGAGCTTGACCGAGACGCTGTCGCGCGGCGAGACGGCGCGGATCGCGGCGTGGTAGGCCTCCAGGTATCTCGCGGCGTCCTCGGCGCTGCGCGCGGCCTCGCCCAGCATGTCGTAGGAAAAGCGATACGGCGCGCGCTTCGCGCCCCGCTGCACCGCCTCCTCGATGGTTTCGGCGAGCACGAACTGCTCCGCGAGGATGCGCATCGCCTGGCGCACCGCGCGGCGCACCACCGGCTCGCCCAGGCGGGCGAGAAGCTGCTTCAGGTGCGAGGCGAGGCCCTGCCCGGGCGGCTCGTGCCAGCGCGCGAGCGTCCCGGTGAGCATCAGCGCCCAGTCGGCCGCGCTCGCGGCGCTCCAGCTCCCGGCGGAAAGCTTCTCCCTCAGAAGCGCGTCGGCGGTCCGGCTGTCGGGGATGCGCAGCAGCGCCTCGGCCACGCACATCAGCGCGACGCCTTCGCGGGTGGACAGGCCGTAGTGGCGCAGGAACGACTCGGCCGAGAGCGCCCCCGGCGGCGCGGCGCGGGCGCGTTCCGCAAGGCGAAAGGCCTTGAGCTGGATGCGCCGCGAGACCCGGGCGTCGGGCTGCAGCGCGCGCAGGCGCGCGACGGCCTCCGATTCGGCGATGCGGTGATCGCGGCGAATCGCGGCGCGGGCTGCGGGCAATATAATCACCGCCGAAATCCTACCGTAGCGATTCCCGGGAGAGTGGTCAGTGTCGCGGGTCCCTGAAATTCTGTGGCAGCCGAGCGAGCGCGCGATCGAGGAGGCGCAGCTCACCCAGTTCGCGCGCCAGCTCATCCGCAAGCGCCGGCTCGAGGTCTCGAGCTATCCGGAGTTCTACCGCTGGTCCGTGGAGCACCCGGAGGAATTCTGGTCCGAGGTCTGGGACCATTGCGGCGTGATCGCTTCGCGCAAGGGGTCCACGGTGCTGGTCGACGGCGACAAGATGCCGGGCGCCAAGTGGTTCCCGGAGGCGCGCCTGAACTTCGCCGAGAACCTGCTGCGCCGCGGCGACCGGGGCGACGCCTTCGTGTTCTGGGACGAGACCGGCTTTCGGCGCCGGGTGAGCTACAGCGATCTTACGAGCGAGGTGTCGCGCGCGGCGCAGGCGCTGCAGCAGATCGGCCTGCGCGCGGGCGATCGCGCCGCAGCCTTCGTCCCCAACATCCCCGAGACGGGCATGCTTGCGCTCGCCGCCCTTTCGCAGGGCATCGTGTGGTCGTCGTGCTCGCCCGACTTCGGCGTCGAAGGCGTGCTCGATCGCTTCGGGCAGATCGAGCCCAAGGTGCTGCTCTGCGCCGACGGCTACCGCTACAACGGCGAGGAGCACGACTGCCTCGAGCGCGTGCGCGCCATCGCCGAGCGGCTGCCCTCGGTGCGCAAGGTGGTGGTCGTGCCGCATCTCGATGCGGACGTGGACGTCTCCGATATTCCCAAGGCGGTGCGCCTCGACGAGTGGCTGCGGCGCCATACGCCGGCGGAAGTCGCCTACGCGCAGCTGCCGTTCGACCATCCGGTCTACATCCTGTTCACCTCGGGCACTACTGGCAAGCCCAAGTGCATCGTGCACGGCGCCGGCGGCACGCTGCTGCAGAGCCTCAAGATGTACAAGCTGCATTTCGACGTGCGCGGGGGAGACCGGTTCTTCTACTTCTGCACCGCCAACTGGGTGGTGTGGAACCTGCTTTTCCAGGGGCTCGGCGCCGAGGCGAGCGTGATGCTCTACGACGGCTCGCCGTTCGCGCGCGAGGGCAGGATCCTGTTCGACTTCGCCGAGGAGGAGCGCATCACGCATTTCGGCACCTCGGCCAAGTTTCTCGACGCGATCGCCAAGCGCGGCCTGCGGCCGCGCGCCACGCACGAGTTCCCGGCGCTGCGCATGATCCTCTCGACCGGCTCACCCCTCGCGCCCGAGAGCTTCGACTACGTCTACAACGACATCAAGGAGGACGTCTGCCTGTCGTCGATCTCCGGCGGCACCGACATCATGGGCGCCTTCGCCGACGCGAACGCGGTGCTGCCGGTATACCGGGGGGAGTTGCAATGCCGCTCGCTCGGCATGGCGGTCGAGGTATTCGACGAGAACGGCGAAGCGCTGGTCAACCAGAAGGGCGAGCTGGTGTGCACGCGGCCGTTCCCGTCGATGCCGCTCGGCTTCTGGAACGACCGCGGCGGCGAGCGCTACCGCTCGGCCTACTTCGACAAGTACCCGAACGTGTGGTGCCACGGCGACTGGTGCGAGCTCACCGAGCGCGGCACCATGATCGTGTACGGGCGCTCGGACGCGACGCTCAACCCCGGCGGCGTGCGCATCGGCACCGCCGAGATCTACCGGGTGGTCGAGCGCATCGACGAAGTCGAGGAATCGGTGGCCATCGGCCAGCTCTGGCCGCCCGACGAGCCCACCGACACCCGCGTCGTGCTGTTCGTCAAGCTGCGGGAAGGCCGGACGCTCGACGTGGGGCTCGAGGAGCGCCTGCGCGCGGAAATCCGCAAGCACGCCTCGCCGCGCCACGTCCCGGCGAAAATCGTCCAGGTCGCTGACGTCCCGCGCACCAAGAACGGCAAGGTGGTCGAGCTCGCCGTCAAGGCGGTGGTGCACGGCATGCCGGTCGCCAACACCGACGCCCTCGCCAACCCCGAGGCGCTCGAGTTTTTCAGGGACCTGCCCGAGCTCGCCTAACCCAGAATTTCGCCGACGTGCGTGCGCGTCTCGAGGTCGGCGATGAACTGCTTCAGGTCCGGCCCGAGCGCATCGCGCGCCGAGACCATGCCGAGCGGCCTGCCATTCTCGACCACCGGCACATGCCGGAACTCGCCCTCGTGCATCAGGTGCAGGGCGTGCGCGAACGTCCGGTCGGGCGCGAGGCTGCGGGGGTTCGCCGTCATCACCTCGGCCAGGCGCGTCTTCTCCGGATCGCGTCCCTCGGCGATGACGCGGAACAGCGCATCGCGCTCGGTGAAGATTCCGGCCAGGCGCCCGGCATCGGTCACCAGCAGCGCACCGATGCGGTGCAGCTTCATCAGGCGCGCCGCTGCGGCGACAGTCATATCGGAACTGGCCACGATCGGGTCTTGATGCTCGATGATGGTGCGAATCGGACGCTCCGGCATGGCGCACCTCCTTGCGTGAACTGTACTCCCGCAACAGGGCTAATGGATGACATTAGTTCATCTCATGCCACAGTCGACAACTCCCTTATTGCGGCGCAAAACTGGGCAACGGGAGCTTTCACGCATCGCGTACCCCGACTGGGGCCGGCGCGGGAACCCCCATGCCGTGGTCTGCAGCGCTCGCCACCGACTGCTGCGTGCTTGTGCATGGACGTGGTAGGCCGCGGCGCCAGCGACTGGCTGGAGAATCGCTCCGAGTACACCTTCTCGACCACCTCGATGGGCGGGCTGATCGGCCATGCTGCTCGCCGCGAAGCGCAATTCGCCGATGCGCAATGGAAGCATCCCGCAAGGCACATCGACCGCGAGTTCCCGCTCGGGCCGGACCTGCTGCGCGGCATCGACCTGTGGAGCGTATGGAGTAAGCTTTCGTGCCCGATCTTGGTGTGGGCCACGCGCCCGCGCTGATGAGCCGCGAACAGATCGCGGCAGTGAAGGAGTTCCTGCTGGAATGAGGCTCTCGGTCCTTGCGTTTCTCGTCTGCCTGCAGGCGCACGCCGAGCCCCTTCCCGCCCTCGGCGCCGACGCAAGCAACGTGACTGTCTCCGGCGTCTCCTCGGGCGGCTACATGGCGGTGCAGCTGCACGTTGCGCATTCCGCTACCGTCTCGGGCGTCGGCGTCGTGGCCGGCGGCCCCTACTACTGCGCGCAGGGGAGCCTCTGGACCGCATACCACAACTGCAGGACGCCGGGCGCCTGGTCGCCACTTCCGGCCGTGGCGCTGCTTGGCGCCGTCGTGCAGGCGCTTGCCCGGGCCGGGCGGATCGATCCGCCCGACAATCTGCGCGGCGCGCGCGTGTGGCTGTTCACCGGACGCCAGGACCGGACCGTCTACCCCGAGGTGGTCCACGCGCTGCGGCGCTTCTACGAAGCGAACCGGGCGAAACCCGTCCTGGTCGCACACCTGCCCGCGGGCCACGGGATGGTCACTGCCGAGGCGGGCGGCGCCTGCTCCAGCACTGGGTCGCCGTTCATCAACGACTGCGACTACGACGCCGCCGGCGAGCTTCTCAAGCATCTTTTCGGCGCCCTCGAGCCTGCGTCGCAGCCCGCCGGGCGCCTGGTGCGCTTCGACCAGACGCCGTTCGGCGAGATGTACGCGCTCAGCATGGACGACGAGGGCTTCGTGTACCTTCCCAAGGCTTGCGAGGCGGCTCGCTGCCGCATCCATGTCGCATTGCACGGCTGCCGCCAGAACGCGCGCGCCGTTGGCGAGCGCTTCGTTCGCGACGCGGGCTACAACCGCTGGGCGGAGTCGAACCGCCTGATCGTGCTCTACCCGCAGACCATCGCGCGCCTTTTCGGCGTCTTCAATCCGCGCGGCTGCTGGGACTGGTGGGGCTATACCGGCGCCGACTACCACACGAGGCGCGCGCCGCAGATCCGCGCCATCAAGGCGATGCTCGACAAACTGGGGTCAGAGCCCGATTAACATCGGGAGCAAAGGAGCCGACGATGGCTGTGCTACGCATCGCCAAGATGGGCAACCCGGTGCTGCTGAAGGTCACGGCCCCGGTCGAGGACCCGGGCGCGCCCGAGATCAGGCGCCTCGCCGCCGACATGCAGGAGACCCTCGAGGACATCGGCGCGAGCGGGCTTGCCGCGCCGCAGGTATTCGTGAGCAAGCGCGTGGTGGTCTATCGCGTGATTGCCTCGCGCATTCCCGAAGGCTCCGGGCTCGAGCCGCGGCCCTGGACCGTGATGGTCAATCCTCTGATCACGCCGAGGTCGGGCGCCAAGACGCCGGTGTGGGAGCGCTGCCTGTCAATTCCCGGGCTGCACGGCAAGGTGCCTCGCGACTCCCACATCACGATCAGGTACCAGGATCTCGACGGCAAGACGGTAACGCACGATGCCTACAGCTCCTGGGCGGCGCTGCTGCAGCACGAATGCGATCACCTGGACGGCATCGTCTATCCGATGCGCATGACCGACCTCGCGCTGCTCGCCTTCAACGACGAGCCCGGGCCGCTCGCGCGTGAGGTGGCGGCAAACCCGCAGGGTATCGACCCCCTGTTCATCGATCTCGTCGAGCGCTGGCCGGGGCGCAGCCGCTGGTTTGCGGAGAAAAACGATGCTCTGCGTTAATGCAGCGTGGCGCGGCGCCGCTCGTAGATGCCCTGCAGCAGGCGCAGCGAGCCGAGGCTGATGGCGCGGTGCGAGAGCGCGTGGCCGAGGTCCTCGACGATGTCGAGCGTGACGGGCACGTGCAGCCCGGCGAGCACCCGGGCGGCGCGCTCGGCATAGACGCGCGAGACGACGGAGTCGAACTCGCCGTGGACGAGATGAATGCGAGACGCGATGCGCGCGCCGCGCGCCGGAAGGCGCGCAAAGCGCGACGAAAAAGCGACCACCGCGCCGGCAAGCTCGGGCGACTTCACCGCCTCCAGCGCCACGGTGCCGCCCTGCGAGAAGCCGATCATCACGGTGCGGCTGGCCGGCACGCCGAGGTGGGTCTGCTCCCGGCGCACCAGGTCCTCGACGTCCGGGAGCACGGCGGCCACGCGCTCGCGATGGTTGTCGCAGTTCAGGCCGCGCGTCGGATACCAGTCCTGCGCCGCGCCGCCGCGGGCCTCGGGATCGAAGCCGCTCGGCACCACCAGCGCGGCGCTCGGGAAGCGCGCCTGGAATTTGAACGCGATCGGGATCATCGACTGCGCGGTGGCGCCGCAGCCGTGCAGGAACACGAACAGGTGGTTCGCAGCGTGCTCGGGGGCGGGCGCGAAGCGGTAGACGCGACCGGAGGACATTCGAGGCACATTGTCATCCCGCGATGACGCTTCTGTAAACTGTCTCAAGTCGTTTCTCAACGGGTCGGCGCGAGCCGCCGTTTCTTAACGGCTTTCCGTATTCCCGTTCAACACGAGGCAGGTCGTGCTGGCGTGCGCGTACAGCTTCCCGGCCGCGTCTTCGAGCCGCCCTTCCGCGGTGGCGATGCGGCTGCCGCCGTGCACCACTTTCCCGATGGCGCGCAGCCTGCCGGTTTTCAGCGTCACCGGCCGCACCAGGTTGGTCTTGACCTCCAGGGTGGTGTATCCCGACCCGGCGCTCACCTGCGACTGGACGGCGCATGCCATCGCCGAGTCGAGCAGCGTCATGGCGAGTCCGCCGTGCACTACGCCGATCGGGTTGTAGTGCTGCTCGCCCGGCAGCACCTCGAATACCGCATAGCCCGGCTCAACTTCCGCCAGGCGCATGCCGAGCAGCACGGCGATCGGCGGCGGCGGCAGGCGAGCATCGCGAATCGCCCGCAGGAATTCGAGGCCCGACATCGAGCGCCCGGCCGCGGCGAGCGCCTGCGGGTCGCTCCACGACACGCTCAGGGTTCTGTGCATGCACTCAATATAGCGGAGCGGGATCCGGAAGCGCCGGCGCTGCGACGCCGGCGACATCCGAGCGGGCGGTGATGAATTCGGCGGCCGCGCAGGCGACCCCCGAGTCCTGCAGGATGCGGCCGTGCCCGAGCCCGTCGGTCGAGAGCAGCCGCGCGCCGGGCCAGCGCCGGGCGAAGCTCGCGCCCTGGGTCCAGGGCACGACGCGGTCTTCGCGATCGTGGATCACGAGTGCTTCGGCGCCGAGCTTGGGCGCGAGCCCGGAGATTTCGAGCTCGTTCCAGCGCACACCGTAGCGATCCTCGATCGCCGCCTGCATCGAACGGCGCACCGGCTCGGGGATCCAGTGCCAGCGCGCAAAGCGGCGCGAATGCCCCTCCATGTCGGAAGGCGGGCTGACGAGCACGATCTTGCCGAACCTCGCCTTGCCCCAGGCAAGGGCGAGCGCCGCGGCGGTCGCCCCCAGCGAATGCCCGATCACCGCCTTGACTTCGCCGTAGTGCCAGGCCACTTCGCCGAGAACGTCGGCAAAGTCGGGCAGGCCGGTGAAGCGGCCCTCGGACACGCCATGGGCCGGCTGGTCGTAGGCGACGACGCGGTAGCCGGCGGACACCAGCGGGAACACGAACGCGCGCATCTGCGCTGCGTATCCGCCCCAGCCGTGTGCGAGTAGCACCGCGGGCGCATCCCGGTCGCGCGCGCCCCATGCCCAGGTCGCGATGGCCCGGCGCTTGTGCTCGACGAAGCTCGCTCTTGCGTCGATCAGATCCAGGACGGAAGCGATGCCATCCTTGGGACGAGGCGGCGTGAGGAACAGTCGCTCGGCCCATGCGCCCGCGAGCTCGGGAAAGAGCAGCGCCGAGGCGGCAAACCGAACGTTCGTGCTAATTCTGGGCAGCGAGAGGGAGGCGGGCATGGGCAGGTCCTTTCACTTCTGGGAAATGAGTCGCTCGAGCGCGGCGAGTGCGCGCGAGCGGGCTTTCGGGTAGCCGAGCAGGCGCCGGTGGTGGTGCACGACGAGCGCGATGCCGAACAGCTCGAAAGCGAGCTGCTCGGGGTCGGTCTTCTCGGGTAGCTGCCCTTCGTCGATCGCCTGGCGCACCGCGCGCTTCAGCGTTTCGATCCACAGGCGCTGCCCGCCGGCGAGCATGTCGCGCACCGCGCCCGGCTTGTCGTCGAACTCGGCGGCGCCGCCGATCATCGGGCAGCCCCCGGGAAGCGCAGCCGATTCGGTCCAGTCGAGCCAGTTGGTGAACATGGCTCGAAGGCGCGGGATGCCGCGCGGCTCGCCCAGTGCCGGCTGGAATACGCACTTGGTGAAGGCGGCCTGGCCGTGCGCGAGCACCGCGAGCAGCAGGTCCTCGCGCGAGCCGAAGTGGGCGAACAGGCCCGACTTCGACATTCCGGTCGCCTCGGCGAGCGTGCCGATCGTCAGCCCGTCAAGGCCTGCCCGGCTGACGAGGCGCAGCGCTTCGTCGAGGATGGCGGCTCGCGTGCGCTCGCCCTTGGTCGCCGGAATCATCGGGCGGCAGAATAGTACGAACGTTCGTATTTGTCAACACCGCCTCCAGGTAGCCCCCAGTGTGGCTCTCCTTTATCCGGGAGACCTGCTCGGGCGTGCCCTCGGCGACAAGTCGTCCGCCGCCGTCGCCGCCCTCGGGTCCGAGATCGATGATCCAGTCGGCGGTCTTGATGACGTCGAGGTTGTGCTCGATCACCACGACGGTATTGCCGGCGTCGCGCAGGCGATTCAGCACGCCCAGGAGCAGCTTGATGTCGTGGAAGTGCAGGCCGGTCGTCGGCTCGTCGAGGACGTACAGAGTGCGGCCGGTGTCCCGCTTGGAGAGCTCGAGCGAGAGCTTGACGCGCTGCGCCTCGCCGCCCGAGAGGGTGGTTGCCGACTGGCCCAGGCGCACGTAGCCCAGGCCGACGTCGATCAGGGTCTGGAGCTTGCGCGCGATCGCGGGCACGGCGCTGAAGAACAGCGCCGCCTCGGCCGCGGTCATCTCGAGCACCTCGTGGATGCTGCGGCCCTTGTAGCGGATCTCGAGCGTCTCGCGGTTGTAGCGGTTGCCGTGGCAGACGTCGCAGGGCACGTAGATGTCAGGCAGGAAGTGCATCTCGACCTTGGTGACGCCGTCGCCCTGGCACGCCTCGCAGCGCCCGCCCTTGACGTTGAAGGAGAAGCGCCCGGCGTCGTAGCCTCGCTGGCGTGCCTCCGGTACGCCGGCGAACAGGTCCCGGATCGGGGTGAACAGGCCGGTGTAGGTAGCGGGATTCGAGCGCGGGGTGCGGCCGATCGGACTCTGGTCGACGGCGATCACCTTGTCGAGCAGCTCGGCGCCGGCGATCGAGTCGTGCGGCGCCGGCTCGGCGGCGGAGCCGTAGAGCTGGCGAGCGACCGCAGCATGCAGCGTGTCGTTGATGAGGGTGGACTTTCCAGAGCCCGAGACGCCGGTGACACACACCAGCAGGCCGAGCGGAACATCGACGTCGATTGCCTTCAGATTGTTGCCGCGCGCGCCCCGGATCCTGAGCTTCTCGCCGGGGCGGTTGCGCCTCGCCGGCACCTCGATGGCCAGCTCGGCCGAAAGGTAGCGGCCGGTGAGCGACGCCGGCGCCGCGACGATCTGCGCCGGGGCGCCCTCGGCCACGATGCGCCCGCCGGCTTCGCCCGCGCCCGGTCCCATGTCGACGACGTGGTCCGCCGCGAGGATCGCCTCCCGGTCGTGCTCCACCACGATGACCGAGTTGCCCAGGTCGCGCAGGCGCCGCAGCGTGTCGATGAGGCGTGCGTTGTCGCGCTGATGCAGGCCGATCGAGGGCTCGTCGAGCACGTACATCACGCCGGTGAGGCCCGAGCCGATCTGGCTCGCGAGGCGAATGCGCTGCCCCTCGCCTCCGGAGAGCGTCTCGGCGGAGCGCTCGAGCGCGAGGTAGTCGAGCCCGACGTTGACCAGAAACTCGAGCCGGTTGGCGATCTCGCGCACGATGCGCTCTGCGATCTGCCCTTTTGCGCCCTCGAGCTGCAGGCCGCGGAAGAATTCCAGCGTGCGCCGCAGCGGCCAGCGCGAGATCTCGAGCAGCGATTTTTCCTGCAGCCTTACATGGCGCGCCTCGCGGCGCAGGCGCGCGCCGGCGCATTCCGGGCAGGCCTGCAGGTTGATCAGCTTCGCCAGCTCCTCGCGCACGGCGAGCGAGTCGGTCTCCCGGTAGCGCCGCTCGTGGCTCGGGATCACGCCTTCGAACGCATGCGCCTTCACCGTGGTGCGGCCGCGCTCGGAAAGGTAGTGGAAGGCGATCTCCTCGTCGCCCGATCCGTAGAGAATGACCTGCTGCAGCTTATCGTCGAGCATCTCCCACGGCTGCTCGATGTCGAAGCCGTAGTGCCTTGCGAGCGACTGCAGCATCGCGTGGTAGAAGTGATTGCGGCGGTCCCAGCCGCGGATCGCGCCGCCCGCGAGCGACAGATTCGGGTGGGCGACGATGCGCTTCGGGTCGAAGAACTGGACCGTGCCCAGGCCGTCGCAGCGCGGGCAGGCGCCCATCGGGTTGTTGAACGAGAACAGGCGCGGCTCGAGCTCGGCGAGCGCGTAGTCGCACACCGGGCACGAGAACTTCGCCGAGAACAGGTGCTCCCTGCCGGAGTCGGTCTCCACCACGAGGGCGCGGCCGTCGGCATGGCGCAGCGCGGTCTCCAGCGACTCGGCGAGCCGCTGCTTGGCGTCGCCCCGCGCGCGCAGCCGGTCGATCACCACGTCCACCGAGTGCTTCACGTTCTTCCTGAGGCGCGGCGCCGCGTCGAGCTCGTGCACCGCGCCGTCGACGCGCACGCGCGTGAAGCCCTGGGCGCGCAGCTCGTCGAGCAGCCCGGCCTGCTCGCCTTTCCTCGCGGCGACCACCGGAGCGAGGATCATCACGCGCGTCTCCCCGGGAAGCGCCAGCACATGGTCGACCATCTGCGATACGGTCTGGGCCTGCAGCGCGAGCCCGTGCTCGGGGCAATAAGGCGTGCCCACGCGCGCGTAGAGCAGCCGCAGATAGTCGTGGATCTCGGTCACCGTGCCCACCGTGGAGCGCGGGTTGTGGCTCGCCGCCTTCTGCTCGATGGCGATCGCAGGCGACAGGCCCTCGATCAGGTCGACGTCGGGCTTTTCCATCAGCTGCAGGAACTGGCGCGCATACGCGGAAAGCGACTCGACGTAGCGGCGCTGGCCCTCCGCGTACAGGGTATCGAAGGCGAGCGAGCTCTTGCCAGAGCCGGAAAGGCCGGTGATGACCACGAGCCGGTTGCGCGGCAGCTCGAGGCTGAGATTCTTCAGGTTGTGGGTACGCGCACCGCGGATGCGGATGCTGTCCATCGAAAGAGACGCGAAACCAAACTTGCTACTATATCGCGATTCGCTTTTCCGCCGCCAGAATTCCCATGACCGAAAGGATGAGCAGCGCCGAGCTGCGCGCCGGCGCGAGCCTGGCCGGCGTGTTCGGGCTGCGCATGCTCGGCCTGTTCCTGATCCTGCCGGTGTTCGCGGTGCACGCGCGCGAGCTTTCGGGCGGCGACAATCTCACCCTGGTCGGGATCGCGCTCGGCGCCTACGGCCTGGCGCAGGCGATTCTGCAGATTCCCTTCGGCATGGCCTCCGACCGCTGGGGCCGCAAGCCGATGATCTACGTCGGCCTGGTGATCTTCGCCGCCGGCAGCTTCCTCGCTGCCGGCGCGGGGGACATCTGGACCACCATCCTGGGGCGCACGCTCCAGGGCGCGGGCGCGATCTCTTCGGTCGTGGTCGCCCTCGCGGCGGATCTGACGCGCGAGCAGCACCGCACCAAGACCATGGCGATGATCGGCGCGACCATCGGGTTCACGTTCGCGCTGTCGCTCGTGGCCGCGCCCGTGCTCTACCAGTGGATCGGAATGGCGGGGCTGTTTTCGCTCACCGGGCTGCTTTCGCTCGGCGCCGTCTGGGTGGTGAAGTCCGCCGTTCCGGATTCGCCAAGGCGTGCGCCCGCCGCGCCTTCCGGCGGTACGGCCGAAGCCCTGCTTCATCCCGAGCTCATCCGGCTCAACCTGGGGATCTTCGTGCTGCACCTGGTGCAGATGGCGATGTTCGTGATCGTGCCGCTGCGGCTGGTGCAGGCGGGGCTCGAGCTGCCTGCGCACTGGAAGGTGTACCTGCCGGTGGTTCTGGTCTCGTTCCTGTTGATGGTGCCGCCCATCCTTCACGCCGACCGGCGCAACCAGCCCAAGCCGGTGCTGATCGCGGCGGTCGCGCTCCTGGTGGCGGCCCAGGTGGCATTCAGCGCGATCGATTCGCTGCTCGCCTACGCCGCGGCCCTGCTGGCCTTTTTCGTGGCGTTCAACGTGCTTGAAGCGCTGATTCCGGCGCTCGTTTCGCGCATCGCGCCGGCGCACGCGCGCGGCACGGCGATCGGGATCTACAACACCGCCCAGACGCTGGGGCTGTTCTTCGGCGGGCTGGCGGGCGGCTGGGTCGCCAACACGTTCGGGGCCGACGCGGTTTTCGCCGGCTCGGCCGCGCTGGCGGCACTGTGGCTCGCCGCGGCGTCCGGGATGCGTTCGCCGGCACGCCCGGTCAACGAGCTTTCGAGTCTCACGTTTACCATTGCATCGGGAGTCGATCTCGACGGACTGCGCGAAGCGCTGGCGCGCGTGCACGGGGTGCGCGCGGCCGAGGTGCTGGCGCAGGAACGCATCGCGCGCCTGACGGTCGTACCCGGGCAATGGGACGAGGGCAAGGTGCGAAAACTGATTACCGGGGAGGTGTGACATGGCATCGGTGAACAAGGTCATCATCGTGGGCAACCTGGGCGCGGATCCGGAGACCCGCTATCTGCCCAGCGGCGAGGCGGTCGCCAACATCCGGGTCGCCACGACCGACCGCTGGAAAGACAAGGCGAGCGGCGAGATGAAGGAGGCGACCGAATGGCATCGCATCGCCTTCTTCGGGCGCCTCGCCGAGATCGCCGGGGAGTACCTCAAGAAGGGCTCTCAGGTCTACGTCGAGGGGAGCATCCGCACCCGCAAGTGGCAGGACAAGGACGGCCAGGACCGCTATTCCACCGAGATCCGCGGCGACGTGATGCAGATGCTCGGATCGCGCGCCGGCAGCGGCGAGCCGCGCACCGAGCCCGCCGCGGAGCGGGGCGCCCCGAAGGCTGCGGAGCCCAAGGCCGCCGCGACCAAGAAGCCTGCCGGGAAGTTCGACGACCTGGAGGACGATATTCCGTTCTGACCCCTTGAACCTGGGCGTTTCGTCCCAAAAATCAGCGATATAATCGCCCCACGAGGGATACCCATGCCAATCTATGAATATCGCTGCGCCGAGTGCGGCCACCAGGAAGAGTACCTGCAGAAGGTGACCGAGCCGCCGCTCACCGAGTGCCCGTCCTGCCGCAAGCCCGCGTTCCAGAAGCAGCTCTCCGCGGCCGGCTTCCAGTTGAAGGGAAGCGGCTGGTACGCCACCGACTTCAAGGGCGGCGCAAAGAAGCCGGCCGACAAGGGGTCCGACGCCAAGACCGAGTCGAAGGCCGAAACCAAGACCGAGTCGAAGCCCGAAACCAAGGCTGCGACCACCCCCTGCACTGCCGACTGACCTGGATCCCATGAGCTGACCGGCCCGGAACGATCCGGGCCTTTTTGTTTGTGCAACCGTGAAGAAATACTTCATCACCGGCCTGCTCATCTGGATCCCGCTGGTCATCACGATCTGGGTGCTGAAGGTGATCTTCGACGCGCTCGACCGGTCGCTGCTGCTGCTGCCGCTGGAATTCCGCACCGAGAGCCTGCTCGGGGTCCACATCCCGGGGCTGGGCGTGATCCTGACGCTGCTGACGGTGTTCGTCACCGGCGTCTTCGCCACCAACCTTTTCGGCGCCCAGCTGGTGCAGCTGTGGCACGACGTGCTGCAGCGCATCCCGGTCGTCAACTCGATCTACTCGAGCGTCAAGCAGATTTCGGACACGCTGTTCTCCTCGAGCGGCCAGGCATTCCGCAAGGCGCTGCTGGTGCAGTGGCCGCGCGAGGGCGTATGGACGATCGCCTTCCTGACCGGCGCACCGACCGGCGAGGTGGCGCGCCGGGTGCCGCCCGACTGCGTGAGCGTCTACGTCCCCACCACGCCCAATCCGACCAGCGGCTATTTCGCCATCGTGCCGCGCAAGGACGTGATCGAGCTCGAGATGTCGGTGGACCAGGCGCTGAAGTACATCATCTCGATGGGGGTGGTGCCCCCGATGCTGCCCCCCGGCGAGGGGGGCTGAATGCGCAGCCACTATTGCGGCGAGCTCTCGGCCGCCCTGGTCGATCGCACCGTGACCTTGTGCGGCTGGGCGCACCGCCGCCGCGACCACGGCGGGGTGATCTTCATCGATCTGCGCGATCGCGAGGGACTGGCGCAGGTGGTGTGCAATCCCGACCGGGCCGACGCGTTCCGCGCCGCGGACCGGGTGCGCAGCGAATTCGTCCTCAAGGTGACCGGCAAGGTGCGCTTGCGCCCGGAAGGCGCGACGAATCCCGGCCTGCGTTCCGGGGAAGTGGAAGTCCTGGCGCACGAGGTGCAGGTGCTGAACCCTTCGGTGCCGCCGCCGTTCCAGCTCGACGACGAGAATCTGTCCGAGATCACGCGGCTCACGCACCGCGTCATCGACCTGCGCCGCGAGCCGATGCAGCGGAACCTGCGCCTGCGCTACCGGGTGGCGATGGCGGTGCGCGACTACCTCGACTCGCACGGCTTCATCGACATCGAGACGCCGATGCTCACGCGCTCGACGCCCGAGGGGGCGCGCGACTACCTCGTGCCGAGCCGGGTCCACCCCGGGGAGTTCTTCGCCCTGCCCCAATCGCCGCAGCTTTTCAAGCAGCTGCTCATGGTGGCGGGCTTCGACCGCTACTACCAGATCGTGAAGTGCTTCCGCGACGAGGACCTGCGCGCCGACCGCCAGCCCGAGTTCACCCAGATCGACGTCGAGACCTCCTTCCTCGACGAGCGCGCGATCCAGGACCTGATGGAAGGGCTGATCCGCGAAGTGTTCCGCGACGTGCTGGGCGTCGAGCTGCCCGATCCGTTCCCGCGGCTCACGCATGCCGAGGCGATCGCGCGCTACGGCTCCGACAAGCCCGACCTGCGCGTGCCGCTCGAGCTTACCGAGCTCACCGATCTCATGCGCTCGGTCGATTTCAAGGTGTTCCGCCAGGCGGCAGAGATGCCGGACGGACGCGTGGCGGCGCTTTGCGTCTCGAGCGAGCTTTCCCGCAAGGAGATCGACGACTATACGCAGTTCGTCGCGATCCATGGGGCGCAAGGCCTTGCCTACATCAAGGTGACCCCCGGCGCTCTGCAATCGCCGATCGTCAAGTTCCTGCCCGAGCAGGTGTTGAGCGAGATCGTGTCCCGGACGGCAGCACGCCCCGGCGACGTGATCTTCTTCGGCGCCGACAGGGCCGCGGTGGTCAACAGCGCCCTCGGCGCTCTGCGAGCCAGGCTCGGCCACGACAAGGGCCTGGTTGAAAAAGGCTGGCGCCCGCTTTGGGTGCTCGACTTCCCGATGTTCGAGTGGGACCACGAAGCGAAGCGCTGGTCGGCGATGCACCACCCTTTTACGGCGCCCAAGGACGGCCACGAGGACCTGCTCGCGAGCGACCCGGGGCGCGCGCTCTCCAAGGGCTACGACATGGTCCTGAACGGCTGGGAGCTCGGCGGCGGCTCGATTCGCATCCATCGCGCCGAGGTGCAGGCCAAGGTGTTCAAGGCGCTCGGCATCCCGGACGAGGAGGCGCGAGCCAAGTTCGGCTTCCTGCTGGACAACCTGCAATACGGCGCGCCGCCGCACGGCGGCATCGCCTTCGGCCTCGATCGCCTGGTGGCCCTGATGGCCGGCAGCGAGTCGATCCGCGATGTGATCGCGTTTCCGAAGACCCAGCGCGCCCAGGACCTGCTGGTGCAGGCGCCCGGCCCGGTCGACGAGAAGCAGCTGCGCGAGCTCGGCATCCGCCTTCGGGAGAAGCCCAAGGCCTGATGCGCACGCTGGTCGCGCTGGCGCTTTTTGCCTGTGCATCGGCATTGGGCTTTCCCGCCGGGCTTTCGGTTGCGGATCTTCCGCGAGAGGCGCGCGAAACCCTCGCGCTCATCCAGGCCGGCGGGCCGTTTCCCTACCGGCAGGACGGAAGGGTCTTCGGCAACCGGGAGCGCCTGCTGCCCATCCGGGCCCGCGGCTACTATCGCGAGTACACGGTGCAGACCCCGGGGGCGCGCGACCGCGGGGCGCGCCGCATCGTGGCGGGCCGGGGCGGCGAGTACTACTACACCGAGGACCACTACCGATCGTTCATGAGGATCCGCGAATGAGGCCCGGGACGCACAGCGGCGTGTACCGGACTGACCGGCCGGAGGCGGTGCTGGAGGCGGCGCGTGCTCGCCGCCTCGAGGTCGCGCCGATCGTGGCATCGGAAAAAAGCGAGCTGCTGTCCGAGATCGCCCGGGCACTCGGGTTTCCCGGCTGGTTCGGCGGCAACTGGGACGCGCTCGAGGACTGCCTGTGCGATCTGTCATGGCGCGAGGCCGAGGGGTACGTCCTGCTGTTCGAAAACGTGCGGCCCGGAGGCGATTTCGGCGTGCTCGCCGACATCCTCGCCTCGGCCGCGGAATACTGGGCGGATCGCGGCAGGACCTTCCTCGCGGTGTTCGTGGACCCGCAGCGCAGGCTTGCCCTGCCGGAGTTCTCCGGCGACGCATGAGCTACAAGATACCGGTCTCGGTGCTGGTGGTGGTGCACACCGCCGCGCGCGAGGTGCTGCTCCTCGAGCGGACACAGCGCCCCGGCTTCTGGCAATCGGTCACCGGCTCGCTCGAGCGCGCCGACGAGCCGCTCGAGGCCGCCGCGACGCGCGAGCTGCACGAGGAAACCGGCGTTGACGCCGCGAGCGGCCGCCTGGCGCGCTGGAACGTCGCCAATACCTTCGAGATCTTTCTGCACTGGCGGCACCGCTTCGCGCCGGGAGTGACGCGCAACACCGAGCACGTCTTTGGCCTGGAGCTGGCGCGGCGAGCGCCGGTCGAGATCTCGCCCGAGGAGCACGTCGCCTTCGTCTGGCTGCCCTGGCGCGAAGCGGCGCAGAAATGCTTTTCCTGGTCGAATCGCGACGCGATCCACATGCTCGGCGAGCGCGCTGTGATAGGTTAGGAAGCGTGCGGCGGCGGAGCATTTCCTGTCTGGTGATCGTGCTGTCGGCAACCGGCTGCACCACCGTCGACGGGCATTTTGCCGCGCACCTCGACTCGCCCTCGCCGCAGGTAAACGAGTGCGCGCATTGGTATCGGGCGCTCGATGCGAGAGTCGAGGCGGCGGGCGTAAGGGACGCGCAGCATACCCGGGTCGCCGGATTTCCCTACCTGCGCGTGGACCGGGCTCTCGCATCGCTTGCCCCGCGCGCCGCGAAGAGTGAAGACGCACTGCGCGTTTTCGCGGAGCGGGCGCTGGAGCTTGACATCGAGGCGCGGCGCCACGAGATCGACAACCTGCCGCGCGACGATTTCGATTCTCTGCCCGACCTGCACGCCGGGTTCGACCGCAGCTATGTGCTTCGCCGTACGCGCGATTGCGGCCTTGTCCTGCGCGACGTCGACCTGGCCACGCCGCGGGCGCGTGCCGCGCTGCTTGCGCGCGCGAAGGTGCCCGACGACTATTCCTTGGGCCTGCGCGCGCTCGGGCTCTACCCCCTCACGCGGCTGGCTTTCGCCGCAGGCGTCAGGCGCTGGCAGGAGCGCACGCTGTCCGCGTTCGAGCGCGGGCCGCTAACGCCGCCCGACGCCAGCCGGGTGCGCTACGCGCCGCCGCCTTCGCGGACCCTGCCGCGCGCTGTCATCGCCGGCCTGCTCGCACGGGCCGGCTTCGACGCGCTCGGGCAGCCGAGGCTGTCGGAGCGCGAGCTCGGTCTGCTCGCGGCAAGCTATGCGCCGAGCTTCGACATCGCGGTAGCCGCCGACTACGACCGCTTCGGCCGCCTGAGCTGGCGCCGGGGCGTCGCGGCTCCCGAGCCCCAGGCGGCCGAGCCCGCCGTTTACGTACAAAACGCGTATGCCCGCTACGGCGAGCGGGTCCTGCTGCAGATCGTGTACACCCTCTGGTTCCCGGAGCGTCCAGCCGTGGGAATCGACCTGTTGGCCGGCCATCTCGACGGCCTGGTGTGGCGTGTCACGCTCGCGCCGGACGGCGCGCCGCTGCTCTATGACGCGATCCACCCCTGCGGTTGCTTTCACCAGTTCTTTCCCACGCCGCGCGCGCGGCGGCGGCCGGCGCCCGATCCGCTCGAGGAATGGGCTTTCGTGCCGCAGGCGCTTCCGCACGTCGCGGAAGGCGAGCGCCCGGTCGTGAGCATCGCTTCCGCCACCCATGCCATCGAGCGCGTGACGCTGGTTCGCGGCGCCGACAGCCTCGTGCGCTACGCTTTTCGCGACTACGACGAGCTGCGCTCGATGCAGGACTCGGCCGGCGGCAAGCGCAGCGCCTTCGGGCCCGACGGGCTGATCGCCGGCACCGAGCGCGCCGAGCGCTTCCTGTTCTGGCCGATGGGCATTGCGTCGGCCGGCGCCATGCGACAGTGGGGCCGCCACGCCACGGCCTTCGTCGGCCGCCGGCACTTCGATGACGCCGATCTCGTCGAGCGGCGCTTCGCGCTCGACCTCGAGGAACCGCGCCGATGACCGAGCGCCTGCGCGTGGTGACGCTCAATATCCACAAGGGCCTGTCGCATTTCAAGCGGCGCGTGGTGATCCACGAGCTGCGCGAAGGGCTGAGCGGGCTCGATCCGGATCTCGTGTTCCTGCAGGAGGTGCAGGGGCTCGACCAGCGCTTCGCGCTGCGCTATGCGGCCTGTCCGATGGAGCCGCAGCACGAGTTCCTCGCCGGCGACCGCTGGCAGCACGTGTACGGCTGCAACGCGGTATACGACCACGGGCACCACGGCAACGCGATCCTGTCGCGCTTCCGGTTCGTGTCGTTCGAGAACGAGGACGTCTCGAATCACCGCTTCGAGCGCCGCGGCCTGCTGCATTGCGTGGTGGCGGTGCCGGGCTGGCGGCGCAACCTGCACCTGGTGTGCGTGCATCTCTCGCTGCACGAGCGCGGGCGCAGCCGCCAGCTCGAGGCGATCTCGGGACGGCTGGAGGAGCTCGCCTCGCGGGATCTGCCGATGATCGTGGCCGGCGACTTCAACGACTGGCGCCACCGCGCCTCGTCGATCCTGGAGCGGCGCCTGGGCATGACCGAAGTCTCGGTGGCGCGCTTCGGTCGCGCCGCGCGCACCTACCCGAGCATGCTGCCGGTGCTGCGCCTGGATCGTATCTACGTGAGGGGCTTCACGGTCACCGCTTCGCAGGTGCACCGCGGCAAGCCATGGTCCATGCTCTCGGACCACCTTGCCGTGAGTGCCGAGCTCAAGCCCGCGTGATCCAGGCGCCGGTTGCGTCAGCCGACCAGCCGCAGCCGCCCCTGCTCGAGCGCCGGCACGACCGGGAAGGCGTCCAGGCGGCAAGCGAATTCGACCTCGCGGGCGAGGCCGCGCTCGACCATCATTCTGCCCACCCGGCACTCGAGCAGCGCTTGGGGTGCGCGCGCGTGGCGATAGAGCGCCTGCGCCGCCTTCGCCGCGTCCGACAGGTCGGCGCTGAGCCCCAGGCGCTGCGCGAAGTGCTCGACGAAGCAGCCGGCGCCGTAGAAGTCCTCGAAGTTGAAGTTGTTGCCCGATCCCGAGCAGACGATGAGCACCGTCTCGCGCGCATGGCGCGCGGCGATGTGATCGACGAGCGCCTGCACGTTGAGCAGCGCGCCGCAGTACACTCGCTCCGCCGCGGCGGCTTGCGACATCGCAACGGTGCCGTTGGTCGTCGAGTACACGAGCGTCTTTCCCTGGATGCCATGGTCGAGCAGGGACAGGGGCGCCGGGTGCGCGAAGCCGGGCAGGGTGTCGGCGTAGAGCTCGCCCGCGAGGACGAACGAGCCCTCGCGCAGGCCCTTCGCGTGGGCCCGGGCGGCAGCCTCGTCGAGCACCGGCACCACTTCGGCGGCGCCGTGCGCGAGCGCGGTTACCATGGTGGTGGTGGCGAACAGGATGTCGAGCACGACGACGACCTTGCCGGGGACGCGGACGCTGTCGAGCTCCTCCTTCTTGGTGAGGACGTGGATCTTGTGGTTCAGGTCGATTCCTGCGGTCACTGAGGTCGGACGGCGCTTGGCGGCCCCGGCATCCTAGACGGGCGGGGAATTTGCTGGCAACATCAACCGTTACAACAACATACAGTGTAGTGCAAAGGAGGAGCCAGATGCTGCGTTCCATCGTCGTCGCGCTCGCCGGCGCGTTGCTCGCCGCCGGAGCGCATGCGCAAACCATCAAGATCGCGATCCTGGGCCCGATGGCCTTCGTCCAGGGCGAGAACCACTGGGCCGGCGCAGAAATGGCGCGCGACCAGATCAACAAGGCAGGCGGCATCAACGTCGGCGGCCGCAAAATGATGATCGAGCTGGTGCGCGGCGATACCAACGAGATGCAGTCCGTGTCCGATGCCACCAATACCGTGGAGCGCGTAGTGACGCGCGATAAGGCCGACTTCCTGATCGGCGGCTTCCGCTCCGAGGCGGTGCTCGCCATGCAGGAAGTGGCGATGGACTACAAGAAGATCTTTCTCGGCGCGGGTGCAGCGCATTCCAAGCTTGGCATCAACGTCGAGCAGAATTACGATCGTTACAAGTATTGGTTTCGCGTTACGCCGCCGAAAGACGTGGACCTCGTGCGCACCACCTTCGCAGTGCTCGCGACGGTAGCCGACCAGATTCGCAAGCAGCTCGGCAAGCCCTCGCCGAAAGTTGCGATCCTCGCCGAGAAGGCGGTGTGGGTCGAGGGCATCGTCGCCGCCTCGCAGAAGAACCTGCCGGCGATGAAGATGGAGGTCGTGGGGCTGTGGCAGCCTTCCGCC
>DATKAX010000471.1:0-3280 GCA_035514595.1 Burkholderiales bacterium
TCGGTGCGGAAGTAGCCGCTGGCGCGCGGCGGCGTCATACGCGGTCGAGCTCTTCACGGGAGCCGAAGAACCCCCACGGGCGCACGATGAGCATCGCCAGCAGGATGAAGAACGGAACGACGTCCGAAAGCAGCGGATCGACGTAGTGCACCATCAGCACCTCGGCGCCGGCGATGACCAGCGAGCCCAGAAGGGCGCCGAAGATGCTGTCCAGGCCGCCCACCAACGCCGCCGGGAACGCCTTGAGGCCGATCACCACCATCGTGGCCTCGAGCCCGGCGTCGCACGCGAGCAGCATGCCGGCGAGGCCGCCCGTGAACGTCGCGAGCCCCCAGGCGAGGGCGTACACGCCGTGCAGGCCGATTCCACGCTGCGCGGCGAGCAAGGGGTTCTGGCCTGCCGCGCGCATGCGGATGCCCCAGCGCGTGAAGCGCAGAAAAGCGAACAGCAGGCCGTAGACGCACGCGGTGGCGATCACCAGTCCGAGGCCGGCCGCCGAGATGCGGGCTTCGGCGCCGACCTCGATCGAGACGTTCGACATGCCGAGCTCGTCCAGCGGGTACCGGGTTTGCGTGCCGAACACCAGGATCATCAGGCCCCGCAGCAGGATTCCGAGCGCGATGGTGGCGAGCACCGCTGCGAGCACCGATTCCCCGGTCATGCGCCACATCAGCGCGAAGTAGACGAGCGCGCCCACCGTCACAGCGAGCACGCCGGCCGCGACGATCGCCACCAGCGGCTGGGCCGAGAACAGCGACGCCGTGGCATAGAGGCCGTAGGCCCCGAGCATCATGAGCTCGCCCTGTGCGAGCGACAGCACGCGGCTCACGCGATAGATCAGCACGTAGCCGCAGCTGATCAGCGCGTAGATCGACGCGAGGACGGCGATGTTGACGGCCAGCTGCACGCCGGCTCAGCGCTTGGTCTCGATCTTGTGCCAGTCCTGCACGCGCACGATCCTGCCTTGCGCCGGGTCCCAGCGCCAGACGCGGTAGTACTGCGCCGTGCGGAAGTGGTTCTCCTTCGTCCACTCCAGCGGCCCGCCGCGCAACCCGCGCAGGTCCACCTTCAGGTTGCTCATCGCCGCGGCGACCGACTTGGGCGTCGGCGGCCACGGCGTTTTCTTCAGCGCCGCCTCGAGCACCATGCCCGCCACGTAGCCTTCCGTAAGGTACGACAGCGGATACTGCAGCTTCGCCCGATGCGCCACCGCGCGCATCTCGGCGTGCACCGGGAGGCTGTCCTCGAGGAAGGCGTTCGTGCCGATCACGTAGAAAGCGCCGTCCTTGATGCGGGCGAGCTCCTCTTCGGCCTGGAAATGCGCCCAGGTGAGGTAGCGCCCGTCCCACCCGAGGCGCCGCAGGGCCTCGAAGGTCCGCACCTCCGAGAGCCACGGCGACCAGGAAAACACCCAGTTCGGGTCGGATTCCTTCAGCTTGGTGGCGAACGGGGTGTAGTCGGGCGCCGGCGGCGGGCTGTACTGGGTACCGACCGTCTTCATGCCGAGCTGCGCAGCGACCTTTTCGGCGTGCTCGATGCCGGTGCGCACCATGGGGATGGCCATCCCGGCGAATCCGATCCGCACCGGTCCCTTGGCCGAGGACTTGATGAACGCGAGCGCGGCTTCCGAGTCCAGGTTCGCGCTATAGGCGGTCGAGCAGAACTGCAGCGCGTCGGCGGGCGGATAGGTCGCAGGCGGGCACACGCCGCCGGCGTAGAACAGCGGCGTTCCGGCGCGCTTGGACTCCGCGACCATGGGCGCGTAGGTCGACGAAAGGCTGGTGTTCACTACCAGGATGACCCGGTCCTGCAGGATGAGCTGCTTCGCGTTGGTGGCCGCCCGCGAAGGCTGTGCCTGGTCGTCCAGGACGATGAGGCGAATGGGCTTGCCGTTCACGCCCCCGTTGCTGTTGACGTGATCGAGATACGCCTTCATGGATTCGACGATGGGCGCATAGCCGGCGGCCACCGGACCGGTCATCGCACCCGAGACGCCGACCACGTAGGCGTCCTGGGCCTGCGCCGGCGCCACGTGCAGTGCCGCCGCCACCGAAAAGCAGGTCGCAATGCTCCTGAAGCGCTTGCTCATGAGAATTTCCTCCTCGAGACTGGGTTGTGGTGCGGATCGCCACCGAGCACATCTCCCGCGCCGGCGGCGACCAGCTCTTCCTCGCTGCGGTCATACATCGCGTCGACTAGCTCTTGAAACCGCTCGATCATCAGGGCGCGCTTGACCTTGCGCGTCGGCGTGACCGGCTCGCCTTCCTCCTGGGGGTCCAGCGCCTTGGGCAGGATGCGGAAGGCCTTCAACTGCTCGACCCGTGCCAGCTCCCGGTTGGCGCGCGCCACCTCTTCCTGGATCAGGCGCTCGACCTGCGGGTTCTGAGCCAGGCTGGTGAAGCCAGTGTACTGAATGTGGCGGCTGCGAGCCCATTCCGAAACCGCTTCGAAGTCGATCTCCACCAGGGCGGTCAGATACTTCATGCCGTGGCCGACGACCATGACTTCGGCGACGTAAGGGCTCGCGCGGAGCAGGTTCTCGATATAGGAAGGCGAGAGCGTCTTGCCGCCGGAGGTGACGATGAAATCGCGCGCGCGATCCACCAGGTGCAGCTCGCCGTCCACCCATTTTCCGACGTCTCCGGTGCGCAGCCAGCCGTCGGCGGACAGCGCGGCACGCGTGGATTCCGGCTGGCCCCAGTAGCCGGCGAACAGATCGGCGCTGCGCACCAGGATCTCGCCCCGGTTCTCCGCGGAATCCGCTAGCCTCACCTCCCATTCGGGGGGCGCCCTGCCGACGCTTCCGGGCCGGGGGAACATGCCCTGCTGCCCCGTGATGATGCCGCCTGCCGTTTCGGTCTGGCCGTAGAGCTGGAGGGCGTTGACCCCCCAAATCTGCCACAGCGCCATGGTATCGGGCGGCAGCGGCGCTCCCCCCGAGACCAGCAGCTCGACCTTGTCCAGGCCCAGCTTGTTCAGCAGCGGCAGGAAGACCAGGAGCCGCGCCAGCGCATAGGCCGGCGCCGGACGCGCGCGGCCTTCCCATCGGGCACGCACGTGCCGGCGGCCGATGCGCATGGCCGCGGCATAGGCAGCGCGCTTCACCCGCGAGGTGCTGGCAATGCCCACCAGCACCTGTGAAGCGAACTTCTGCAGGTAACGCGGCACCGTGAAGAGAACGGTGGGCGCCACCTCGAACAGCGTTTGCGGCAGGTCTTCGACGCTTTCGCCATAGTGCGGCACCATCCTCGAGAGCAGCGGCAGCGTTATCGCGACGTCG
>DATKAX010000472.1:0-9144 GCA_035514595.1 Burkholderiales bacterium
GTCGCCGCGCTCGTCGCCCGCGCGCGCGCGGCCCAGGCGGCCTACGAGCGCGATGACCAGGCCCGGGTCGACGAGGTTGCCACGGCCTGCGGCTGGGCCATCATGAAGCCCGGGAACAACCGGCGGCTCGCCGAGCTGGCGGTGCGCGACACCGGCCTGGGCAACGTCGCCGACAAGATCGCCAAGAACCACCGCAAGACCCTCGGCTTGCTGCGCGACATTCAGGGCGTGCGCACGGTCGGCGTGATCGCCGAATATCCGGAGCGCGGCGTCACCGAGATCGCGCGCCCGGTCGGCGTGGTGGCTGCGATCACCCCGTCGACGAATCCCGGGGCGACGCCCGCCAACCAGATCATCAACGCGCTCAAGTGCGGCAATGCCGTCATTCTCGCGCCTTCGCCCAAGGGCCATTCGACCTGCGCGCAGCTGCTCGAATTCATCCATGACGAATTCAGGAAGATTGGTGCAAACGCCGATCTCGTTCAAGTGCTGCCCGCCCCGGTGACCAAGGAGGCCACCCACGAGCTCATGCGCCAGGCCGATCTGGTTGCCGCCACGGGATCGCAGTCGAACATCCGCGCCGCGTACTCGAGCGGCAGGCCGGCGATCGGGGTGGGGCAGGGCAACGTGGTGTCGATCGTGGACGCGAGCGCCGAGCTCGCGGATGCGGCGGCAAAGATCGCGCGCTCCAAGACCTTCGACAACGCGACCAGCTGCTCCTCGGAGAATGCGCTCGTGATTCTCGCGCCGGTCTACGAGGCGATGCTGGCGCAGCTCGCCGCGCAGGGCGGAGTGCTGCTTGATACGGGCGAGAAAGCAAAGCTGCAGGCGGTCATGTTTCCCGGCGGCAAGCTCTCGCCGGACACCACGGCGCAATCGGCGGAGCGCATCGCCGGGCTGGCAGGCCTCGGACGTAGTGGAAGTTTCTTGATGGTGGAAGAAACAGGTACCGGGCGCGCGTACCCGTTCTCGGGGGAGAAGCTTGCTCCGGTGCTCGCCGTGTACCGGGCGTCCGATTTCGACGAGGCATGCGCGCTCACGCGCCGCATCTATGACTACCAGGGCAAGGGCCATTCGGTCTCGATCCACACGCGCGACGAGGCGCAGGTCATGCGCCTCGGGCTCGAGATGCCGGTCGCGCGGGTGATCGTGAATCAGGCGCACTGCATCGCCACCGGAGGCAGCTTCGACAATGGGTTGCCGTTCTCCCTGTCGATGGGCTGCGGCACCTGGGGCGGCAACAGCTTCTCCGACAACATGCATTGGCGCCACTTCCTCAACATCACGCGCATCGCGCGTGTCATTCCCGAGAGGGTTCCGGCCGAAGACGGGATCTTCGGCGCGTATCACGCCCGCTACGGCAGATAAGCGTTGGATTTCGAGGAAGCCGAAGCCAAGGAGCTGCTCGGGCAGGCGGGGATACCGGTGCCGCCGGGCGAGCTTTGCCTGGATGTCGAGGCGGCGGCCGCGGCGGTGCGCCGCCTGGGACGCTCGGCCGTCAAGGCGCAGGTGCCCTCGGGCAAGCGCGGAAAAGCGGGCGGCATTCGCCTGGTGGACGACGCCGGGCAGGCGCGAGCCGCAGCGAAGGCCATCCTCGGCATGGAGATCGCCGGCTACCGCATCGAGCGGCTGCTGGTCGAGAAATGCGCCAGCATCGCGCAGGAGCTCTACGCCGCCGTGCTCACCGACGTCGAATCCCGCGCCCCGGTGGTTCTGTTCTCCAGCGCGGGAGGGATGGACATCGAGGAAATCGCCGCTGAACGTCCACACAGCATCTTTCGGGTTCCGGCCGATATCGCCCGGGGCGTGGAACGCGCCCGCGTGCGTTCGGTGCTTCAAGGCGCGGCGCTGGGAGAAGACCTCGACGCCGTCACCGACGTGCTGGTTCGCCTCTATGAGCTGTATTCCCGGACAGATGCCGAGCTCGTGGAGATCAATCCGCTTGCCCGCTTGCGCGGCGGCGGCCTGCTGGCGCTCGATTGCAAGCTCAGCCTTGACGACGCCGCGCTTTTCCGCCAGCCCGAGCTTGCGCGGCGGGGTGCGCCCGAGAGGACGACCGAGCTGGAGCGCCGCGCACGCAGCCTCGGGCTCAAGTACATCGAGTTGCCCGGCAATGTCGGCGTGCTCGCCAACGGCGCGGGCCTGACCATGACGACGATGGACGTGATCGAGCATTGCGGAGGCGCGCCGGCGAATTTTCTCGAGATCGGGGGCGATGCCTATACGAAGGCGGAGGCGGCGCTCGGCCTGGTGCTCGCGAATCCGCGCGTGAAGAGCGTGATCGTCAACTTTTGCGGCGCCTTCGCGCGCACCGACGTCATGGCCGCCGGCGTGGTCGAGGCCTGGCAAAAGCTCAAGCCCCGCCTGCCGGTGTTCTTCAGCGTTCACGGCACGGGCGAGGAGGAAGCGGTCGAGCTCATCAAGCAGCGGCTCAGGATCGAACCTTTCGATCGCATGGAGGACGCCGTGCGGGCGGCGGTGGAGGCGGCAGGGTGATCGTCCGCAGAAGCGACCGCGTGGTCGTCCAGGGGATCACCGGACGCCAGGGCAGCTTCTGGACCGAGAAGATGCTGGCTTACGGCACGCGCATCGTGGCAGGCGTGAACCCGAAGCGTGCCGGCGACATGCACGGCGAAGTGCCGGTGTACGCCTCGGTGCGCGATGCGGCGCGCGAGATTGGCGGCGTCGACACCTCGGTGATGTTCATACCTCCATCGGCGGCCCTGAGCGCGGCCGAAGATGCGGTCGCGGCGGGCGTGCGCTTGCTGGTGGTGCTGACCGAACACATCCCTTCGCACGACGTCATGCGCATGCACGCCCTCGCGGCGCCCGCCGGCTGCCGCATCGTCGGGCCCAACACGGCGGGACTCGTCACGCCGGGGGAGGCGTTCGTCGGCATCATGCCCGCGTTCAACCGGCGCGTGTTCCGGCCCGGAAGCATCGGCGTCATCTCGCGTAGCGGCAGCCTTGGAACGCTGATCTGCCTGAATCTGGTCGATGCCGGCCATGGCCAGTCGGCGTTCATCGGCATCGGCGGCGACCCGATGCTGGGAACGACCGTCGCCGATGCTCTGAAGGAATTTGAAAGAGATAGAAAAACGGAAGCGATCGTGCTGGTCGGCGAGATCGGCGGAGCGATGGAGGAGGCCGCCGCGGACACCATCGCGGCGATGCGCAAGCCGGTGGTGTCCTTCATTGCCGGGCGCGCATCACCGCCCGGCAGAAAGATGGGCCACGCGGGCGCGATCGTGATGGGCAGCCGAGGCAGCTATTGGAGCAAGCGCCACGCGCTCGAGGCGGCCGGCGTGCGGGTGGTCGATACACCGGCGGCTGTTGCCGAAGCCTTGCCTAGGAGTCCAGGCTTCGATCCACGGGAGCCCGCATGAGACGCAGCACCGAGCGCATCCTGACCACCCATGTGGGCAGCCTGATCCGGCCCCCGGAGCTGCTGCCCTTCATCCGCGCCAAGCAGGGCGGGCAGCCCTACGACGCGAAGGCTTATCTCGAGTGCCTCGGGCGCTCGGTGGCGCAGGTGGTGCGCCGGCAGGCCGAGGCGGGCATCGATATCCCGAGCGACGGCGAGTTCGGCAAGGCGATCAGCTGGTCGCAGTACGCGCTCGAGCGCCTGAGCGGCTTCGAGCGCCGCCCGGCGACCCCCGGCGCCAACCCGTTCGCTCGGGGCGGCGATCGCAGCCGCTTCGCCGAGTTCTATGCTGAGCTGGACGCCGCCGACGGGCCGCCGGCGACCGCTGGCGTGAAAGCGGGCGTGGCGGTGTGCGTGGGGCCGATCGCGTATACCGGCCAGGCCGAGGTGCAGCGCGACATCGCCAATTTCAAGGCGGCGCTCAAGGCAGCAGGGCTGGAAGAAGGCTTCCTCCCGGTCGCGGCACCCGCCAGCGTGATACCCGATCGCAAAAACGAGCATTACGCGAGCGAGGAAGAGTGCCTGCTCGCGATCGCGGAGGCGATGCGCAGCGAGTACCGCGCCATCATCGACGCCGGGCTGCTGCTGCAGCTCGACGACGCGCGCCTCGCGGTGACCTACGACCGCATGGTGCCGCCGGCGAGCTTCGAGGACTACCGCAAGTGGGCCGCGCGGCAGGTCGAGGTGATCAACCACGCGCTGGAAGGCATACCGCAGGACCGTGTGCGCTACCACGTGTGCTGGGGCAGCTGGCCCGGCCCGCACACCAACGACGTGCCGCTGAAGCAGATCGTCGACCTGATCGTCAAGGTGCGCGCCGGCACCTACCTCATCGAAGCCGCCAACCCGCGCCACGAGCACGAATGGCAGGTCTGGGAGTCGGTCAAGCTGCCGCCCGGCAAGATCCTGGCGCCGGGCGTGATCAGCCACGCCACCAACGTCGTCGAGCACCCGGAGCTTGTCGCCCAGCGCCTCACCCGCTTCGCGCGGCTGCTCGGCCGCGAGAATGTCATCGCCAGCACCGATTGCGGCTTCGCCCAAGGCCCGTTCCACCGCCGGGTCCATCCCTCGATCATGTGGGCGAAGCTGGAAGCGCTCGCCGCGGGCGCGCGCCTCGCCAGCCGCGCCTTGTGGAGCTGAACTTACCCGGCGATCGCGAAGAAGCGCAGCATCTCCCGCGTCGCGTCGGGTCCTTTGGGGTCGGTGTAGCTGGCCTTGGCGTTGCCGCCGGACCAGGCGTGGCCCGCGCCGTGCACCAGCCAGTGCTCGAGGATCCGGCGGGCCTTATAGACCGTGCGCGTGTACGTGCGGCCGCCGGCCTGGCCGGTCTCGGACTGCAGCTCGGCGCCCACGGTGCCGTATTCGCCGTTGCGCGGATGCACGATTCTGTCGCGGTCGCCGTGAAAGACGATGGTCGGCAGGTGCGGCAGGGGCGCGACGGCCGCGGCGCGGTGCCCGCGCATCGCGGCGAGCGCGGACACGGCGTCGCGCGCCGAGCCGTAGGGGAGACCCGAGTGCACGCCCACCGCCGCGTATAGATCGGGGTAGGTGGCGCCCATGACGGCCGCCATCGCGCCGCCGGCCGAGAGGCCGGCCACGTAGACGCGCCGCGCGTCGACGTTGTAGCGGGTGATCACCTGCCGCGTGATGCCGGCGATGAGCGACGGCTCGCCCGCGTCGCGCTTCTGATCACGCGGCCAGAACCAGTTCCAGCAGCAGGAGAAGTTGGCCCGCCGCGCCTGGGCGGGATAGACCACGATGAAACCGAGCTCGTCTGCGAGCTGGTTCATGCGCGTGCCTGCGGCGAAGTCGTCCGGCGTCTGCTTGCACCCATGAAGCATGACGATGAGCGGCAGCGACTGCCCGCGGTAGCGGACGGGAAGATAGGTCTTGTAGGCCCTGGTGCCGGCGGCATTGGTGAAGCTGCGCTTGATGAAGCGCCCCGGCGCGTTGTTGCCGCGACGGTAGCGCAATGCGCGTTTCAGGAACCGGAGCACTCTCGAGGCCATAGCCGCTATCTGATCGTTATTGCGGCAATGCAGCAATGTATTTCTTCTCATCTACCGCATGAGGAAATCTAAAGCGAGGAACAAACCGGGATCAAGACTGAGCGGGCACGCGGATTGCGGCCGGCCGGGGGAGCGTCCCCATGCCGCCACGCATTCCGGTCCTGCCGATCGTTGCCGCTGCAGCCCTGGCTGCGGCGGTCGTGTTCGTCGGGAAGCGCAAGCGCGCCGCGCAGCATCGGCTCGCAGAGCATTGCGTACGATGTGGTGGACGCTCCCGATATCGCGCCCGGCGCCACGCCGGAGGAGCTGCTCGACGCCGCCCTCCAGTACTCCTTCCCGGCAAGCGACCCGATCTCCATCGAGGCGGGCGAGCCGACCAACTGAACGAAAGGGAACACCATGCAACAGCCGCACACCGAAAACACCTCCACCGAACTGAGCGAAATGACTTCGCGCGCCGAGGGCACGGTGCAGGAAGCGCGCAAGCAGTTCGACCAGATGCTCGAGCGCCTGAACGTCCGCATGCGAGAGGCCGCGCGCTACGCCGACCGCGAGGTCCAGAACAAGCCCTGGACCGCGGTGGGCCTGGGCTTCGGCGTCGGCGTGCTGGTCGGCGCCCTGGCGATACTGGCGACGAGCGGCCGGCGTTAGGCGGGATTACTGCCGGGAGGGGTCGAGGAAGTCCTTGGCGTGCTCGTCCAGCCAGGCGGCGAGATCCACGCCCATGAACTCCTTGCCGCGCTTGAGCGTGGTGCCGGGGCTGACCTGGATGCGGCCTTTCGGGTGCTCGATCGTCGCCGGCGCGACGCAGGTCCACGACCCGTCCGGATTCCGCCGAAACGCCTGAGATTCAGTCACAGTCACCACCGATGCCCCCGACTGGCACGTTACGCCGGGGGGGTGCGAGCGGCAATCAGGGAATACCTGAGATGGTGGAGGCGGCGGGAATCGATTTTCGGCCGTAATTGCACGGCCTAGGATGACATTGGACGAAGGGAAGCGTGTTCAGTATCCCCAGCGCCATGCGCCGGCACTATGCCGGGCGGTATCGAATAAAGGGCCACCGGCTCGGCGAGACCGCGTACGGCGATATTGCCGACGGCGACGAGCGTTGCGCCTGGCAACGCCTTCGCCGTGGCGGCCGAAAGAAGGAGCGAGGTGCCATGCTCCTTGCAGAGCGCCTCGAGGCGGGCGGCGAGATTCACCGCGTCCCCATGCACCGTGTAGCTCTGGCGGCCGCCGCCGCCGACATTGCCGGCTACTAATGAGCCGGTATTGATGCCAATACGGACCCGAATGCGCTCTCCGGCGAACTCCCCCTCCGTGACGGCAGCCAGGATCGCCCGAGCTGCCTCGAAGGCGTTGGCCGCGTGTCCGGCGTCCTCGACGGGTACGTTGAAGGTCGCGAGCACGGCATCACCCTGGAATTGCGTGACGATGCCGTTGTGCGCGCCGATGATCCGCGTCACTTCGTCGAAATAGGCGTTCAGGATCTCGACGGTGTGCGCGGCGCCGGCGCGTTCGGTCATCGCGGTGAAGCCGGCGATGTCTGCGAAGAGCACGGTTGCCTCCCGCTCGACCGGGGCGAGCGTGCCGCGTCCGGCGACCATGGCGTTCACGATCGCCTGCGGTACGAAGCGCCCGAAGATGCCGGAAAGCGTTGTGCGGTCGCGTTCCGCTTCCAATTGGCGCTTGAGCGTAACGCGCGCCCGCAGGCGCCGTCCAACATCATCGAGGTGGTGAAGACGTTGCCGGAGCGGGGCGTCAATACCTGGGAACATCTGCATGCGGCGGAGGACGCGAACGCGCTGCTCGACTGGATCAGGTCTGTGCCAATGGGGAAGGGCTATTGATCGATCAGCTATTCAGACCGAAATACTTGTACACCAAACCTCGGATCTCATCATCGCAGGCATTGTGCTTGTCCGCTTTCGAGATGATGTAGTCAATCTGCTCCTTTGACCGCATCGGCAGTGTCATCGCCTCCTCGATTTCTCCGGGCAGGAGATAGGTTTCGAGATGGTTGTACGGATCCGCCTTGGTTTGGCTCAGGATGATTCGCCACCAAGTTCTCGCCACCTCGGCATTGCAGTGAGCATCGCACCGCCGATAGTCGGCGAGTGAAAGTGGAACGTTTGCTTCGATCGCACGAGAGTGCCATGCATAGAAGTCGTTTACCCGTTTCGAATAAGACGCAACGACCTGGCGTAGGTGGACGTCTTTGCCAGATGCTCTAACAAATGCGATGCCGTCCGCGTCTTCGAGCAAGGCCTCAAGCTCAAGGAGCAACTCCGTCGGCAAGACGAAATCGGTCAACCGCTTTCGATCTGCGCCGTGTTCGATCTGCCAAGAAACATACGGAAAGCGTGCGTGATTTATCAGGTTGCGCAGGACCTTGACGAAGCGGTGCTCGCCGCTGTCGAAAATCGCCAATTGCTGGCTCTTGTAGCCAGGGATAGGAATAGCCTTCTCGACAATCCGCGCATGGTCTACCAACGCAGCGGCGGCTGTCGAGAACGCCATCAGTTCCTTCTTTACTGCACTCTCTATCTCATTGAGCTCGGCCTCTCCAGTTCGACGCCCAAATTGACGCGTGAGGCTGAACGCATGAAAGCGGTCAAGCTCGCGCATCACGTCTGCAACGCAGCGATTAAAGATTGCCAGGACCGTATCGAGCGACTTCAGCTTCTCGTGTTGGCCATGCCCCGGGTGACTTCGGAGGATGGCTGGCCGCTCGCCCGGGCCAGTCCAGGCGATCTCTTTAAGGAGCTCGTCGGAGACTGGGATTGTCTTGATCAGTTCCCGAATCTCGGCTGCCCGTCGCGCACGCCTGGCGTTGTCCGCTTTGATGACCGCCGCGAGAAACTCAGGGGAGGCCGTCTTCTTGGTGGTCATGGATAGCCTGGCGCGCTCACGAAGCGTTGGGCGACCTCGAGCGAGAGGGCATTGAGGACGCGGAGCAGGCTCCTATTCCGGGCGTAGCCCTCGGAAATGTCGAATTCCCGCACCTCCCCCGGCTGCCACCTGTTACGTGCGCTTTGTTTCGCGTACTGCTCATCTACTTCCCATCTGTTGTGAAGTGCCAGGTTCCGCACGAGCGAAGCTCTTTCAGGTGCTCGGCTTCCTCGGCGGTGAGCGCGATCTGTACCCCCCGTCGCGAGCTCGATGCCCGCGATTTGTTCGAGGATAGGTCTTCGCTCAAGGCGGGCCAACGTCTTCTCCACTACAGGACCTCGCATGACGGGCGCATCAGGAGCTCGCGAACCTGGCTGAACGGCATGCCCGTGGCTCCGAACGGATCGATGAAGGCGAATACAGGGGCGCCGGCCGAGAAGGGGTTCGGGTTCAGTGACCTCAGCTCGGCCAAGCCATCGACGAAGGACCCTTGATGGGTTGTGTAGTGCACGCGCTGGTGTGAAGGATGTGCCGCGAGCCTTTGCTCGAGGTGGTCGTAGGCCCACTGTTCTTCCTCGATGAAGAAGCAACGCCATACCCCCAACGCATGAGGATGGTATTGGATGACACGGGACGCCATTGCACTATGAAAACGGGCTGTTGCTAGCCCGCTTGCGAGGCCTACTTGGGGGTATGTGGTGGAGGCGGCGGGAATCGAACCCGCGTCCGTAAGCCCTAGACAGTCAGGACTACATGCTTAGCCTGGTTGTTTGAGCTTCGCCTTGCGCCCGCCAACCGGCAGGCTGACGCTCGGCT